>DATFTN010000173.1:0-2370 GCA_035261845.1 Myxococcales bacterium | reverse complement strand
CGCCTGACGCAGGACGATCCGCGGACGCTGGAGGACCTCGGCAAGCAGTGGGGCCTCTCGCGCGAGCGCGTCCGGCAGGTGGAGAAGAGCACGCGCAACTTCCTCAGCCGGTACCTGGCCGACTTCGAAGAGGCGGCCTAGTCGGCGAGGAGAAGGGCGCGAATGGAGGCGCGTTCCCGGACAGGGGACGCGCCTTTCGTTTTTTTTCCAGCCCTCGCCTCGCGGTACAACGGGAGGGCATGCGCCGCCTCGCTCTGGCCACCTCCCTGGTCTGCGCCGCCTGCGCCCGGAACGCGCACCCCGAGCGGCAGCCCTTCTTCGAGCTGCGCAGCGAGCACTTCGCCCTGCGAACGTCGCTGCCGAAGCAAGAGGCGGCCGAGACGGTCGTCGAGATGGAGCGCGTGCGCGCCACCCTGGTGAAGTTCATCGCCTCTAGCGCTCCGCAGCCCGCCGGCCGGATGCACGTCATCCAGCTCGCCAGCCCCACCGAGCTGGAGGAGTTCTTTCCCGAGGTCCTGGTCGGCATCGCGGGCGAGGACGTCTTCCGCCGGCCCGTCGCGGTGATGGTTCCGTACAGCCCCACCGAGCCGCTGATCGTCCTGCAGCACGAGCTGGCGCACCTGCTCTCGCTCGCCGTGATTCCGCGGCAGCCGCGCTGGTTCGGGGAGGGGCTCGCCTGCTACTTCGAGACCATCCGGCGCGACCGGCAGAGCGACACCATGGTGGTGGGCGAGCCGCAGCGCGACCGGGTCACCTACCTCGACGCGGCCTTCCGCAGGGGGCACCTGAGCATCGGGGCCGTGTTGCACGGCCCGTCGTCGTTCTACTCCTTCGCCGGCTTCGAGGCCGCCTCGTGGCTGTTCGTGCACTGGCTGCAGGACCGGCACGCGCGCGAGTTCGACTCGTACATGGACCTGCTCTTCCAGGGCGAGGATCCCGCCGCGGCGTTCCACAAGGCGTTTCCGGGACTCACCGCGCTGAAGGTCGACGCGAGCATGGAGAAGTACTTCGGGATGAACGCCCAGTTCGGAACGCTCTCCGTCCCGGCGCCGCAGTGGTCGGGGACCCCTCACGGCGCGGGCGCTGGCCCTCGCGGAGGTGCGGGCGCTACGCGCGCAGCTGTTCGCCTTCGCCGGCGTGAACGCGGCGGCGGCGAGGGAATCCGCCGAGGCGCTCCGGCTCGATCCGGGCGAGCCCGAGGCGGTCGCGGTCCGCGGAAAACTGCCCAAGGCGAACGCCGCGGAGCAACTCGCGCTCGCGAGGGCGGCCGTGAAGCTGCACCCGGACGACGTCCGCGCCTGGATGCTGCTGCTCGACCAGCTGCCGAAGAAGGCCGATGCCGAGAGGCACCAGGCGGTCGAAGCCGCGCTGAGGGCAGGGCCGGAAGAGCCGATCGCGCTGGTCGCGGGCGTCTGGGACGCGCTCGACGCCGGGGAAGTCCGCGAGAGCCTCACCCGCGCGCGCAAGGCGATCCGGTTCGCGGCCAACAGCCCGGATGCGCTCGAGGCGCTCGCCGCCGCGACCGCCGCGGATGGTCACTGCCCCGATGCCGTGGACATCCTCGACCGGGCCCTGGAAGTCGTTCCGGCGCGCGCCGCGGCCGAAGTGTCGCAGAGGCTGCGCGACCGGCGCGCGCGCCTCGCCACCAGCTCCGGCGCCTGCCCGGGCGCTGCCGCGAAACCCGCGGCGGACGCTTCCCCTGCGCCGCGTTGAACGGCCGCCGTTTCCTTTCCGGAAGCGCGGATCCGGGCTACCACGGCCCGATGCGCCGCCTCGTCCTCGCGACCCTCCTGCTCGCGTCCGCCTGCGCCCGCGAGACGCGCCCGGAGCAGAAGCCGGGGAAGCTCGTTCCCGCGCAGCTGGCCGGCTGCGCGATCGAGGCTCCATCCAGCAAAGCGGGGCCCGACCTGTCCGCCGATTTCCAGGTCGATGCGCGCGGCAAGGTGCGCGACGTCCATATCCAGGGGGCGGCGGGTGCCACAGCCCGGGCGCTCCGGCGCCACCTCGAGTCGTGCGAGTACTCGCCGGCGACCAAGGACGGCCGCCCGATCGCGACCCGCCGAGCGATGGTCTACGGCGGGTACCGCTGAGCGCTACCAGGGCTCGCGCGCGGCGATGAACGAGTAGGGATAGCCCCAGTCCGGGGTGCTGACCTTGCCCAGCTGCTTCAGGTCCTCGGGCGACAGCTTCAGCTCGGCGGCGGCCAGGTTCTCCTTGAGCTGCGCCACGGTGCGGGCGCCGACGATCACGCTCGACACCTCCGGCTTGGTGAGGAGCCACGCGAGCGACACGGCCGAAGGGCTGACCCCGTGGTGCTTCGCCACCCCCTGCACCGCATCGAGCGTGTTCCAGTTCTGCTGCGTGGCGCGG
>DATFTN010000172.1:0-12218 GCA_035261845.1 Myxococcales bacterium | reverse complement strand
GGTCGCGCGCTCCTGGCCCTCGAGCAGGTCGCCGTTCTGCTCCAGCTGCTTGTCGGCGGCCTTCAAGATGCGCTGCGCCTCGACACGGCTGTCGATGAGCAGCCGCGCAGCCATGTCGTCCTCGGCGTGCTCGATGGAGGCGAGCAGCATCCTCTCGATCTCCTCGTCGGTCAGGCCGGCGGACGGCTTGACGGTGATGCTCTGCGACACCCCGGTGAGCTGCTCGCGCGCGGTCACCGAGAGGATGCCGTCGGCGTCCACCTGGAACGTGACCGCCACCCGCGCCAGGCCGGCGGGGAGGGGCGGGATGCCGGAGAGGCGGAAGCGCGCCAGGGACCGGTTGTCCTGCACCAGCTCGCGTTCGCCCTGCAGGACGTGGATGTCCATGCCGGTCTGCCCATCGGCGAAGGTGATGAACTCCTGGCTGGCGCTGGTCGGAATCGTGGTGTTCCGCTGGATGAGCTTCTCCACCAGCCCGCCCATCGTTTCCAGGCCCAGGCTGAGCGGCGCCACGTCGAGGAGCAGCACGTCGTGCTGCGGCTTCTCCGCGGTGAGCAGGTCGGCCTGCACCGCCGCGCCGAGCGCCACCACCTCGTCCGGGTCGATGTCCGAAAGCGGCTGCATTCCGAACAGCTCGCGCACGAACGCGCGCACGGCGGGAACGCGGGTGGAGCCGCCCACCAGGATCACTCCGTCCAGCCCCTTGCCCTCGAGCACGCCCGCGTCCTTCAGCGCCCGCCGGCTGGGCGGCCCGGTGCGCTCGACGAGCGGCCGGATCACCTCGTCGAGCCGGGCGCGCGTCACGGTGCGCTTCTTTCCGCCCAGGGCCACCTCGACGGAATCGCTGTCCGTCAGCGCTTCCTTCGCCGCCCTGGCGGCGTCTATCGCTTCGCGTACGAGTCGAGGAGTGGGCTCGCCGGGGAGGCCCGCCAGGAGCGATTCCGCCAGCGCGCGGTCGAAATCGTCGCCGCCCAGCGCCGAGTCTCCTCCCACGGCCTTCACCTCGAACACGCCTTCCACGAGCTTCAAGATCGAGATGTCGAAGGTCCCGCCGCCCAGGTCGTAGACGGCGAAGGTTCCTTGGCTGCGCTTGTCGAGGCCGTACGCCAGCGCGGCCGCGGTGGGCTCGTTGAGCAGCCGGAGCACGTCGAGCCCTGCCAGCCGCCCGGCCTCCTTGGTGGCCTGGCGCTGCGCATCGTCGAAATAGGCCGGAACGGTCACCACCGCCTGGCGCACTTGCATGCCGAGCTGCTCCTCGGCTCGCAGCTTCAAGGCGCGGAGGATCTCCGCCGAGACCTCGACGGGCGTCACCGGGCGCCCGCGCACTTCGAATCGCACCGTGCCGCTCTCGCCTGGGGCGAACCGGTACGGCGACAGCCGGCGCGTCTCGGGATCGGCGGAAGTCTTCCCCATGAATCGCTTGACGCTGGAGATCGTGTCGCGCGGCGCTTCCGGCGCCAGCCTGCGCGCCGCCCTCCCCACTACCGGCGTCTTGTCGCCGGTGTAGGCGACGACGCTGGGAAGGAGCGTGGATCCCTCGTCCACCGGGAGCGCACGCGGCTTCCCCGCCCCGCTGGCGGGGTCGGGGCGGACCACCGCGACCAGCGAATTGGTGGTGCCCAGATCGATGCCGACCGCCGCAGTCGCGCACGCTTCCTTGGCGCGCCCTTCGCCCGGCTCGGCGATCTGGAAGAGCGCCATCTCAGATCTCCGCCGCCCGGCCCTCGACCTCGTCGAGGTAGCGCGCGTAGTAGCGCAGCCGCGCGAGCAGCTGGCCGGCCTGCTGGAGCTGGGCGTCGCTGGGGCGCTCCTGGCGCAAGAGGCGCGCGATCTCGTCCATGGCCTCGTGCCGCTTGCCGCGGACGCCTTCCGCCAGCCGCGCGACGGCCTCGGGTCCTCCCTCGCTCTTCGCCTCCAGCAGCTTCTCGCGATCCTCGAGCGCCTGCTCGAGAAATTCTTGCGGCATGACCGCTGCTCCGCCGCGCTCCTCGCCGGCGACCTTCACTCCGCGCAGCGCGAGCAGCTGCTCCGCGCGGCGCACCGGATCGCGCAGGGTGCGGTAGGCGTCGTTCAGCAGCGTGGTCTGTTCCAGGGAGAAGCGGCGCTCGCGCGGCGTCGCCCGGGCGAACCGGTCGGGGTGCAGCTTGCGCGAAAGCGAGCGGAACGTCTCTTCCAGCGCCCGCTCGTCCAGCTCGTACGACCGGGGCAGCCCCATCACGGCGAACCGGTCCACGACGCCCTCCGGCTGGGGCGGAGGCTGTACCTTGCCGCAGGAAGGGCACAGCGCGTCCGTGGGAGCGCGGGCCGCCCCGCAGCTCCAGCAGGCCTTCGGGCTCTCGGGCATGCGATCTAGCTCGGTTTAGACCGAGAACGATTCGCCGCAGCCGCATTCGCTGCGCTGCTGCGGGTTCAGGAACTTGAAGCCCTTCTGCTGAAAGGTATCCACGAAGTCGAGGGTGGTTCCGTTCAGGTAGAGGAGGCTCTTCGGGTCGACGTAGACCTTCGCGCCGCCTTCCTCGAACAGGCGGTCCTTGGCGCGCGGCTGATCGCAGAACTCGATCACGTACGACAGGCCCGAGCAGCCGCCGCCCTTCACGCCCAGGCGGATGCCGCTCTGCGACCCCGCCTGCGGGCGCTTGGCCACCTGCTCCAGGATCTTCTCGGCGGCCTTCGGCGTCAGGTGGATGGCTGCCTCGGCCATGCCTACTCCGCCCTCCGCTCCTGGGTCTGTGCGGGGGCCGGCGCCTGCTGCCCGGCGCGCTTCTTCTTCCAGTCGGCGATCGCCGCTTTGATGGCATCCTCCGCCAGGACGGAGCAGTGGATCTTCACCGGAGGGAGCGACAGCTCCTGGGCGATCTGGGTGTTCTTGATGGTGAGCGCCTCGTCCACCGACTTGCCCTTCACCCACTCGGTGACGAGCGAGCTGGAGGCGATGGCCGAGCCGCACCCGAACGTCTTGAACTTGGCGTCGAGGATCTTGCCGTCCTCGCCGATCTTCACCTGCAGGCGCATCACGTCGCCGCAGGCGGGCGCCCCCACCAGCCCCGTGCCCACGTCCGGGTCGGACTTGTCCAGCGTCCCGACGTTGCGCGGGTTCTCGTAGTGGTCCAGGACCTTGTCGCCGTACGCCATGTTCTTTCTCCCTCGGACTGCAAGATCTAACAATTTGGATGCATCTGGTCCAGATTGGGTGCCCGATCAGGCGTTCAGTGGGCCGCCCACTCGATCTTCGAGAGGTCGATTCCCTCTTTGGCCATCTCGTAGAGGGGGCTCATGGCCCGCAGCTTGTTCACCTGGTCGACCACGTACTTCCCCACGAAATCCACCTCGGGCTCGGTGTTGAATCGGCCGACGCCGAACCGGATTGAAGTGTGGGCGAGATCTTCGCTCACCCCACACGCGCGCAGCACGTAGGAAGGCTCGAGCGAAGCGCTGGTGCAGGCCGAGCCGGAAGAAACGGCCACGTTCTTGATGGCCATCATCAGCGCCTCGCCCTCGACGTAAGCGAAGCTGACGTTGAGGTTCCCGGGCAGCCGGTGCTCGGGGTGCCCGTTCAGCTCCAGGTGATCGAGGTGCGCGAACAGGTAGTCCTGCAGCTTCCGCCGCAGCTTGCCGGTGCGCAGCCCTTCCTCCGGCATCTCGCGCTGGGCCAGCTCCGCGGCCGAGCCGAACCCCACGATGGCAGGGACGTTCAGGGTGCCGCTGCGCATGCCGCGCTCGTGGCCGCCGCCATCGATGATGGGGGCGATGCGCACCCGCGGCTTGCGGCGGACCCACAGGGCGCCGATGCCCTTCGGCCCGTAGAACTTGTGCGCGCTGATCGAGACCAGGTCGACCTTCATCCGCTCGACGTCGAAGGGTAGCTTTCCAATCCCCTGCACCGCGTCGCAGTGGAAGAGGACGCCCTTCTGCTTCACCACCGCGCCGATCTCCGCGATGGGCTGGACGGTCCCGATCTCGTTGTTGGCGAACATGATCGAGACCAGGATGGTCTTGTCCGTGATGGCGTCCCGGACCTGCTCCGGGGAGACGCGGCCGTACTTGTCGACCTCCAGGTAGGTGACCTCGAACCCCTGGCGCTCCAGCCGCTTGCAGGTGTCCAGCACCGCCTTGTGCTCGGTGCGGGTGGTGACGATGTGGTTGCCCTTCTCCTTGTAGAACTCGGCCACGCCCTTGATCGCCAGGTTGTCCGACTCGGTGGCGCCGGAAGTGAAGACGATCTCCTTCTCGTTGCCGCCGATCAGCCCCGCGATCTGCTCCCGCGCCTTCTCCACCGCCTCTTCCGCCTTCCAGCCGAAGGCGTGGCTGCGGCTGGCGGCGTTGCCGAACTCGGTGGTCAGGTAAGGCATCATCGCCTCGAGCACGCGCGGATCGAGCGGTGTCGTGGCGTTGTTGTCCATGTAGATGGGGAGCTTCAGCATCTCGTCGCCTCGAGGATTCCGGTCACAATGTGGACTGAATCAGGTCTATTATAGTCCGGGGCAAGGTGCGTCAAGGCGCTGAGATTCGGGGACACCATACGCAACTCAGCGGTCCAGGAAGCATCGGTGTGGAGAATTGCGTATGGTGTCCCCGAATCTCCCCGCGGTGAGGTCGGCACGGATGGCGAACAGGAAATGGGTAGTGCGGATCGTCCTCGCGCTGGGCGCTGCGGCGCTCCTCGCCGGCCTGCCCGGTCTGTTGACGCAGAGCGTCGGTCCGGGGACGGACCTGTCCAGCAAGCTCGGGCTGGGCGGCGGAGTGGGCGCGGCCACCTTTGCGGTGCTCTTCCTGGCTGGGGTGCTGACGAGCCTCACGCCGTGCGTCTACCCGCTCATCCCCATCACGGTCAGCGTGTTCGGCGCACGGCAGGTGGAGCACCGGTCCCGCTCGGTCGCCCTCTCGGCGACCTACGTGGCCGGGATCGCCGTGACGTACTCCGCCTTGGGCATCTTCGCGGCGCTCTCCGGGAAGGCGTTCGGCTCCGCGCTGTCGTCGCCCTGGGTGGTGACGGTCCTCGCCGTGTTCCTGCTTGCGCTGGCGGCGAGCATGTTCGGCGCCTTCGACTTGAACCTCCCTCCGTCCCTGCAAGAGAAGCTCGGCATCGTGCGGGGATCGGGATTCGCGCACGCGCTGGGCATGGGCCTGGTGGCCGGGATCGTCGCCGCGCCCTGCACCGGTCCGGTGCTGGCCGGCGTGCTCACGTACGTTGCGACGCGCAGGTCGGCGGTCCTCGGGTTCTGGATGCTGTTCAGCTACGCGCTCGGCATGGGGCTCCTGTTCTTCCTGCTCGGGGCGACCTCGTTGAAGCTGCCGCGGTCGGGCGCCTGGATGGAGACGGTGAAGAGCGTGCTCGGCGTGGCGCTGGTCGCGGCGGCGTTGGGGCTCCTGCTGCCGCTCCTGCCCCGGCCCGGGCAGCTTCCGGTGGGCCCGCGCGCGGTGGCGATCGCCTCGGCGGCCCTGGCGTTTGCGGCAGTGGTGGCGGGCGCGCTCAGCCTTTCGTTCCACGCGGGCCGGCGCGAGCAGGCGGTCAAGGCCGGCGCGCTCGTTCTGCTGCTGGGCGCAGTCGGTCTGCAGATGGGCTGGTTCGGCCAGGCGCGCGTTCCGGAGATCCCCTGGCTGCACGACGAGCGCGCCGCGCTGGAACAGGCCCGCGCCACCGGAAAAGGCCTGTTGATCGACTTCTCGGCGGAGTGGTGCGCAGCGTGCAAGGAGCTGGATCAGCATGTCTTTTCGCATCCGGCCGTGAAGGCGGAGGTGGCCGAGCGCTTCGTACCGCTCAAGGTCGACGCCACCGAGGAGACGGACGAAGTGAGCCGCCTGGAGACGAAGTACGGCGTGCCGGGGCTCCCGACCGTCCTCTTGATGGCCTGCAACGACCCGCCGCCCCAGCAGCAGGAGTGCGCGGTCCCGCAGGACGGTCCCGGCCGCGTGACCGGCTTCATCCCACCCGACGAGATGATCGAGCGGATGAGGCGGATCCAATGACGGCTCGGGGGTTGTGGGGCCCGGCCTGCGGGGTTCTCCTGACCGCGCTGGGGTGCGGGGGGCGCGTGCCGGAGCAGGCGTTGCGGGACGAGCAGGCGCGGACGCGCCAGTACCGCGACGCGTACGAGACCACCGCGGCGGAGCTTGCCGCGGCCAAGGCCCGCCTCTCCGAGTTGGAGAAGCGGTGCTCGCCGCCTCGATGAGGTTCTAGTCCAGGGACCTGGCCAGGCCGCGCTTCAGCGCGTCGTCCAACAGCGCAGGGCGAGGAGGGCGAGTCCGAGCGCGGGGCGCAGCATGGGCACACCTCCGGAGGAAGGTGTCCGGGCCGGCCGGCCGGTTTCAGTCGCCCCCTGCGCGCAGCGAACGACGCACCGCGGCGAGCAGGTTTTCGGGCGCGAACGGCTTCTCCACGAATCCGTCGGCCCGCAGCTCGCGCGCGGCGGCAGCCACTTCGCGGTCCGCGGAAAGGAGGACCACGCGAGGGTTCAGGCCCTGCCGGCGGATCTGCTCCACGACCTGGCGGCCGTCGATGTCCGGCATCCTCAGATCGAGCACCAGGGCGTCCGGGGGCGGACCGCGCTGGATCTTGTCGAGCGCGGCGCGCCCGCTGCCGGCCCAGTCCGCCGCGACGTCGTGCTCGGACAGGTACTCGGCCAGCATCTTCGCGATGGCCTCGTCGTCGTCGACGACCAGGACCCGCCCGGCGCCGGCCGCTTTCTTCTCCGCGGGCTGCGCATGGAGAGGCAGCCGCAGCACCAGCGCGTCCGGGTCCGCCCGCAGCTCGCCGCCGTGCAGCGCGACGGAGTGCCGGGCGATGAACAGCGCCATCCCCAACCCCTGGCGCGCGGACTGCGGCTCCTCCCAGCGGGGCTCGAACGCTTGCGCCAGCTCCTGGATGGAGAGCCGGGCGCCCACCCAGCTGACGCGCAGCTCCGCGTAGCTCTGGTCGCGGAGGAAGCGCAGGCTGAGAGGAGAGCCGAGCGAGCGGGCGCGCAGCACCAGCGCCCCGATGGTCCGCTCGATGCGTTCCCGGTCCGCGTTCAGCGGTAGCCGGTCCTCACCCTCCACCAGGATCTCTTCCCGCGCGCCGAGCCTGCGCACGGAGCGCAACGCCGACTCCACCAGCTCGCCCATTTCGCAAGGCTCCTGGTGGAGGACGAAGCGCTGCATCTCCAGGCGCGAGACCTCCAGCATCTCCTCGAGCAGCCCGTGAAGGCGCTCCGCCTGGCGTTCGAGGATCTCCACCGCGGCGGGATCGGCCTTCTCGCCCTTCTCCATCCGGCGGGAGAGCGAGTACGCGAACCCCTTGATGCTGGTCAGCGGCGTCTTCAGCTCGTGGGCGGCGAGGCTCAGGAAGCGGTCCTTGCGGGCCTCGCGCTCGGCCGCGGCCAGCACCGCGCCGGCGCGCAAGAGCAGCGGCTCGAGGGGCTTCAACGCCACCGGTTTGTCCGGCGCGAACCGGAGCACCAGGGCGCCCACCACCGCGTTGCTCATCCGCAGCGGGATGCTCACGGCGCGCGACACGCCCTCGCTGCGGCGCTCCGGCGAGTTGGTCTGCAGCGTGCGCGCCGCCAGGTCCGCCGCCGGCACTCCCCCGTCCTGCCCGAAGAGCACCGGGCCCGAAGGTCCCCGGCCGAAGACCGCCGCAGCCTCGGCGCCCGACAGCTCGCGCGCGATGTGTGCGATGCGGGAGGCGAGCCCGGCCGTGCTCTCTCCCGCGAGCGCGGCATCGGCGAGCTCCGTGGCCGCTCCCGACGCGTGCCAGGCCAGCGCCAGGCGGCGCAGCCAGAGCGTCCGGCGGGACCCGGGCGAGCGCCATGCCCTGCGCAAGAGGCCGCGGACGATCAGGAAGGCGTCGCGGAGGAAGGCCAGCGCGCTTCCTACCCGCGCCTGGCGGAAGCGGAGGGCCAGGGCGGCGGCCCGGCCGGACCTCGTGGCGAGGACGAGCGCCGGCCGGCCGCGACGGCGAACGGCGGTGAGAAAGCCGCGTCCCCTCGGAACGTCGCGCAGGTCCATCAGCTCCCTGCCCGGTAGGGGTCCGACTTCGAGACCCCTTTCTAATCTGGGCAGGCCGCCGCGCCTGCGGGAGTGTGAAATAAGACGGAATTCCGTGTGGGATGACGTCGGCACGGCGCCTGCACACAGGCGGCGGCGTGATCGGCATCGCACTTCTCTGTGCTGCGGCTGCAGCGGGGGAGCCCGGCCTTCTGGAGGCGCAGGCGGCCGCGCAGCGGACGGCGGGCGGGACGGCGGCCGACGATGCGGCCCGCACTACCCGGCTCCGGCGTTCGCACTGGGCGCCCGTCCTCCGCGGGCAGATCCTCCGCCGCGACGACCTGCGCGACCGGGCCGGCGAGTTGCGCGGGTATCCCCTGGTCCAGCAGGACTGGAGCGTCGCGAACACCTGGTCGGTGACCTTGACCTGGGACTTCGGGCAGCTCGTATACGCGCGCGAGGAATCGCAGCTGGCGCTCGCCCACGTCCACCTCGCGCGCGCGCGGCGCGAGGCCGCGGACCGCGCCGCCGAGCTGTGGGTCGAACGGCGGCAGAGACGGGCCTCGATGATTGCGCTGACCGGCCCGGCCCGGCGGGAGGCGGCGCTGGAGCTGCTCCGGGTGACCGCGGAGCTCGACGCCGTGACGGGTGGCTTGTACCGCGACGTGCTCGCGCGGGAGGAGGCGGAGCTGGCCGGGGAGGGCGGATGAGGAGCGCCTGGTGGGCCCTCGCCGCCTGCGCCCTGGCGACGGGATGCGCGCGCGTCGAGGCGTCCGGCGGCGGCGACGGCGGGACGAACGGCCCGCCGCGCATCGCCGATCTGCAGCCGCCTCCGGGCGAGGTCGACCCGGAGGCGCGGTTCCACGTGGTGTTCAGCGAGGCGATGGACGAGGGAGTCCTGCTCGCCTCCACCGGGCGTAGCGAGACGGTGGTGCTCGCGCCGGATGCGCTGGTGGAGCGGGCGGCCGCGGCGATCGAGCATTCCCGGCTCTCCGCGGAGGAGCGGTCCCTCCTGGTCGCGGCGCGCGCGTCGATCTCCGCAGGGGCCGCCGAGCTGGACCTTTCGCCGGAGAAGCCGCTCTCGCCGGGCGGCTATTGGCTGCTCGCCTCGACGCGCCTCAAAGACGCCGCCGGGCACCACCTGCAGGCGGCAGCCCGGTTCCATTACACGGTCAGCGCCGCGCCGGTCGCGCCCGCCCTGATCGCGCCGCCCGCGGGATCCACGGCGGCGGCGAATCTGCTCCGGGTCCGTGTCTCGGTCCCGGAGGGTGGCGGGACGCTGAGCGTCCTGGGGCCTTCCGGAGCGATCGCCGAAGCGGCAGCCACCCGGGGAGCGGTCGAGCTGCCGCTCTGCCCGGCCTGGGCCGGCTCGGGATGCGCGGCCTTGAGGGCGGGGCAGACCTATTCCATCGCGCTGGACGGCAAGGCGGTCCCGGGCGAGAACTTCACCGCCGGCCAGTGCCCGCGGCTCGACCCGCCCCGCGCGGTGGCGCAGATCCGGCCTCGCGACACGTCCATCACCGCCGACGTGCGCCTCGACTGGCCGGCTCGCGTCGCGGTGCAGATCGGCCCCTGCCCGGGTCCGTTCTGCGGGGTGGACGAAGCGTTCGCCGGCTGCGCGCCCGATCCCTGCGTGCCTCCCGCCGACGCCGGCTGCGCGGTCTCGCTGCGGGTCGACGGGCTGCTCGAGTCGACGCCGTACGCGGTTCAGCTCCTCGTGGAGGACGACGAAGGGCACCTGGTGCGCGGGCCCGCCCGTCAGGTGATGACCACCGGCGCGCTGCCGCGGCTCGTGCTCTCGGAAGTGATGGCCTCCCCGCCGTTGCCCACCCCGCGCAGCGACGGCGAGTACGTGGAGCTCCTCAACGCCGGCGCCACCCCGGCCGATCTGTCCCGCGTTGCGCTGGCGGGCGCGGACGGGATCGTGCGCCCGGTCGCGCCGCAGGCGACGGAGGCCATCGTGCTCCTGCCCGGCTCGCGCGCCCTGGCGGTCGGGGCCTCCTTCGACCCCGGCCGGTACGCGCTGCCCGCGGGCGTCCCGGTGCTGCGCGCGTCGACGCAGAGGCTGCTCGGCCGCGGGCTCTCCGACGACTCGCCGCCGCTCATCGTGCTGCTCGCCTCCGACGCCGACGGTGCCATGGCGGAGGTCGACCGCTACCCGGGCGCTGTGCCGGTGTGTCCGGCCGGACGCAGCATCGAAGCGACGGAGGGTGGCGCGTGGGTCTGCGGAGACGACGGGGGCTCGCCGGGACGGGCTCCTTGACGTTTGCCGCGCCCGCTTTGCGCGTGCTAGATGCGGCTCCAACGGGACTCGCGGAGCAGCCATGTCCGGCCACAACCGGTGGACCAAGATCAAGCGCAAGAAGGAGGCGATGGGCGCGAGCAAGGGAGCGCTCTTCACCAAGCTGATCCGCGAGGTGACCGTCGCCGCCCGCACCGGAGGCGGCGATCCCGACCACAATGCCCGGCTCCGTTCCGCCATCCTCGCCGCGCGCGAGGCGAACATGCCCAACGACACCATCACCCGGGCCATCAAGAAGGGCACCGGGGAGCTGGAGGGCGTCGCCTACGAGGAGATGACCTACGAGGGGTACGGCCCCTCCGGCGTGGCCCTGGTCGTGGAAGTCCTGACCGACAACAAGAACCGCACGGCCGGAGACGTGCGCGCCATCTTCGCCAAGGCAGGGGGCGCGATGGGCGCACACGGATCGGTCGCGTTCCAGTTCGACCGCAAGGGGATCGTGCCGGTGAAGAAAGGCCCCACCGAGGACCAGGTGGTCGACCTGGCGCTCGAGGCGGGGGCCGAGGACGTGGTCGAGGGCGACGATGGCGGATTCGAGGTGCGCACCGAGCCGGCCGCGCTGATGCAAGTGCACAAGGCGCTCGAGGGGAAGGTTCCGGTGGGCGCGCCGAAGATCGTCTTCCTGCCCAAGAGCACCGTGCAGCTCTCCGGTGACGCGGCCGAGAAGGTGCTCCGGCTGATCGACAACCTCGAGGAGAACGACGACGTGCAGCACGTCTACGCGAACTTCGAGGTGGACGAAAGCACCATGGCGCAGCTCGAGTCTCGCGCCTAGGAGGAGAACTGCGCGTCCTGGGGATCGACCCCGGCTCGAGGTTCTGCGGATTCGGCGTGGTCGAGGACGCCGGCGGCGCGCGCATGCGGCACGTCGACCACGGCGTGCTGGCGATCGGCGAGGACGGCCCGGTCGAAGTCCGGCTGGCGGCGCTGCATGCCGGGCTCTTGCAGGCGCTGGATCGCCACCGGCCGCAGATCGTCGCCATCGAGGAGGTCTTTCACGCCCGCAACTCGCGGTCGGCGCTGGTCCTCGGCCAGGCGCGAGGAGTCGCGCTGCTCGCGGCGGCCCAGGCAGGGGCGCAGGTGCGCAGCTTCGCGCCCTCGATCATCAAGAAGGCGGTGACCGGGACGGGCAGGGCGGAGAAGGAGCAGGTGGGACGGATGGTGTCCGTGCTGCTGGGCATTGCCGTGCGCGAGCGGATGGACGCGACCGATGCGCTGGCGGCGGCCATCTGCGGGCTGCTGCGGGCGCGAGCGCCGGCGGCGGAGTCCGCGGCGCTCGGGCGATCGCTGCGGGGACGGCGGTGATCGCGCGGCTCTCGGGCACTCTGTTGGAGAAGCGCGGCGACGTGGCGGTGGTGGACGTCGGGGGCGTCGGCTACCTCGTCCATGTTTCGCTGCAGTCGATGGCGCGGCTGCCGCCCGAGGGTGCCGAGGTGCGGCTGCGTACGTACACGCACGTCCGGGAGGACGCGCTGCAGCTGTTCGGTTTCGCCACCGAGGACGAGGAGCGGCTGTTCCTGCTGCTCATCGAGGTGAGCGGGGTGGGGCCTCGCCTGGCGCAGACGATCCTCTCCGGGATGCCCGCGCCAGAGTTGGCGGCGGCGCTGACCGAGGGCGAGATCGCGCGGCTGACGCAGATCTCGGGAGTCGGCAAGAAGACCGCGGAGAGGCTGGTGGTGGAGCTGAAGGACAAGCTCAAGACGTCGGGGCTTTTGGCGCGCGCGGTACAGGCGGCGGTTTCGCCATCGGGCAGCGGAGCGCTGGTCAGCGCGCTCCTGAACCTGGGCTACAAGCCGGCGGCGGCGGAGCGGACGGCCGAAGCGGTCCGGCGCAGCCTGGGGGCATCGGCAGCGGTGGAGGATCAGCTGCGCGAGGCGCTGCGGCTCATCTCGGGCGCGCCGTGAGAGGGTCGCGGTCACGGTCAGGGTCAGGGTCGCGGTCAGGGTCAGGGTCG
>DATFTN010000171.1:0-6381 GCA_035261845.1 Myxococcales bacterium | reverse complement strand
CAAGCGCAACCTGACCGGCAAGGTGCTGCGGCAGCTCAAGCTTCGCAGTCCCCGGCTCTCCGGGAAGCTCGCGGAGCTCGCCCGGAATCTGATGTCGCGCGAGGCCGCCCTGTACAAGCGGTTCGAGCCGCTCCTGGAGCGCCGGCTCACGGTGCGCAGGTGCCGCATCCACGGTCACTACCACTTGGGAAAGCTGCTCTACACGGGGAAGGACTTCGCGGTCCTGGATTTCGAAGGCGACTCGACCCGCCCGCTCGCCGAGCGCCGGCGCAAGCGCAGCGCCCTGCGCGACGTCGCTGCCCTGGTGCGCTCTTTCGAGTACGCCGCGCAGCTCGCGCTCCGCGACGCAGCCATCGTGCGCGAAGCGGACCGCACGGCCGCCGAGCCGTGGGCGCGGCTGTGGATGGTGTGGACGCCGGCCGCCTTCCTGGGATCCTACCTGGACGCCACCAAGGGCTCCGCCATCGTTCCGCGCGAACGCGCCGAGACCGAGATGCTGCTCGACACGCTCAACCTCGAGCTGGCCCTGGACGACGTCGGGGCCGAGCTGGACCGCCGCCCGGACTGGGCGACGATCGCGCTGCGCTCGCTCCAGGAGTCGCTGTCGTAGTCCGGAGCTCTCCTCTCGCGAATTCGCGCCAGGACGGATCGCGAAGTTCCACATCTGAGGAAGGAGTGGCGTGGATCTCCGTTTGCTTTTCGGGGAGCGGCCAAGCGTGGGAAGGCGACGAGTACAACTCGCATGGAACTCGGGCAGCAGTCGGGGACTCGAGGGCCAACCGGATTGACGCGGTGCGGCCCGTTCCGGAACTAGTGCGCCGCCACCTGGTTCGGCGGGCCGCAGCGCAGGCGTCCCAGGTCGTAGAGCGGACCCGCGGAACGGGGCACCTCGATGCGCACGGTGCAGGTGCCGCCGCGGAACCCGGCCGTCGCCGCGTAGCTGCCGACCGGCACCCCCTCCAGCCAGAACCGGCCTTCCGCGGAGATGGGGGAGACGAGGTCCTTCCCTCCAGCCGAGATCTGCAGCTCGCCGTAGGCCGGCGAGACGCCGCCTTCCAGCTCCAGCACTCCGGTCACACTCTGGATCCGGTGCACGTCGAACTCGACCAGCGCGCCGCCGCGATAGGGAGAAGCGACCAGCCTCTCGACCTTGCCCACCTCGTAGTCCATGGGCACGTCGCCGTCGCGGATGGAGAGCCGGTTGCCGTAGTACGGCAGGAGGTTCGGGATGAAGAGATCGCCCCGCGAGTCCGTGGTCCCCACTTCGACGTTGTTCAGGTACCCGCGCACTCCCGGAAGGCCGGGCACCCGCAGGACCGCGAATCCGTCCTGTACCGGCCGGGCGAGGAAGAGGCGGTCGCCGGCCAGCACCAGGGAGCCCGCGGCGCTCAAGCTGGAAGCGTTGTCCGGGCCGAAGCGCTGGAAGCTCGCCTCGTAGTGGCCGAACGGCGCGTTCGCCAGCACCTGGGCGCCGAAGTGGTCGGACGCGCCGCTGTCGCCCTGCACGATGTACCCGAGCCCGTCGCCGATCGGCAGGCCGCGTTGCACCGAGGCTGACGCGCTGTTGCCCCCCGTCTGCGCCGTGGCCGAAGTGTTCGCCACGGTCATCTCGTCGAAGCTGTAGACCAGCCCGGCGGTGGTCTGCAGCACGCCGTCCTGCCCCGGCGAGCGGCTCCGGCCGGCGGTGACGGAGAACGTCGCGCGCCGGCTCACGCGGATGTCGGCGCGCGCCTGCAACAGATCGTTCACGCCCGCGTCGCGCATGTAGGAGGCGCCGTAGTCGAGCGCAAGCGTCAGGCGGCCCATGGTCAGCGAGGCGAACGCGGACGCGTCCAGGAGCGGCCGGTCGGCCAGCGGATCCAACGCTGCGTTGGCGTAGCGAGGGGTCATCGCCCGCACAGACACGCCGAAAGCGGCCGGGCGCGTCGCCAGCACGTAGGCGGCCGAGCCGCCGGCGCCCCAGCTTCCGTCCTTGATCGAGCCGGCCGCGGACAGGTCGACCTGCCCGAGCGGCAGGGCCAGGCTGAGCGTGGGTCCGGCGCTGACGAGTCCGGGGTCCGCTTCGAGCCGGTACCCTGCGGTGATTCGATCGGTGAGCCCCAACCGGTGCTGCGCCAGGAGCACGGGACGGCCGTAGGAGAAGCTCGAGGTGCCGAAGTCGTCGCGCTCGACGCCGAGGTTGTAGGAGTAGTCGCTCAGCCCCTTGGCGAGCACGGTGGGCGAGGAGTACGCACGCGTGCTGTATTCCTGGGTGCGGCCGAAGGCGTCGTGGAGGACGTACTGGACTCCCGAGAGTCCGCTGGTCACCGGCAAGTTGGCGATCTCGAAGGGCCCCGGAGGCAGCGGCTCGCGGCGGACCAGGACGCCGTTCACGTACACGTCCAGCGTCGAGGGCGTGAGCACCGCCCCGGAAACGCGAGGCAGCGGAGAGCGGACGAAGTAGGGATCGAGGCCGAAGTTTCGCGACACCGACACGCCGCCCAGGAGGAGGCTGGCGCCCAGGGTGCCCGTCGAGGCGAAGGAGTCGCCCGCCACCCACCGCCGCATCTGTTCCGGCTGGTCGACGGTGAAGTTGCTCAGCCCGCGGGAGAAGCCTGAAGTCGTCTGGGAAAGCCCGCTGTACAGCAGGTTGCCGCGGACGCTGACGCCCAGCTCGCCGAAGGTGGAGATCACGTCCGGCGAGCCGTACTGGACTGCGTAGTTGGCGAAGGCGCTGGTGTCGGTGCGCAGCACCAGGTCGCGCGGCCGCTGGACGGGAGCGAGATCGAGGCGGGTGACGGGCAGGAGCTGCGATTGCGCGGTCAGCCGCAGCTCGAGGGACGGCTCGTCGAAGCGGAAGACGATTCCCGGCGCAAGCGAGCGCAGCGCGACGTGCGTCTTGCCGTCGATCTCCTCGCGCTGTCCGGTAAAGCCGGTCAGCCCGTCGCGCTCGAGGTCGGCGACGGGCGCGAGCACGTCGTCCCCGCGCAGCCGGACCAGGATGCTGTCCTTGGGCGCCTCGTTGACGTACAGGTCGACGTAGACGGGCTGGTCCTGCGCGGCGCGCGCCGCGCCGGCGAGAAGGAGCAGCGCCAGCAGGCTACGGCGCACAGGCCGACGGCTCCGCCGGCGCCCGCTGCTCGAATCGGTCGCCGTTGTCGGCGGTCACGCTGGCCACCAGGGCGGCGAGACCCGGGCAACCCTTCGGCAGCTCGAAACCGTAGTCCAGCGCGCCGCCCGCCAGCACGTACCAGCCGCGCTGCTCGCGCTCGAACAGCACGGCGCCGGAGGCGTCGACGCCCCGCAGCTTCACCGCGTCCTCGCGGAAGTGGACGGTGCCCTGGTTGACGACACGGAACGAGGCGCGCCCCCCGCGCGCCCCGAGCCCTTCGATCGACCGCCGCTCCACCGCGCGCGCCGGCGCCAGGAACACCGGCACCCCCACCCGCGTCAGCACCCGCACTTCCGAGGCGGGTTGCGCGGGGCGCTCGGTGGGCGGCAGCTCCTCCACGAACACCCGGTAGGTCTTCTCCACCAGGCCGAACGGGGTCCCCACCCCGACCCGCACGTTGCGCTCCTCGCCCGGCTTCAAGCTGAAGAGCGCGGGGAAGAAGAGCACCTCGCTGGTGGGCGACAGCTGCAGCTCGCCCCGCGAGTTCTGGTTCCAGCTGGTCGCGCTCACCTGTTACCGGACCGTCTCCTGCCCGTCGTTGCGCAGGGTGAGCATGGCCTTGGTGGTCTGCGGCGAGAGGACCAGCTGGATGGGCGTCACGTTCAGGCCGCCCGCGCCCGCGCTGGAAGCGGTCAAGGCAACTGCGATCAGCGCGGCGCGGGAGGGCTGCACGAAGTTCCTTAGAAATTGACCGTCGCGGTGATGACGTCGCTGTAGCTACCGACCGACACGTCCTGGCCCGCGGCGACGCGGCCGAAGACGGTGTGGGACACCCCGGCGCCGGCGCCGATCGGCCCGAACACCGGCCAGCTCACCAGGCCCGCGCCCGAGTTCCCCCAGACGGTGCCGCCCGCCGAGTCCGAGTACAGCTCGTACTGGAGCGAATCGGTGCCGTTGGACATGAAGCGGTTGCCCGCCGCGGTATGGGTGCCGAGGTCGAGCCCGACCTTCACGCCGGTCGAGCCCTTCGTGCACAGCACGTTGACCGACGTGTTCACGTCGAGCGCAGTGGTCTTGTTCGCGACCACCGGGTCGTAGGCGCCGAAGTTCAGGTCGGTGGCGGCAATGGTGCAGTTGGCGGACACGCTGCTGGTCACGTTGAACGTCGTCGACTTGCTTCCCGCGACCGCCGCATGGGCCGTGAAGAGCAGCGCGGCGCCAGCGACAGCGAGGGTGAGGTTGCGGGTCTTCACGGTTCTTCTCCTGGGAAGGTGGTGAACATCTCCAACGTCACCGTATCGGTTCGCAAACCTTGTGTCAAACGTTTGACGCTAGGTTTCGATAACGAAATCGGTGGTTTGGTAATTGCGTGTAGGGGGCTAGAAGTTGACGGTGGCAGTGATGGTGTCGGTGTAGCTGCCCACCGCAACGTCCTGTCCGGCGGGGATCTGCGCCTCGACGGTGAAGCTCCGGGAGGCCTTGCTGGGCGAGACGCCGGCATTGAGGGGATTGGCACCGCCGATGTCGGTCCACACCGCACCGTTGCCCGGCGCGGCGGCCTGCTGGAACAGCTCGTAGCCGAGGCGGTTCGCTCCGTTGGCCATCGCGCGGGTGACGCCGGCGACCGCGCCCGCGTTGCTCCCTGCATTGAGGCCGATGCTCGGCCCCGAGCCTTTGGTGCAGGCGATGGTCACGGTGCCGGTGGCCGTCGCAGCCGCGGAGGCGTTGGCGGAGACCGGATCGTAGGTGAAGCTGATGCCCGTCGCACTGATGGTGCAGTTCGCCGACACCGCCGCGGTCACCGTGAAGGTGGTGGTGGCGGTGGCGGCGAGCGCTCCGCCGGCGCCCAGGGCGCAGGCGCAAGCCGCGAGGAGCGGGAAGCGCAGCTTCATGTAAAAAATCATGTTACATGAAACGCTGGATGTCAAAAGTTTGGCAGTATATTTGCTAAGTAGATCTGCAGCGATCTGCGTCTCTGTAGGTAATGGGCGCAGACTAGGAATCGCAAACGTTGACGGCCGGTACCAGGGCGGAGAAAACTACACCCATGCGCCTCGCGCCGATCGCCGCTGCGCTCTGCCTGTTCGCGCCGGCCGCCGCGCGCGCCGCCGCTTGCCAGCAGATCACCGCGACGCTCACCTTCGGCCCGACTCCTTACAACGTCTATACGGCGACGGACACCACCCAGGTGGGCACCATCACCTACAGATGCCCTCCTCCGCTCGCGCCCGTGGTCAGCCTGAGCGCCAGCGCGAACGGCGCCTACCGCCCCCGGCAGATGACCTCCGGAGCGAATACGCTGATTTACGAGATCTACTTCGATCCGGGAATGACCGTGGTCTGGGGCGTGGGGGCCGACAGCCACGCCGTCCCCAGCGGCGGCGGCACCAGCACGGTGCAGATGTACGGCCGGATCTTCGCGCAGCAGGACGCCTCGGTCGGGAACTACTCCGACACGATCACGGTCACGTTTAATTTCTAAGTTAGAGCTCGCTCGGATTGCGCTCTGCACGGAGTGCAGGCTCTTCGATCCGGCGCCTCTACAAGGAGGGAGTCTCGCTCTCATGATTCGTCACTTCTTCCTCCCGCCGAACAATTCCAATTGGCGCGTGGCCGCTCTTAACGCGCCGCGTCCCGGCCCGGAACAAGTCGAGACACGTAACGATCGTGCTCGCTCCATGAACGCGCGCCCATAGAGAGCTTCTCCGCCGCGTGCTGATTGTGGCTACGGCACATCAGCCGGATGCGATCTTCATCGTGCAGATGCGTGAGCGCGAATCCGTCGACGTGTTCGAATTCGAGGTTGCCCGTCGCCGGGCACCTGCGTCCTCGTTCGTCCAAGAACGTGCATCGCCCGCGGTCGCGCTCGTAGACCTTCCGCTTGATCGCGTCCGGGATGTGGCGGGAGGAGGCCTCCTCCTGCACGGCTACGGCGGACGGCTGCCGAGGTTTCCGACCGACCCCGAACCGCTCCTTCTTCACGTGGTCGATCAGCAAGTCGAGCGCCCTGTCCACGATGCAGGCCAGGTCTCCATCCGGAATGCGGTGCCGGAGCAGGTCCTGTGCTACTCGCAGTTTGTCGTGAAGTTCCTGGTTCGCGGTGAACTCCACCCTGTACGTCTTCTCTGCAAGCGGCTCGATGGCACGCCGATGGTCTTCTCGCCTGGTCGGCCTTGCGCGCACCGGATCTAGGGCGAGGGCAAGCGGTTCCGCCGGCGCTGGAGCGGGCCGCTCCGGGAGCTTCCGGATCGTAGGCGCGACCGCGGGCTGCGGCGCCAGACGCGCGACCA
>DATFTN010000170.1:0-4193 GCA_035261845.1 Myxococcales bacterium | reverse complement strand
CAGGAACGCGTAGATGTTGCGGGTGACGCGCTTCCAGAGCGTCTCGTCGTTCGGCTCGAACACCACCCACTGCGTCCCGATCTCGATCGACTGCTCGATCATCAGGAACAGGCGGCGGACGTTGATGTACCTCCACGACGGATCGCTGGACACCGTGCGGGCGCCCCACACCCGGATGCCGCGGTCACCCATGTAGCGGATGCAGTTGATGCCGCGCGGGTTCAGGAAGTCCTGCTCGGGCCGGCTGATGCTGTAGCGCAGACCCAGCGCGCCGCGGACGATCTCGTTCGCCGGAGCCTTGTGCACTCCGCGCTCGGCGTCGCTGCGCGCGTAGATCCCCGCCATGTGCCCGGAAGGCGGCACGAAGATGTTGCCCTTCTCGGGGTCGTACACCTGGATCCAGGGGAAGTAGTACGCCGCGTACTGCGAGTCGCGCGGCTTGGGCATCTTTGCGATGCCATCCTTGCCCAGCTCCTCAGCCGAGTCGAGGATCGCGAAGCGGTACTTGTTGTTCTCGCAGTGCGAGATGACCGCGTCCTGGATCGCCGGGTCCGCCTGTCCTGGCGCGCAGACGAGCGAGATCTCCGGGATGTCGTTGAACACGTTCAGGCCGGTGCGCCGGCCGGGGCCCTCGTCCCTGCCGATGAACAGCGCCGGGCTGGCGCCGGCCGCGGCGGCAGGAGCGGGAGCGGCTGCCGCGGTGGCGGGCTTGCCCGTCTCGGTGGCCTTCTTCGCTTCGGCTTCCTTCTTCTCGGCGTCCTTCGCCGCCTGCTCGGCGGTGACGGTCTTGGGCGCCACGTTGCAGACGAACGCCTTGGTGCCGCCGTTGTTGAAGAAGCCGTACACGGCGTGGGCAAGCAACGTGGAGTGCTGGAAGTCGCCGAAGGTCCGGGTGTACTGCGCCCAGTTCGTGACCAGCACCGCCTCGTTCGTCGGGCCGACCGACGACTCGCCGATGAACGCGCAGGTCGAAGTCCCGACTGCCTCGATGGGCTTCGATCCGCGGTCGACCTCCTCGATATAGACGCCAGGGGACAGATACGACGTAGGCATGGACTGCTCTCCTTACCGTTCGGTGGTTGGAGTCCGCACTAGGGAGGCGGCCTCGCGTGGGTTGTGTTGCCTTTCTCGATGACCACAGGACGAACGCTGCTTCACTGCCTCGAAATGCCAGGGAGCTTCACTTCTTTCCGGGCGGACCCACGATCCTCGGTGGCTTCGCCTCCACCCCCAGCTCCTTGGCACTGATGCTGCCGGGGGGCGGACGGAGGGGATCGAACACGTCGATGTGGCGCTCGCGGACGCGCTTGGTGCGGCCGACCTCGCGCCCGCTGTAGAGGCGCGCGTCGACCTGGTAACCGACTGCGAGCCGGGCGCCGAGGCCCAGACCGCCCAGCACGGCCTGCGAGGTGGCCAGGGTGAAGTCGCTGTCGTGATGGACCGTGAGCGAGTCGCCCTTGCCGAAGCTGTCTCCGGCGAGCTGCTCACCGGAGATCTTCGGATGGTCGAGGAACCCCTTCATGCCCAGCCCGAGCAGCTCGTGCTCGTCGCCCAGGTCGTCGGCCGATGCGGTGAGGAGGTACTTCAGGCGCAGGTCGAGGGGACGGCCGTACTTGACGATGTGCGATTCGCCGCGCTCGTCGACGATCTCCTCTTCCAGCTCCCACTTCTCCTCGTGGATGACGCGGATGGAGGGGCGCAGGTCGTAGAGGAAGAGGAGCAGGCAGGGCTGGTTCTTGCGGAGGAACTCGGCCGTGGGAGCGGCCAGGTATGCCTTGCCCTTGGCGCGGGCGGCGGACAGCTCCGCGCGCAGCACGCCGAGGAGGCTGTGGCCGACGTCGCGAATGACCTGGTACTTCGGCATGAGGACGTTCCGCTACCGTGTCAGGAGAGGGTTCTCCCGAAGGACGAGATGTTGATTCGAGGGGGTGTGACCATTTTGAAGAAATCGGCGGCGAAGTCAAGAGGGACCGGAGCCGGGTTGCGGCGGCGCGCCCGTCGTACGCCTGGTCGATCCACCGTGAGCATTGCCGTCTCCCCCCCCCCCCGCGATCGCTCAGCTTTCGCCGCCGCCGCCCTTCGGCTTCACCGCGCGACCCACGTCCTTCGCGGCGTCCGCCACCCGGTCCTTGGTTTCCTCGGCGGCGTCCTTCGCCGCCTCCGCCTGTGCCGCTCCGGGGACTGCGGACACCGCCTCCGCCTGGGCTTTCTCTTGAGCCGCGGCAAGCGGATCCTTGGACACGTCTTGCGCCGCCTCGACCGCGGACTGCGCGGTTCCAGCGCCGGGCAAGTCCGCGGCGGTGGGCAAGGGCGGAACCTCTGGAACGGAAGGAACTTCGGGCAGCGGCGGCGCTCCCGCGGCCTCGGGGATCGACGGGACCCCTGGAATCGATGGGGCCCCTGGGATCGACGGAGCCTCCGGGATCGGCGGAGCGCCGGGTATGGACGGAGCTTCAGGGATGGGCGGAGCTCCTGACATCGCTGGCGCTCCGGGAACCGACGGAGCTTCCGGCACCGGCGGAGCGCCCGGCACGGACGGAGCCTCGGGCACGCGCGGGATCGAGGCCGCCGGGGCCTGTGCAACCGGCACCGGCGCAGCAACGGGAACCGACGGCGGGGCCGGAGCCGCGACGCCCGGCGGGGCGGCGGCGGGCGCCTGCGGCGCGGCGGCGGCCGGCTTTGCCACTCCCACCGGCGCCTGCGGCGGCTGCGCTCCTCCGGGTCCGGGCTGGGCCTGCTGAGCGGAGCCGGCTCCCGCCTGTGCCTGATCCGCCAGCCCGGCTCCCGCCTCCGGCGCCTTGGCCGCTCCGGCACCCGCCTGCGCCTGGTCCGCGAGCCCCGCTCCGGCCTGCGCCCCGCCCGCTCCCGCCTGGGCCTGCTGCGCCGCGCCCGCGTCCGGAACGCCCGGCTTCTCCTCAGCCTTCTTCGGCTCGTCCTTGGGCGGCTCCTTCTTGCCCGCGGCCGCGGCGGCGCTCTGTTGCGACCGCTGCGACGCGGCGCCCGCGCTCGCCGAGGCGCTCGCCGCCGCCTGCTGCTGCCCCGCCGCCTGGCCGGCGCTCTGCTTCGCGCCGGCGCCGTCGCCGCGATTCGCGTTGCGGACCGCTTCCTGCGCGGTGTCCACCGTCTCGGCGGCCTTCTTCGCCGCCTTCTCCGCCTCGCCGATCGCGTCGAGCGCCGCCTCCCGGACCTTCTCGTCGTCGGGCACTTTGCAGGCGCCGGTCGCGGTCCCCTTGGCGTCCTTGGAGCTGTTGGTGGCGCTCTCCGCCGCGGCCGCCGCGCTCTCCGCCGCCCTGGTCGCGCCCTCCATCGCATCGCCGGTGCCCTGGCGCACCGGCAGCCCGCTCATCAGCTGCTGGTTCTTGCGGACCTGCTCCTTGGCCTTGGCCAGCGCCGCCTGCGCGCGCTCGATCGCCTCGCTTGCCTTGGCGGTCAGCTTCTCCGCCTCGATCTCGATCTGCTTCTCGTGCTCCTTGACCGTCTCCCGCGCCTTGTCGGCCGCGCTCTTCCCCTCGTCGGCCGCGCTCTGCAGTTGGCCCATCGCCTCGTCGACGTGCTGGCGCAGCTCGGGGACCCGATCGGTCAACTCAGCCAGATTGCCCTTCTGCTTCTTGGCCTCCTCTAGGGACTTCTGCGCGTCGGCGTAGGCCGCCTGCACCTGATCGACCGCCCCCCGCGCCTGGGACATGGCGATCTGCGCGCTCTTGCCGATCGCGGTGTCGCTCTTCTCCACCGCTGCCTTCAGCGGCCCCTGCAGCTTCTGGCCGGCTTCGTGGAGCTTGCCGTACTGGTCCTTCATCGTCTTCAGGGCCGACTTGGTCTGCTCCTCGGGCTTGTCCTTCTCCGCGTCGTGCTGCTTCTGCAGCTCGTCGCGCTTGGGCGAGGTCTCCTGCTCGTGCTTGTCGGCCTTGCCGACCGGGTTGTCCTGGGTCTGCTTGGCCGCCGCGTCGGCCTGGTTGCTCATCTCGCCCGCGGCATCTGTCCCCATGGCGACGTGCGCGATCATCTCGGTGCCGGCCTTCTGCGCCTCGCCTTTGAACTCCTGTCCGAGCTTGGCCAGCTCCTCCTTGCAGTCGGCCAGCGCCTTCTGCATCAGCTCCTTCATCTGCTTCTGGGCGTCGTTGGCGGCCTTGGATTCGTTCTCCTTCAGGTCCCAGGAGTGGCTCGCCGTCTCCAGCGACTTCTCCAGCACCTTC
>DATFTN010000169.1:0-1778 GCA_035261845.1 Myxococcales bacterium | reverse complement strand
TGGAGCTGCCTCAGTAGATCACCGCTGCCGCTTCCGACGGCCCTCCCGCCGGTCGTGGCGCCGAGGACTGCGATGGAACGACACAGCAACCGGTTCGCCTCTCCCCGCGCTCGCGCGGGGTTCGCCGCCGTCCTCTTCCTCGCCGGCTGCGCCGGGGCTGGCGCGCAGCGCGCCGGCGCCGGAGCGGTCGCCGCCGGCAAGTTCACCCCCGCCGGCGCCCCGGCCGCGAACTACGGACCCGATCCGCAGCGGACCTGCCCGTCCACGGCCATCGCACGCTACGTCGCGAGCGACACGGCGGACCAGGCGAAGGACATCCAGAAGCCGGCCCCCCAGGCGGACGGGCGACTGTGCGCCGTCGCCGAGTCGCTGCTCGGCTGGGACGAGCAGCAGCCGGTCCCCGAGATCGTCCGCGCGTTCGTCGCCTTCCATCACGGGGTCCCCACCAGCATCCCGCGGGTGCTGCTGGCCTCCCTGCAGGAGCTGGAGAACCCGAGGGAGCTGGCCGCGCGTCTCGACGAGGTAGTGATGCAGTACGTGCGGAGCGCCGCCGGCGAGGTCCGGTACGGCATCGCCACCGCGCCGGGCAGCCGCGGGGGCACCAAGCTGTCGCTGGTCATGCAGGAGCCGCAGCTCGATCTGGTGGAGCCCTTTCCGCGCAAGCTGGACCCCAAGGCCGAGGCCACGCTGAGCGGGCGCCTCCTCGGCGCGCACGAAAATGCCAAGGTGCTCGTCAGCGATCCACGCGGCAAGCTGCAACAGCCGGAATCGAAGCCCGGCAAGGAGTTCCGCGTCCCGGTCAGCTGCGGCGGGCGCACCGGCCGGATGGCGGTGGAGATCCGCGCCGAGCGGCAGGGACAGCCCGAGGTGTTGGCGAACTTCCCCGTCGCTTGCGGGACCGAGCTTCCCACCTCGGTCGACGTGCCGGCGCCCGGCGGAGACCCCGCGCAGAAGGAGCGCGCAATCTTCGAGCAGATCAACGCCGAGCGCACCGAGGCGGGCATCCCGGCCTTGAAATGGGACGACAAGGTGGCCCAGGTGGCCCGCTCGGTGTCCGAGAGCGAGGCGAAGAGCGGCGGCGGCGGCGCAGCGGTTGGCGAGCTGGAGGCTCGTCTGAAGGCGGCGGGCATCGCCTCGCCGATCGTGCTGGCCAACCCGGCGGCGACGCGCACCGCCGAGGAAGCCCAGCGGCGCTTCTCGCTGAGCCCCGTGTATCGCGCCAATTACATGAGCACCGACGCGACGCATGGAGGCATCGGCGTGGTGATCGGGAAGGATGCCCAGGGCGGCAACGTGGCGTTCGTGACCGAGCTGTTCGTGCGCGAGCTCGCGCAGATGGACGTCGCCGCAGTAGCCCCCAAGCTGCGCGAGACGATCAACAAGAAGCGCGCCTCGGCGGGGATGCCGGCGTCCAGGGACGACCCCATCCTGGACAAGGTTGCGCAGGAGTACGCGCAGGCGCTGGCCGCCGCGAACGGCAACATCACCGACGCCAAGCACAGCCAGATCGTCAGCCCTCTCTACAAGACGTTCCGGACGGTCGACTTCCTCTCCGGGGCCAAGGCCGATCCGATGGAGTTCGCCGACGAGAGGACGGTGCTCACCAGCAAGGAGAAGGCGATGGGCATCGGCGTGGCGCAGGGAAACCACCCGGTGCTGGGCAAGAACGCCACCTACGTGGTGCTGCTGTTCGGCACCCGGAAATAGACGGCGCGCCATGCCCTACCGCCACCTCGTCGAGGTGCGGCCCGAGGACATCGACGAGCTGGGCCACGCCG
>DATFTN010000168.1:0-52533 GCA_035261845.1 Myxococcales bacterium | reverse complement strand
GCGGCGGACACGGACTACGGGGCGCGGGCGGCGGACGGTCCCTTCGGCGGCGAGGGGGCGCATCCGCGCGCCTTCGGCACCATGGCGCGGATCCTGGGTCACTACGTGCGGGACGTGAAGCTGTTCACCCTGGAGGAGGCGGTCCGCAAGATCACCTCCTTGCCCGCCCGGCGGATGGGCGTCTGGGACCGCGGCCTGCTGCGGCCCGGCGCGTACGCCGACGTGGTGGTCTTCGACCCGGACCGCGTCGAGGACACCGCCACCTTCGAGCAGCCGCAGAAGTACCCGCCCGGCATCGAGACGGTGGTGGTCAACGGCCGGGTGGTGCTCCACCAGGGAAAGCGCACGCCAGAACGCCCCGGCAGGCCCCTCTTGCGCGCGCCTTGACACTGCCGGGCCGGGGAAGCATCTACTCCGGCCCTTCCTTCCGGAGGACACCTTGGCCAGCTCCGACGCCATCCTCGCCGCCCTGCAAGGGGTGAAGGACCCCTCGACCGGCCGCACGCTGGGCGAGCTGGGGATGGTGAAGAACGTCGACATGCTGGAGGGCAACGCGGCGCGCGTGCGCCTCGAGCTCCCCACGCCCGCCTCGCCGCACAAGGCGCGGCTGGAGGAGGCGGTCCGGGCGGTGCTCTCGCCCCTGCAGCTCTCCCGCGTCGAGGTGGCCTTCACCGCGGACGTGCGCCGGGCGCCGGGGCGCGGGGGCACCGACCTGGTGCCGGGCGTGCGCAACGTCATCCTGGTGGGCAGCGGCAAGGGCGGGGTGGGCAAGAGCACCGTCTCGGTGAACCTCGCGGTCGCGCTGGCGGAGCTCGGCTGCCGGGTGGGCCTGCTCGACGCGGACATCTACGGGCCCAGCATCCCACTGATGATGGGGCTGTTCGGGGCGCGCCCGAACTCTTCCGACGGCAAGAGCGTCGAGCCGCTCACCGCGTACGGGGTGAAGGTCATCTCCATCGGCTTCTTCGTCGACCCGGACCAGGCGATGATCTGGCGCGGTCCCATGCTGCACGGCGCGCTGGTGCAACTCTTGCGGGACGTGCACTGGGGCGAGCTCGACTACCTCATCCTCGATCTGCCGCCGGGCACGGGCGACGTGCAGCTCACCATCGCCCAACAAGTTTCGGTCTCGGGCGCGGTGGTGGTGACCACTCCGCAGGACGTGGCCCTGTCCGACGCGATCAAGGCCAAGACGATGTTCGACAAGGTCAGCATCCCGGTGCTCGGGTTCGTCGAGAACATGAGCGGGTTCATCTGCCCGCATTGCGGGCAGGAGACGGACATCTTCTCGAAGGGCGGCGCGGAGGCGGCGGCGCAGAAGCTGGCGGTGCCCTTCCTCGGGCGGGTGCCGATCAACCTGGCGGTGCGCACCGGCGGCGACGAAGGACGCCCCGTCGTCGCCGACCACCCCGAGCTCCCCGAATCGCAGGCGCTGGTGCGCATCGCGCAGAACGTCGCGGACCGGGTCGCCCTCGCCAACCTGCAAGCCGTGCCGAAGGGGCACAAGCCGCTGGTGCAGCTCGGCAAACGGAACTGAGGGGCGCGGATGGCGCGGCCGAAGAACATCGTCGCTTCCGCGGAGGTCCCCATCGAGGAGACGTCGCGGGGCAAGAAGTTCCAGTCCCTGCGCCGCAGGCTCGGGGCCGCGGCGGGGGGCGAGAAGCTGGGCTGCAGCCTGTACGAGCTCCCTCCCGGAAAAGCGGCCTTCCCGCTGCACGCGCACCTTTCCAACGAGGAGGCCGTGTACCTCCTAGAAGGCGAGGGCGTCCTCCGCCTGGGCGATGCGGAGCACCCGATCCGCGCGGGCGACTACATGGCGTTCCGGGCGGGAGGCGACGCGCACCAGATCGTCAATCGCTCGGGCGCGCCGTTGCGCTTCCTGGCCCTCTCCACCATGAGCTATCCCGAGGTGGCGAGGTACCCGGAGTCGCAGAAGATCGGCGTGATCGCGGGACCGCCGAGGCCCGACCGGCGCCACATCCTCGGCGTGTACCGGCTGTCCTCGGCCGTGGACTACTGGGAGGGCGAAGAGTGAGAGAAGACGACCCGCCCGACGAGCAGACCAAGGGCTTCGTGCCGGACATCGTGCGGCGGGCTGTGCTCACCGGCGTGGGCGCGCTGTTCATGACCGAGGAGGGCATCCGCAACCTGGTCGGCGAGATGAAGCTGCCCAAGGACGCGCTGGCTTTCCTGGTCACGCAGGCGGAGAGGACCCGCTCCGAGGCGACGCGCATCGTGACCCATGAAGTGCGCCGCTTCCTGGAGGGCGAGACGCTGCGGCGGGAGATCTGGAAGCTCTTGACCAGCGTGACCCTGGAGGTGAACGCGACCGTGCAGCTGAAGCCCAGCAGCGAGCCGAACATCAAGGCGAAGATCAAGCCGCGCAAGAAGGAGGACGAAGGAGCGTGACCTCGCCCCGGGAACGGGGCGGGTTGCTCCTGCGGCTCGGGTTCTTCCTGCTGCTGGGCGGCGGGTTGCTCCTGTGGTCCGAGCTACGCAGGCCGCGCGATCTGGGCCTGGACCTGGACCTCACCGGGGCGCTTCCCGGGGAGATCGCCCAGGTGGACGTCACCATCTCGCGCGACGGCCGTCCGCTGCTGCGCTTCGATCAGAAGTACGGCTCCGCCGGCGCGCCGGGCACGCTGCATCTCACCGTGCGTGCCCGGCCCGGTCCCGTCGAGGTGGACGTGATGCTGGTCGACGCTCGGGGCAATGCGCGTCGCACCCGGGCGACCGTGGAGCTGCGCACTGCCGGGAGCGCCGTGGTCAGGGCGTCATAGCGAGTTCCGCTTCGGGATCACCACCCGGTCTTCCCGCCTGGCGCCGTGCATCCGGCTCGCGGTCCAGGTACGGTCCAGGCAGGAGCAGCCTCACTTCGACCCCGTCGGCAGGGCGCGCGCAGAGCGCTCCGAGCACCTCAGGAGGCGGGACGTTGGTCAGGTGCGGGGGATCAGCGGGGGAGGCGTGATCTCCGGAAGGTTCTTCAGGTCGGCCAGCGGCAGCGTGAAGGAGAAGGTCGAGCCCTTTCCCACCGTGCTCTGCACGCTGACCTCGCCGCCGTGCGCCTCGACGATCGACTTCACGATGTTCAGGCCCAGCCCCAGGCCCGCCTCCCGCGCCGCGCGGCTCGTCTTCACGTCGCCCACCTGGTAGAGCCGGTCGAAGATCTTCTCCAGGTGCTCGGGAGCGATGCCGGTCCCGTTGTCGTGCACCGAGACCAACAAGAACCCCGGCTTCGGCTCGGCCGACACCACCACGCGGCCGCCGTCGCGCAGGTGCCGCTCCGCGTTCGCGATCAGGTTGGTGAGCACCTGGATGACCCGCTCGCGGTCGCCCAGCACGGGCGGGCTGCTGCGCGCCACCCGCTGGCGCACGCTGATGCGCCTCTCCAGGAAGCGCGGCGCGAATCCGGCGACGGCCTGGGCCACCGCTTCCTTGATGGGGAAGGGGTGCAGGGTCATCGTGTCGCGCGTCAGCTCGAACCGGGAGAAGTCGAGCAACTCTTCGATGAACGTGCGCAGGCGCCGGCCCGAGTTGCGCGCGATCTGCAGGCACTGGCGCTGCCGATCGGAGATGGGCCCCAGCTTCTCGCCGATCAAAAGGTCCGTGTAGCCCAGGATGGTGACCAGGGGCGAGCGAAGCTCGTGCGAGACGTTGGCGAGGAAGTTGTCCTTGCGCCGGTCCGCCTCGCGCAGCCGCTCGTTCGCGTCGCGCAGCGCCCGGGTGCGCTCTTCCACCGCGCGCTCGATGGTGTGGGCCTGCTCGCGCACCTTCTCGCGCATGCGCGCCCGCTCCAGCGCGAGCGAGGCTTGCAGGGAGAAGGCGCTCAGCGCGCCCAGGTCTGGCTCGCCGTCGTGCTGCGGCCAGGCGATCAGGATGCCCAAGGCGGCGTCGGCGGCGCCGCGCAGCGGCAGCGCGAGCACGTCGTGCGCGCCCAGCGCGTCGATCAGCTTCTCCCGGATCGGCCGCGGAGCCCGGCGCCCGAGCAGGGCGCGCAAGAGCGCACCCGGCTGGACCTCGATGACCGGCTCCGGGGAGGACACCAGCGAGGCGAGCATGGGCGAGCGCGCCGGATCCACCGAGAGCACCCGCAGCTCGCTCATGCGTTTGAAGCCGAGCAGCTCCAGGGCCTTGGACGCGGCCGGACCGCGCTGCGAGAGGTGGGCGATCACCAGGCCGCGCGCCTCCGACAAGAGGAGCGCGCTCTCGAAGCCGAGCCTGCGCAGCTCCTCGCCGACCGCGCGCATCACCTCGGGCATCTCGGTCTCGCGCCGCAGCCGCGCCGCGGCGGCGGCGAGCATCGCCTGGTGCTGCCGGGCCGCGGCCAGGTCGCGCAGCGCCCGTACCCGCTCCCGCTCCTGCCCGAGCTGGGCGGCCGCCTCGTGCCCCAGCCCGCGCAGTGCGCGCAGCAGGGAGCGCCGGGGTTCGCGATCCATCCACAGGCGCAGCGCGCCGGCGCGCTCCCCGTCGAGGAGCAGGGGCACGTCGGCGCACCACAGCTCCACCGGCGCGATCTTCGAGCCTACCTCCAGGGCCTCGGAGACCTCGGCGGCGACGCGCGAGAGGCGGAGCGACTTGTCGTCGCCTCCGTCGGGCAGGGCAGCGCGGTCGGCCAGCTCGCGCAGGCGCTTCGCGGTCTGCTCGCGCCGGGCCTTCCCCGCGGCGAGCGAGCCGCCCAGCGCCGCCAGGCCCAGCTCGATCCCCTCCTCGCCGAGGAGATCGCGGCGCACGCGCAGCTCGGCGAGCAGGGCCCCGCAGATCGCGGCCGCATCGTCGACGATGCCCTGGAACACGCGCGTCTCCACGGCGGGAGCGTACAGGAGCGGACGGCGAGCGTGGAAGGCCCGGGCCGCGCCGATTGACTCCGGGCGACCGGGGTCTACACTCGCCGGTCCTTTGCGCTGGAGGGCGACGCCGTGGAGGTGAAGACGCTGGCGGTGGTGGGGGCGGGGCAGATGGGCGCAGGGATCGCGCAGGTGGCGGCGCAGAGCGGGATCCCGGTGGTGTTGGTGGACCTGGACGCCGGGCTCGTGCAGAAGGCGTTGGCAGGGATCCGCAGCCAGCTCGATCGGGCGGTCAGCAAGGGAAAGCTCCAGGCCGCCGAGGCGCAGGCGGCTGCCGCCCGCATCCGGGGCGGCTCCTCGGCGCAGGATGCGGCGCAGGCGGACTTCGCGGTCGAGGCGGTGACGGAGAACGAAGCGGTCAAGAAGAAGGTGTTCCAGGACCTGGCGCGTGCCCTGCGGCCGCAGGCGATCCTGGCGACGAACACCTCGTCGATCCCCATCACCCGGATCGCGGCCAGCGTCGAGCATCCCGAGCGCGTGATCGGCATGCATTTCATGAACCCGGTCCCGGTGATGCAGCTGGTGGAGATCATCCGAGGAGCGCAGACCAGCGACGCGACCTACGCGGCGACCCGGGCGCTGGCGGAGAAGATGGGAAAGACGACCGTCCTCTCCAAGGACATGCCCGGGTTCATCGTCAACCGGATCCTCGTCCCGATGCTGAACGAGGCCTGCTTCGCGCTCCAAGAAGGCCTCGCTTCCGCCGAAGACATCGACACCGCCATGAAGCTGGGGACCAACGTGCCGATGGGTCCGCTCACCTTGGCGGATTTCATCGGCCTCGACACCTGCCTGTACATCGCCGAGGTCCTGCACAAGGGGCTGGGGGAGGACAAGTACCGGCCGGCCCCCTTGCTGCGCCAGTACGTGGACGCGGGCTGGCTGGGGCGCAAGACGAAGCGCGGGTTTTACTCGTATTGACCCAAGGACCCCCTGAGTTGAACGCCCTCTCCACAACGGCACGCTCTTCGATCCGGCGCCTCCACAAGGGGGGAGCTCGCTCTCATCATCAATCACTTCTCGCTCGCGTGAGGCGGTCTGGTTCGGTGGACGAATCGATGCGTTCCGCGTCCGAGGACGAACGACCGCGGGTCTCCTTTGCTTTTCAGGGGGAGTTTGTCGGAAGGCAGCGGCAGGGACGTAGCTCATGATGAGTGCGACGGCGGCTCTGCAGCAGAACGATGGCGCTGTTGGCGGCCACTCCGTTGACGCGCCGCGTCCCGTCCCGGGACGGGACGCGTTGCGTCACCTCTCGCTGCTGCGTGAACAACCCCGCGGTATTCGAAGAAGCACCGCTGGCGCACGAGTCGAGCGCCCGCCGCTGCGCCCGACTCTTCCCCGAGAAAGAAACTGCCCTCGATTTGTGCTCGCCGTGAGAGGGTTCGATCTCGTTGCTTCTGAAAACTCGGCTTGAGCGAGTTACGTGGAATGTGACGAATCGTGAGAGCTCGCTCCCCCCTTGACCCCCCAACAGATCCCGGTCAACTGAACTGAGCGGCGGAGGTGCCCGATGGCGTACGAGAACATCCAGGTGTCGCGCGAGGGCCCGGTCGCGACCATCACGGTGAACCGGCCGAAGGCGCTGAACGCGCTCAACAGCGCCACCCTGCGCGAGCTGCTGCAGGCGGTCCGCGAGGCGGCCGAGTCCAGCCGCGCGCTGATCCTCACCGGCGCCGGCGACAAGGCATTCGTGGCGGGCGCAGACATCGCCGAGATGGCGCCGATGACGCCCTGGAGCGCGCGCGAGTTCAGCGAGCTGGGCCACGTGCTCACCGCCATGCTCGAGGACATCCCTTGCGCGACGATCGCGGCGGTGAACGGGTACGCGCTGGGCGGGGGGCTCGAGCTGGCGGTCGCCTGCGACATGATCTACGCCGGCGAGAACGCGAAGGTCGGCTTCCCCGAGGTCACGCTGGGAATCACACCCGGGTTCGGCGGCACCCAGCGCCTGGTGCGCCTGGTGGGAAAGCTGCGGGCGAAGGAGATCATCTTCACCGGCGACATGCTGGACGCCCGGCAGGCGTTGGAGATCGGCCTGGTGAATGCCGTGCTGCCGCGGGGAGAGCTGATGGCGCACTGCCGGAAGGTGGCGGAGAAAATCGCCACCCGCGGCCCGCTCGCGGTCGCCCGGGCGAAGCGCCTGGTGGAGCGCGGCTACGACATCCCGCTGCGGGCCGCGAATCGCCAGGAGGCGGAGACCTTCGCGCTGCTGTTCGACACGCAGGATCGCGCCGAAGGCATGCGCGCATTCCTGGAGAAAAGGCCGGCCAAGTTCGTGGGAAAGTGAAGTAGGCTGTCCGGCATGGACTTCTCATTGACGGACGAGCAGCAGCGCCTGATCGAGACGGCGCGCAAGTTCACCCGCGAGCGCATCATCCCCGTGGCGCAGAAGCTGGACGAGCACGGCACCTTCCCCGTCGACATCTGCAGAGAAGGGTGGGAGCTCGGCCTGATGAACGTCGAGATCCCCACCGAGTACGGAGGCCTGGGCCTCTCCTGCACCGATCACGTGCTGATGATGGAGGAGATCAACTACGGCTGCGCCGGCGTCGGGACCACCCTGGCCGGCAACAACCTGGCCGCCATGCCGCTCATCCTCGCGGGCACCGAGGAGCAGAAGAAGAGGTACCTCGGGTCGCTCACCGAGGCGCCCATCTTCGCCGCCTACGCTTGCAGCGAGCCGGACGCGGGTTCGGACGTAGCCGGGATGCGGACCAACGCGCGCAAGGTCGGCGACGAGTACGTGCTGAACGGCCAGAAGCGCTGGATCACCAACGGCGGCTACGCCACCTGGTACACGACCTTCGCGCGCATCGGCGATCCCAAGGACCGGCACAAGGGCATCACCTGCTTCGCGTTGCCGCGCGACACCCCCGGCGTCTCGGTCGGCAAGAAGGAGGACAAGCTCGGGCAGCGCGCCTCGAACACCACCGACGTGCTGTTCGAGGAGGTGAAGCTGACCCGGGCGAACGTGGTCGGCGCCGAGGGGGAGGGTTTCAAGATCGCCATGAAGACCTTCGACCGCTCGCGGCCGTGGATCGCCGCCGCGGCGACGGGCATCATGCGCCGCGCGCTCGACGAGTCCAGGCGCTACGCCCTGGAGCGCAAGGCGTTCGGGCAGCCGATCGCGCAGTTCCAGGCGATCCAGTTCATGCTGGCCGAGATGGCGATGAAGTACGAGGCCACTCGACTGCTCATGCTCAAGGCGGCCTGGAGCATCACCCAGGGGAAGCTCGACGCCATCGAGTCGAGCTACGCCAAGGCATTCGGCGCGGACAGCGCGATGGCGGTGGCGACGGACGCGGTCCAGATCTTCGGCGGGTACGGCTATACCAAGGAGTACCCGGTGGAAAAGCTGATGCGCGACGCCAAGCTGCTGCAGATCTACGAGGGCACCTCCCAGATCCAGCGCATGGTGATCGCGCGGAACCTCCTCGCCCAGGCCGGCTGACGGCGGCTGCTCTCTGCCGCATCGCGGCATCCGGGATCGAACGTCCTCCAGTTGACCGATACGGTTGGCGGAAGCGGAGCGGCCGTGTACTATGGCAAGTCCCACATCGCCCCAGCTTTCCACCCCGATCCCTGCATGCAGCTCGATTTGACCGAAGAGCAGAGGCTGCTGCGCGACACTTGCCGCGATTTCGCGGACAAGGAGCTGCGGCCGAACGCCAAGCGGTGGGACCGCGAGCACCGCTACCCCGAAGAGGCGGTGAGGAAGGCGTTCGAGCTGGGCCTCGCGGGCGTGGCCGTGCCGGCCGAGTGGGGCGGCGCCGGCATGGACAACGTCGCGTACGCGCTGGCCATCGAGGAGATCTCCCGGGGCTGCGCCTCGGTGGGCGTGACCCTGAGCGTGAACAACTCGCTCTACTGCGACCCGGTGCTGAGGTACGGCACCGCCGAGCAGAAGGAGCGCTGGCTCAAGCCGTTCGCGCGCGGGGACAAGCTGGGCTGCTTCGGGCTGACCGAGCCGCAGGCCGGCAGCGACGCGGCGGAGCAGCGGACCACGGCGGTGCGCAAGGGGAACAAGTACGTCGTCAACGGGACGAAGAACTGGATCACGAACGGCCCGGTCGCCGACGCCATCGTCCTCTTCACCATGACGGACCTCTCGCAGGGCGCGAAGGGGATCACCGCCTTCGTGGTCGACACGAGCACGCCGGGCTTCCTGCGGCAGAAGCCGGACGAGAAGCTGGGCATCTGCGCCAGCCCCTCCTGCACCATCTTCTTCGAGAACATGGAAGTTCCCGCGTCCCAGCGCCTGGGCGCGGAGGGCGAGGGCTTCAAGATCGCCATGAGCAGCCTCGACGGGGGGCGTATCGGCATCGCGGCGCAGGCCATCGGCATCGCCCGCGCCGCCTTCGAGGAGGCGCGCGAGTACGCCAAGGTCCGAAAGACCTTCGACGTGCCCATCGCCCAGCACCAAGCCATCCAGTTCATGCTGGCCGACATGGCCACCGAGCTGGAGGCGGCGCGGCTCCTCACGCTGCGGGCCGCGAGCCTCAAGGACCGCGGCGCCCACTACACGCGGGAGTCCAGCATGGCCAAACTGTTCGCCTCCGAGGCGGCGAACCGCGTGGCCGACAAGGCAGTGCAGATCCACGGCGGGATGGGCTACTCGAAAGAGCTCGACGTCGAGCGGCACTTCCGCGACGCGCGCATCACCGAAATCTACGAGGGGACCAGCGAGATCCAGCGGCTGGTCATCTCCAACGCATTGCTCAGATAGGGCCTGACGGACGCCACGGGGGTGGGTCAATGGCCGTGCAGGGTGCAGCACAAAGGGACGGGTGGACCGCGGGCGCGGAAGTGCCCGACCGCCTCACGCCCCGGCAGACGTTCTGCGGCCCTTTGCTCTCGGCCATGCTGTTCGGGGGCGGGAGCGCAGGCATCTCGGACATCTACGTGCACATCCGCGACATCGTTCCGCTCTCTGCGCGCGATTGGGAATCGAACCCGCTCGAGCGGCGGCTGGCGCGCTGGCACACTTCGCTCGCCCGCGCCGTCAACGACTTCGTCCGGGTCGGCGTCCTGCGCGAGGAGGGCCATGCCCGCTGGCTGCTCACCGACAAGGGCATGGCGGTGGCGCGCGACTTCGGGCTCATCTCCCGCGACGGGGTGCTGATCGACCGGGCCGTGCTCCGCAAGCAGCTGGTCGAGCTGGCCCTCGAGTTCGAGAAGATGTACCGGGTGGTCTCGCGGCCCGGCCCGGCCGCTCCGGTGGCGGTGATCCTGGAGAAGTAAGCAGCCGGTCGCGGCGCCGTATTTCCTGCTGCGCACTCCGGCGCGCCGCTGTACTGTCCGCCCCCATGTTCGAGCCGGACGAGCACCAACGGCTGGTGCAGGAGACTGCCCGCAAGTACGCGCAGGAATCGCTGGCCCCGGTGGCCGGCCAGCTCGACCGGGAGGGCCGCTTCCCGGCCGAGCAGCTCCGCGAGCTGGCCGAGCTGGGGATGATGGGCGTCAACGTCCCCGAGGAGTACGGCGGCGCGCAGGCGGGGGCGGTCGCCTACGCGCTCGCCATGATGGAGCTCGCGCAGGGATGCGCGTCGACCGCCGTGACCATGGCGGTCACCAACATGGTGGCGGAGACCCTCGTCAAGTTCGGCACGCCGGCGCAGCGGCAGCGGTACGTCCCCGAGCTGACCAGCGGCCGATTCGCGGCGGGAGCCTTCGGCTTGTCCGAGCCGTCCGGCGGGTCGGACGCCGCGGCGCTGCGCACCTCGGCGCGGCGCGACGGCGGCGGCTGGGTGCTGAACGGGGAGAAGCAGTGGATCACCTCGGGGGATCGGGCCGGGGTGATCATCGTGTGGGCGCGGACGCAGCCGGGAAAGGGTTCGCAGGGCATCTCGGCGTTCCTGGTGGAGGGCGGGCAGGCCGGACTGCGCGTCGGCAAGCACGAGGACAAGATGGGGCTGCGGGCCTCGAGCACCGTGTCGCTGGCGTTCGAGGAGATGCGATTGCGCGCCGACCAGCTGCTGGGCGAAGAGGGTCACGGATTTCCCATCGCGATGGCGGCGCTGGACGGCGGCCGGATCGGAATCGCATCGCAGGCGGTGGGCATCGCCACCGCGGCGCTGCAGGCCTCGGTGCGGTATGCGAAGGAGCGCCGCGCCTTCGGCCATCCGATCGGAGACTTCCAGGCGATCCGCTTCCTCCTCGCCGACTGCGACACGCAGACCGAGGCCGCCCGGCTGCTTGCCCTGCGCGCGGCGGGGCTGAAGGAGAAGGGCCTGCCGTTCTCCCGAGAGGGGTCGATGGCCAAGCTGTTCGCCACCGAATCGGCGAACCGCGTCTGCGACGCCGCCGTGCAGGTGCACGGAGGATACGGGTACATCGACGAGTTCCCGGTCGAGCGCTACTACCGGGACGTGCGGGCGAGCACGCTGTACGAGGGGACCAGCGAAGTGCAGCGCCTGGTGATCTCCCGCGATCTCCTGAAGGACGGCTGAGGCCGTACGCCGGTCTGGACGATCTGGGCCGTCTCCCTCATGGGCCGGCTTGCGCGACATGAGGACACGTCAACCAGTGCGTAGCTGGTCGGACGTCGGATCGCGTGTTATCTCGCATTCATGAGGCATCCGAAGGACCGCGACCCGCTCGCCCGGCTGGAAGCCGAGGAGGCGCGGTGGCGCAAGGACGAGCTGTCGCGCGCGATCGCCAAAAGTCCCTTGCGACGCAAGGAGTTCCACACCGACTCCGGGATCCCGGTCCCCGACCTGTTGACCCCGGCCGACGCCGGGCGGCCCAGCGAGGAGGAGATCGAGAAATACGAGCGCGACCTCGGTTTTCCCGGGCGCTTTCCCTACACGCGCGGACCGCAGCCGACCATGTACCGCGGCCGCCTGTGGACCATGCGCCAGTTCGCCGGATTCGGGTCGCCGGAAAACACCAACCAGCGCTTCAAGTACCTCCTCGAGCACGGCATGACCGGGCTGTCCACCGCCTTCGACATGCCTGCCCTGATGGGCTACGACGCCGACCACGCCCTGGCGCGCGGCGAGGTGGGCCGGGAAGGCGTCGCGGTCTCGACCCTCAAGGACTTCGAGGTCCTCTACGAGGGCATCCCGCTCGACCGCGTCACCACCAGCATGACCATCAACGCGACGGCCATCTACGCGCTGGCCTGCTACGTGGCCGTGGCCGAGAAGCAGGGCGTGTCGCAGGACAAGCTGGGCGGGACGATCCAGAACGACGTCCTCAAGGAATACATCGCCCAGAAGGAGTGGGTGGTCGGCCCGCGGCCGGCCACGCGCATCGTCGTGGACATGGTCGAGTACACGGCGAAGCACATGCCCAAGTGGCATCCGGTCTCCATCAGCGGCTACCACATCCGCGAGGCCGGGGCGACGGCGGTGCAGGAGATGGCGTTCACCCTGGCCGACGGGGTCGGCTACGTGGAGGAGTGCGTCAAGCGCGGCATGGACGTGGACGACTTCGCCGCGCGCCTCAGCTTCTTCTGGGACGTGCACAACGACTTCTTCGAGGAGATCGCCAAGTTCCGCGCCGCGCGCCGCATCTACGCGCGCACCATGCGCGACCGCTTCGGCGCCAAGAAGCCGATCAGCATGAGCCTGCGGACGCACGCGCAGACGGCGGGAGTGTCGCTCACCGCGCAGCAGCCCTACAACAACGTGGTGCGCACCGCGCTGCAGGCGCTCGCGGCCGTGCTGGGAGGCGCCCAGTCCCTGCACACGAACTCGCTCGACGAAACTTACGCGCTCCCCACCGAGGACGCCGTCCGGCTGGCGCTGCGGACGCAGCAGATCATCGCCTACGAAAGCGGCGTCGACCGCGTGGTCGACCCGCTGGCCGGCAGCTACTACGTCGAATACCTCACCGACGAGATGGAGAAGCGGGCACTGCAGATCCTGGACAAGATCGCGCAGCTGGGCGGCATCATCCGCGCGATCGAGGAAGGGTACCCGCAGCGCGAGATCGCCGAGAGCGCCTACCAGTTCCAGCGCGAAGTGGAGAGCGGCGAGCGGAAGATCGTCGGGGTCAACTCGTTCAAGTCGGATCTGGACGAGCCCATCCCCACCCTGAAGATCGACGAGAAGGTCGCGCACGACCAGGTCGAACGGCTGCAAGCGGTGAAGCGGTCGCGGAACCAAGCGACGGTGCGGGAGAAGCTCGCCGCGGTGGAGGCGGCCTGCCGCGAGGAGCGCAGGAACCTCATGGTCCCCGTGCTCGACGCGGTCAAGGCGTACTGCACGCTGGGAGAAGTCTCCGACGTGTTCCGCAAGGTCTGGGGCGCGTTCCGCGAGAAGGGCAGCTTCTAGTCGCTTCGCATCGCCAGCCTGTTGAAGACGGCGCAGATCGATTCCACGTCTGTCAGAACCGCATCACCGGAATACACGATCCCGGCGATCGATCGCTCCGCGGCCCCGCGTGGCCCGCCCCGCAGGCGTCGCGGATGACCACGGGAATGTAGCCCAGGTCGGCGCCGTGACGTATCGTCGGCTCGATACCCACCTCCATCGCGACGCCGACGATCGCGAAGGCACTGATTCCGCAGTCGCGCAGGACGATGTCCAGCGGGGTGCCTTCGAACGCCGACATGGTGATCTTGTCGAAGATGACCTCGCTGGGCAGCGGGGAGAGCTCGGGAACCAGCTGGAACCCTGGCGAGTCGCGGAGGAACCACGGCCGGACCTGCTCGATCGTGTCCACCCGCTGCCAGGCCATCGCCATGCGGAACTGGAACACGCCCATCGATTCCTTCGGTAGCGACAGGTGGCGGAGGAAGAAGACCCGGATGCCCGCCTCCCGGGCCGCTTGCAGCACCCGGACGACTCGCGCCGTGATCTCCTGAGCATCCCTGACCTGCTTCAGGACTCCGACCTGCATGTCGTAGACGAGCAGCGCCATCCGCTTGCGGTCGCAGATCTCGTCGAGGGTACGGGGAATGTCGAGTCCGTAGGCATGTAGCATCGTCCCTGCTCCCGTTCGAAGATGGGATGGATGATGCCGCACGGAGCGGCAGGTGGGTACACTTATCGTGAGTTACTGGATGCCGGGCTCATGAGCGACTCGGACCGCATCTTCCTGGAGACCACCCGGAGGCTCGCCCCGCGGCGGCTCGCGCAGGAAGACGTTCGGATCGCCCTGCAGCTCGCCCAGGTCGAGCCCGGGAAGCCCGTCGCCGACCTGGGCTGCGGCTTCGGCCGCCACTTGCGGGAGCTGCTCCAGTACGGGCACCGGGCTACGGGCATCGATCGCAGCAGCCTCCTGCTCGCGGAAGCGAGCACGGAAGCCCCCGGAGCGGCCCTGGTGCGCGCCGACTTGCGATCGCTGCCCCTCCACCAGGGAAGCCTGTCCGCCGCGTTCTGCTTCTACAGCTCGATGTTCCTCGGGTCCGAGGAGGACGCGGCGTTGGCGCTGGCCGAAGCGGCGCGCGTGCTCCGGCCCGGGGGCGCGGTGGTCCTGACGACCGACAACCCGCTGCGGCTTGCCGCGAATCCCCAATCGAGGACCGAGCACAGCGTGCCGGGCGTGGGACAGCTGGTCGAGGAAGGCCGTTTCGAGGGCGCGGTGGACCACGTGCGCAAGACGATGCGGCTCGGGTCCGGCGAGGTCCTCTTCGCCGAGCTCCACATCCGCTACTACCCACCCGACGCGCTCGCGGCGCTCGCTTACGTGGCCGGCCTGCGCTTCGTGCGGCTGCACGAGCCGCTCACCGAGACCACACCGCAGCTGATCGCGCTACTGGAGAAATAGCGGCAGGGTCAGAGCGACTCTTCCAGCTCCTTCCGCGCGCTCTCCGCGAAGCCCAGCGTGACTTTCTTGCCGGTCACCACGATCGGCCGGCGCAGGCGGGCGCCGTCCTCCGCCAGCCAGCGCAGAAGCTTCTCGCCAGAGAGGCCTTCGGCCTCGGCCCGGCGCTTGGGCGCAACCAGCTCGTCCACGCCGCCCGCCCGGGAGGCGAGCTGGCGCAGCTCCTCCACCGAAAGCGGCCCCTTGAGGACGTTCCGCAGCTCGACGCCTTCTCCCACTTTCCGCGCGAGGAACTCCCGCGCCTTCATGCGAGGGCTTTCGAAGCCTTTCAGGGGAGCCGCGCATCGGTTATCTTTTCGTCGATGGCCCAGACGGCTCGCAAGGTGCGCATCCTGGTGGCGAAGCCAGGGCTCGACGGACACGACCGCGGCGCGAAGATCATCGCCCGGGCGCTGCGCGACGAAGGGTTCGAGGTGATCTACACCGGCCTGCACCAGACGCCGGAGATGATCGTGGCGACCGCCGTGCAGGAGGACGTGGACGCGATCGGCCTGTCGATCATGTCCGGGGCGCACATGACGCTGTTCCCCGCGGTGATCGACCTCTTGAAGGAGCAGGGCGCCCAGGACGTGGTGGTGTTCGGCGGGGGCATCATCCCGGACTCGGACATCGAGCCGCTCAAGGGAATGGGCGTGGCCCAGATCTTCACCCCGGGGGCCACCACCCGATCGATCGCCGAGTGGGTGCGCGCGAACGTGAGCGCGCGGAGCTGACCGTGTACCCCGCCCGCGTCACGCTCTACGAAGTCGGCCCCCGCGACGGGCTGCAGAACGAGTCTGCCCAGCTGCCGGTCGAGGCCAAAGTGCGGCTGATCGCGTCTCTGGCGGCCGCGGGCCTCGAGCGCATCGAGGTGGGCAGCTTCGTGCGGCCCGACTGGATCCCGCAGCTCGCCGAGACCGATCTTGTCGCGCAGCGCGCGCCGAAGGTGCCCGGAGTGCGCTACAGCGCGCTGGTCCCGAACCGCACCGGCCTCGATCGGGCCATCGCCTCGGGCCTTTCGGAGGTGGCGGTCTTCATGTCCGCGACCGAGTCGCACAACCAGAAGAATACCAACAAGTCGGTGTCCGAGTCGCTGCAGCAATTCCGGGAGATCGTTCCAGTCGCCCGCAAGGCAGGCCTCACGGTGCGCGCGTATCTCAGCACGGTGTGGGGCTGCCCGTACGAGGGGGCCGTCGATCCGCACAAGGCCCTCCAGATCGGCCGCCAGCTCCGCGACCTGGGCTGCGGCGAGCTCTCCCTGGGCGACACCATCGGCGTGGGCAACCCGCTGCAAACGCGGCGCATCCTGGAGCTGTTCCTGAAGGAGTTCCCACCCGGGCAGCTGGCGCTGCACCTCCACGACACCCACGGCACCGCTCTTGCCAATTGCCTGGTCGGCCTGGAGATGGGCATCACCATTTACGACACCTCGATCGGCGGCACCGGCGGCTGCCCCTACGCTCCCGGCGCGGCGGGGAATCTCGCCACGGAGGACCTGGCCAGCATGTGCGCAGACATGGGCATCGAGACCGGGATCGATCTGGAGAAGCTGATCGAGGCCGGCGCGCTGGCGCAGGAGCTGATCGGGCACAAGCTGACCGGCCGGAGGCTCCAGGCGGCGCTCGGCCGTCGCACTCCCGGCGAGGCCCGCGCGGCGACCTGACATGTCCGAATTGCGCTGCGAGGATCGCGGGCCCGTCCGCGTGGTGACCATCGACGGCGAGGCGCGCATGAACGTCCTCTCCCGCGCGCTGGTCGCCGAGCTCGCCGGCGAGGCCCGCCGCGCGGCCGGGGACGCGAGCGTGCGTGCGGTGGTTCTCACGGGCGCGGGGTCGCGTGCGTTTTGCGCCGGAGCGAATCTCAAGGAGCGCCGGGGTTGGACGGAGGACGACGTGCGCCGCTGGCTGGTCGAGCTGCACGCCGGCTTGCGGGAGCTGGAGCGCTGCCCCAAGCCCTGGATCGCCGCGGTGAACGGGCTGGCGCTGGGCGGCGGATGCGAGCTGGCGCTCGCTTGCGACCTGCGCGTCTTCGACCCCGCCGCGCAGATGGGGCTCACCGAAGTGCGGATCGGAGTGATCCCCGGGGGCGGCGGCACGGTGCGGCTCGCCCGGGTGATCGGGCTGGGCCGGGCCCGCGATCTCGTCCTGACTGCTCGCCGGGTGGAGGCCGAGGAAGCGCTGCAGATCGGGCTGGCAAATCGGATCAGCGCGGCCGGGGACTCGGTGTCCACCGCCCTGGCCATCGGGAACGAGATCGCCGCCAACGCGCCCGTCGCGGTGGCGGCGGCGAAGGCGTCGCTGGAAGACGCCTGGGACCTGGCGCTGGACGCGGCCCTGGAGCGGGAGCGCGAGCACTACGAGAAGGCGCTGCGCAGCGAAGATCGCCTGGAAGGGCTGGCCGCGTTCGCGGAGAAGCGAGCGCCGCGCTGGAAGGGCCGGTAGCCGTGGACTAACGCGGTGCGTCCCGTCCCGGGGCTCATCATCAATCACTTCTCGTCTCGCGCGAGACGGTCTCGTTCGCGGCAATTGAAGAAGCACCGCCTGGCGCGCGAGTCGAGCGCCCGCCGCTGCGCCCGACTCTTTCCCTGAAAAGCAACGGAGACCCGCCGCCGATTCGTCCTCGTCGTTGAGAGGATTCGATCTCGTTGCTCCCGAAGACCCGGGTCGAGCGAGTCACGCGGAAAGTGACGAATCGTTAGTCCCGGGGCGGGTCGCAATGCGTCAAGACCTGTGCATGGCCCGCGCGACTGCTGACCGAATCGCGCGTGTGAAGGCGCGAAGGCGCTCAAGCAGTCCGCGCAGGTGGTCGCGCCGCGCGAACAGCGACTCTGCGCACGCAACCAGGGCATCGAGAGGAGCATCGTTCGCAACATCTGCACCTGACCAGGTGAGGTAGGCGGCGAGGACGGCGCGAAAATCGGATGGATGGCTTGGACGCGGCTCCGCAGCGATGAGCCGTACCGGCGTCAGCTCGATCTCGGTGACGAAGGGAAGCAAAGTCCACTTGCGGCGCTTCGTCGGAGTCTCGACGCGAAATTCGAGCAGACGTCCCGCTGCATCGTACGCAGCGCGATACTCGCCATCCTCCACGTCTACAGACTCGACCGAACCCTCCGCAGCCCCGACCGAGTCGTGGACCGTGATGTCGCCGTTGACCTCGACGACGAAGATTGGTGGACGCACAATCAGCGGAGTTGTCCCGAACGTAGGGTCAGGCCTGCGCCGCCAGGAGGCGCAGCTCGATCCGGTCGTCCTGCACGTCGGCCATCACGGTTCCGCCGGCCTGGAGATCGCCGAAGAGGATCCGCTCCGCCAGCGGCTTCTTGAGCACCTGCTGGAGCAGCCGGGCCATCGGGCGGGCGCCGAACTGGGGCGAGAAGCCATGATCGGCCAGCCAGTTCCGGGCGGGCTCGGAGAGCTGCAGCTCGACGTTCTTCTCGCGCAGCTGGGCGCGCAGCTCGTCGGCCTGCTTGTCGACGACGCGGAGGATCACGTCGCGCGGCAGGCCGCTGAAAGCGATCCATCCGTCCAGCCGGTTTCGGAATTCCGGGCTGAAGGTGCGCTCGATCGCCGCCCTGGCGGTGCTGCCTCCACGCCCGCCGTCGACGTTGATCTGCGAATCGTCCTGGCCGGTGCCCACCACCAGATCCGGGCGCCCGCCGGAGCCGAAGCCCATCCGGCCCGAGCTCATCTCGCGCGCTCCGGCGTTGGTGGTGAAGATCAGCACCACGTGGCGGAAATCGGCCGCCCGGCCGTTGTTGTCGGTCAGCGTGGCGTGGTCCATCACCTGGAGGAGCAGGTCGAACAGGTCGTGGTGCGCCTTCTCGATCTCGTCCAGCAGGAGCACCGCGTGCGGCGACTTGCGGATGCCGTCGGTGAGCAGCCCGCCCTGGTCGAATCCGACGTACCCGGGCGGCGCGCCGATCAGCCGGCTCACCGTGTGCTTCTCCATGTACTCGGACATGTCGAAGCGGATCAGGGGCACGCCCAGGGTGCGGGCGAGCTGCCGGGCAAGCTCTGTCTTGCCCACGCCGGTGGGGCCGCTGAAGAGGAAGCTGCCGATGGGCTTGGTGGGGCTGCCCAGGCCGCTGCGCGAGAGCAGGATGGCGGAGGCCAGCGCCTCGATGGCGGCGTCCTGGCCGTAGACCACCTTCTTCAACTCCGGCGCCAGGCTCTTCAGCGCGGTCTTGTCGTCCGCCGAGACGCTGCGGGGCGGGATCCGCGCGATCTTCGCCACCACCTGCTCGATCTCGGGAACGCCGATGATCGCGACGCGCTTGTCCTCCGGCTGCATGCGCTGCAGGGAACCTGCCTCGTCGAGCACGTCGATGGCCTTGTCCGGCAGGTGGCGGTCGACCAGGTGCTTGGCGGACAGCTCGACCGCGGCCTTCAGCGCCTCGTCGCTGAACTTCACCCCGTGGTGCTCTTCGTAGCGCGACTTGAGGCCCTGCAGGATCTGCACCGACTCCTCGTGCGAGGGCTCGAGGATCTCGATCTTCTGGAACCTGCGGGCGAGAGCCTTGTCCCGGTCGAAGCTGGCCTTGAACTCGTGGAAGGTGGTGGACCCGATGCAGCGCAAGGTCCCGTCGGCGAGCGCGGGCTTGAGCAGGTTGGAGGCGTCCATGGAGCCGCCGCTGGTGGCGCCGGCCCCGACCAGCATGTGGATCTCGTCGATGAAGAGGATGGCGCCGGGCTTTTTGGCCAGCGCCTTGACGACGCCCTTCAGGCGTTCCTCGAACTGCCCGCGGAACTTGGTGCCGGCGAGCAGAGCGCCCAGGTCGAGCGCATACAGGGGAGCGCCCTTGAGCACGGCCGGGACGCCGTTCTCCGCCAGCCGCAGGGCGAGGCCCTCGGCGATGGCGGTCTTCCCCACGCCCGATTCGCCCACGAAGATCGGGTTGTTCTTGCGGCGCCGGCAGAGGATCTGGATGGTCCGCTCCAGCTCGGCCACCCGTCCTACCAGCGGGTCGATCTTGCCTGCCGCGGCGCGGGCGACCAGGTCGACGCAGTAGGCTGCCAACGGATCGTCGGCGGGCGCCTCCTCGTCTTCGTCCTCGTGCGCGTGCTGCTCGCGTTCGCGCTCGCTCCCCGGCTCGCCTTCCTCGTACTGCCGCATGGCGGACGGGTCGCGCACTTTGAGCGCGCCGTGCGAGATGTAACGGAGCAGGTCCAAGCGGGTGATCCCCTGCCGCTCCAGCAGGTAGACGGCGTGGGAATCGCGCTCCCGGTAGAAGGCGACCAGAACGTTGCCGCCGTCGATCTGCTCTTTCCCGCTCGACTGCACTTGCAACGCCGCGCGCTCCAGCACCCGCTTGAACGCCTGGGTGTGCTCCGGCTCCCGATCGCCGCCGCGCGGGAGCGACGGCTGGGACTCGTCCAAGTGCTGCTCCAGCTCGCGGCGCAGCTCCGGCAGCCTGGCTCCGCAGGCGCGCAGGATGCGGGCCGCCACGGGGTCGCGGAGCAGGGCGTACAGCAGGTGCTCCAGCGTGACGTGCTCGTGGCGCCGCGCCTTGGCTTCCGCGAAGGCCAGGCCCAGGGTTGATTCCAGCTCCTTGGTGATGCTCAGCGCCATCGCCTTGCCTACTCCTCCCGTTCCATCGTGCAGAGGAAGGGGAACTCCGCCTGCCGCGCCATCTGCTCTACCGCCGCTACCTTGGTCTCCGCCACCTCATGAGTGTACACGCCTGCCACGCAGGCGCCACGATGATGCACCTGCAACATCAGGTCGGTGGCTTCCGCCGGAGTCTTGTTGAACACTTCCGTCAAGACCTTCACCACGAACTCCATGGTAGTGAAGTCGTCGTTGTGGAGGAGGACCCGCCACAGCCTCGGGCGGGCCGTTCGCGTCTTCTTCTCGGTCGCGACCGCGGTGTCGCCGTCCTCGCGCGGCTTCCTCTTGGGCATCCTGCCCGAGCGTATCGCACCCCCCCGGGTTCTCAAGCCTCACGGCACGGTGCGTCGCGAGCGGGCGGACGGTCCGGCGCCGGGCCGGCCGGGTTAGCGCGCAGCGGCGCGCTCTGCTACAAGGCGCGCGCCATGTCCTCGGACGCGAAGATCAGGGCGGAGCTCCAGCGGATCGAGAAGGGCGGGGCGCCCAAGTACCATCAGAAGAATGCCGAGCAGGGGAAGCTGTTCGCCCGCGAACGGGTGCGCCTGCTGCTCGACGAGGGAAGCTTCACCGAGGACGGCGCCCTGGCGAATGCCACCGACCCCGAGCTGCCCGCGGACGGGGTGGTCACCGGGCTGGGAAGGATCAGCGGCCGCCTGGTCGCGCTGATGGCCAACGACTCGACGGTCAAGGCCGGTTCCTGGGGGCGGCGGACGGTGGAGAAAATCGTCCGCATCCAGGAGCAGGCGCTGAAGCTGCGTTGCCCGATGGTCTACCTGGTCGACTCGGCGGGGGCCCGCATCACCGATCAGCTGGAGATGTTCCCGGGCAGGCGCGGGGCGGGGCGCATCTTCCACCTCCAGTGCCAGCTCAGCGGTCTGGTACCGCAGCTCTGCCTGCTCTTCGGACCCAGCGCCGCGGGAGGCGCGTACATCCCGGCCTTCTGCGACGTGGTGATCATGGTCGAGGGCAACGCCTCGATGTACCTGGGCTCGCCCCGGATGGCGGAGATGGTCATCGGGGAGAAGGTGACCCTGGAGGAGCTGGGCGGGGCGCGCATGCACTGCACGGTCTCGGGCTGCGGCGACGTGCTGGTGAAGACCGAGGAGGAAGCGATCGAGGCGGGCAAGCTGTACCTCAGCTATCTCCCGGAGAATTTCGACTCGCCGCTGCCGCTGTCCGAGCCGGTGCCGCCGGCCTCTTCGGGCAAGCGCATCGAGGAGCTGATCCCCCCGGACCAGAACAAGTTCTTCGACATGTTCGCGCTCATCCGCGAGCTGGTGGACGCGGACAGCCTCTTCGAGCTCAAGAAGCTGTTCGCTCCCGAGGTGATCACCTGCTTCGCCCGGATCGACGGCAAGTCGGTGGGAATCGTGGCCAGCCAGCCCAAACACAAGGGAGGCGTGCTGTTCGTCGACAGCGCGGACAAGGCGGCCCGCTTCATCTGGCTGTGCGATGCGTTCGGCGTGCCGCTCCTGTACCTGGCCGACGTGCCGGGGTTCATGATCGGCACCAAGGTGGAGCGCGAGGGCATCATCCGCGCCGGCGCGAAGATGATCATGGCGGTCAGCGAGGCCACGGTCCCCAAGCTTTGCGTGGTGGTCCGCAAGGCATATGGGGCCGGCCTCTACGCCTTCTGCGGGCCCGGGTTCGAGCCCGACGCGACCATCGCCTTGCCCCAGGCCATGATCGCGGTGATGGGTCCCGAGGCGGCCGTGAACGCCGTCTACTACAACAAGATCCAGGAGAAGCCCGAGTCCGAGCGCGCCTCCTACGTCCAGAAGCTGCGCGACGAGTACAAAGCGGACATCGACATCCTGAAGCTGGCCTCGGAGCAAGTCCTGGAAGCGGTGGTCCCGGGCGACCGCCTCCGCGCCGAGATCATCACCCGCTTCTCGGCCGCCTCCCAACGCGACCGCCCCCGCTCCCCCAAACGCCGCCCCATCACCCCCGTCTAGCCTTTATCGTGACTCCAAACGTTTCACGCGGAGGAGGGGAGGAGAAGGAGGGCGCGGAGGAGCTTGGTTTTTGAAAAAACCGAACCGATCTCCGCGCCCTCCCTCTCCTCTGCGCCCTCTGCGTGAAACGGTTTTGGTCACTTCACTGTGAGCTGCGCGTTTGGTCTGGATTCCTGGGACGACAGAAGGTACGGAGGATGGTGGAGAGGTGATGGACTTCGAGGCGACGGAAAGCCAGCAGAAGCTGGTGGAGATGGTGAAGGACTTCTGCGTGCGGGAGGTGAAGCCGCACGCGGCGGAATGGGACCGGGAAGAGAGGTTCCCGCGGGAAGTGGTCGCCCAACTCGGGGAGCTGGGCCTCTTGGGCATGACCGTCCCCGAGGAGATGGGCGGCTCGCAGCTCGACACGGTCAGCATCGCCATGGTGGTCGAGGAGATCGCCCGCTGGGACGGGTCGCTCGCGCTCACCGTCGCCTCCCACAACGGGCTCGGCACCTCGCATATCCTGCGTTTCGGTTCCGACGAGCTACGCCGGCGCTTCATCCCCGACATCGCCTCCGGCAGGAAGCTCGCCGCCTGGGGCCTCACCGAGCCGGGCAGCGGATCCGACGCGGCGGCGCTGCGCACCACCGCGGTCCGCAACGGGAGCGGATGGGTCCTGAACGGCTCGAAGATGTTCATCACCCAGGGGTCGGTGGGGGACGTCTTCGTGGTCCTCGCGCTGACCAGCCCCGGCAAGCAGCAGAAGGGCATCACCGCCTTCGCGCTCGAGCGCGGGATGAAGGGCTTCTCCCAGCGCCCGCTCCACGGGAAGCTGGGCATGCGCTCCAGCGACACCGCCGAGCTCATCTTCGAGGACGTGCTGGTGCCCGACCAGAACCGGGTGGGCGATGTGGACCAGGGGTTCGTGGACACCTTGCGGATCCTCGACAAAGGCCGGATCACCATCGGCGCTCTCAGCGTCGGTCTCGGGCGCGGCGCGCTGGAGGAGTCGATCGCGTACGCCAAGGAGCGCAAGGCGTTCGGCAAGCCCATCGCCGAGTTCCAGGCCCTGCGCTGGATGATGGCCGACATGGCCACCGAGCTGGATGCCGCGCGCCTGCTGGTGCACCGCGCTGCAGCCCTCTGCGACGCGGGGAAGCCGTTCACCACGGAGGCCTCGATGGGCAAGCTCTTCGCCAGCGAGGCCGCCTGCCGCGCCGCCGCCCACGGCGTGCAGATCCACGGCGGCTACGGCTTCACCCGGGAGTTCCTGGTGGAGCGCATCTACCGCGACGTCAAGCTGTGCACCATCGGCGAGGGCACCAGCGAGGTACAGAGGCTCGTGATCGCGCGCGATCTGATGAAGGCCTGATGGGCGCCCTGGCCGACCGCGTCCTGCAGGGAGACGTGCGGGCGGCGGCCCGCCTCATGCGCCTGATCGACGACGCGCAGCCGGCCGCCGAGCCCGAGCTGCGCGCGCTGTTCCCCTCGACCGGGAGGGCGCAGTTGATCGGGATCACCGGCAACCCCGGCGCGGGCAAGAGCACGCTGGTCGACCGGCTCATCGCGCACCTGCGCGGACTGGGCAAGACGGTGGGGGTGGTGGCCGTGGACCCGACCAGCCCGTTCACGGGCGGGGCGATCCTGGGCGATCGCATCCGGATGCAGGACCACGCGCTCGATCCGGGCGTGTTCATCCGGTCGCTGGCCACCCGGGGCCAGCTGGGCGGCCTTTCTCGCGCCACCTCCGATTGCGTGCGCGTGCTCGACGCGATGGGGAAGGACGTGGTGATGGTCGAGACCGTGGGGGTGGGCCAGGACGAAATAGAAGTCTGCCGGCTGGCCCACACCACGGTGGTGGTGGTGGTGCCGGGGTTGGGGGACGACATCCAGGCGATCAAGGCCGGGATCCTGGAAGTGGCGGACGTGTTCTGCGTGAACAAGGCCGACCGCGAAGGGGCCGACCGGACGGTCCGCGATCTGCGGCAGATGCTGGAGCTGTCCGCCAAGGAACGCGAAGTGGCGATCGTGAAGTGCGTCGCCTCGCAAGGGGAAGGGACCGAGGAGCTGTGGGACGCCATCGAGGAGCACTACCGGTTCCTCAAGAGCGGTCCCGGCCTGCTCCAGCGCGAGACCCAGCGCGCGCGGTACGAGCTGATCGAGATCCTGCGCGAGCGCATGCTGCGGGCGGCGGTCGAGCGGCTCGGGTCGCAGGGAGCGCACATCGACGAGCTGGCGCTGCGCATCGCGCGGCGCGACCTGGACCCCTACAGCGTGGCGGACGAAGCGGCGCGAGGGTAGGCTCGTCCCCGGATGCCCGAGCTGACCGATGCCGAGCGAGTGGCGCTGCTCACTTCCCGGCTCGGCCTGCCGGAGGGCGCGCTGCGGCACGAAGTGGCCCTGGAGGCGCTGCGGCACGGCAGCTTCGTGCACGAGCGCCGGCTCGCCGGCGAGGTGATGGAGTCGAACGAGCGGCTCGAATTCCTCGGCGACGCCGTCCTCGGCCTGGCGGTGTCCATGCGCTGCTTCGAGAAGCACCCGCTCTCGGCCGAGGGCGACTTGACCAGGCTGCGAGCCAGCATCGTCAAAGCCGAGTCGTTGGCACAGGTGTCGCGGGAGCTGGGGCTCGGAGAGCTCTTGCTGCTGGGCCGCGGGGAGGAGCGCACCGGCGGGCGCGAGAAGCAGAGCCTGCTCGCCGACGCTCTCGAGGCGGTGGTGGCCGCCGTGTACCTCTCCCGCGGCCTGCAGAGCGCGCTCGAGGTGCTGGATCGCCTGCTCGCTCCGCTCTTCGACGCGGCCACCTCGGGTCTGCTCGGGCGGGACTACAAGACAGAGCTGCAGGAGAAGCTGCAGGGCGCCCACCGGGCCGGACCCGTCTACCAGGTCCTGGATGCGCCCGGTCCGCAGCATGCCCGGACCTTCGAGGTCGAGGTCCAGTTCCAGGGGGTGACCCTGGGCCGTGGCTCGGGACGCACCAAGAAGGAGGCCGAGCAGGCCGCCGCGAAGGCCGCCCTGGACGCGGGGCTCCCGGTCGCCGCCGGATGAGGCGCTGCGTCCGAGCTTTCCAGGGCTGGGAGGTTGTGGCATACGCTCCGGCCTCCTTGACGGGAGCGACTGAACGCATGCGACCCATCCTTCCCCTGCTCGCCTTCCTCGCCGTGGCCGGCTGCACGCAGTCCGCGAGGGCCCAGACGAGCCCCCCGAAGAGCAAACCGCCCACCGCGGTGAAGCCGGTGGGACAACCCGAAGGAAAAGCACAGGACACGAACATGGCCGATCCGAGCACCGGGATGCCGCAGGGGAAGGGCGACCTGTACGCCGTCTTCCAGACCAGCCAGGGCAACATCACCGTCCGCCTCTTCGAGAAGGACGCCCCGGAGACGGTCGCCAACTTCGTCGGGCTGGCCTCCGGGGCGAAGGAGTGGACCGATCCGCGCACCCGCGCCAAGACGCACGCGAAGCTGTACGACGGGACGTTATTCCACCGGGTGATCCCGAACTTCATGATCCAGGGCGGCGATCCGCTGGGCACCGGTACGGGCGATCCGGGCTACCGCTTCAAGGACGAGTTCCAGAACGGGAAGCGCTTCGACAAGCCGGGCCTCTTGGCGATGGCGAACGCGGGCCCCAACACCAACGGCTCGCAGTTCTTCATCACCGAGGTGCCGACGCCGCACCTCAACAACAAGCACACCATCTTCGGCGAGGTGGTGAAGGGGTTCGAGCTGGTGCCGAAGATCGCCCGGGCCGGGAACGGCCAGGTGACGCTGCAGCACGTGGAGATCGTCCGCAGCGAGAAGGCGCCGTAGGTTGGCGAAGGCCGCGCCGCCGGGACCCCATCGGGCGGGCTTCGCGGCCATCGTCGGCCGGCCGAACGTCGGCAAGAGCACGCTGCTCAACCGGCTGCTCGGGCAGAAGCTGGCCATCGTCTCGCCCAAGCCGCAGACCACGCGCTCGCGCATCCTCGGCGTGGTGACCTGCCCCGGCGCGCAGATCGCGCTGCTGGACACGCCGGGCCTGCACTCCGCGCGAGGCGGGCTCAACGCCCGGATGGTGCAGCAGGCGCTGCAGACGCTGGCGGAGGCGGACGTGGCGCTGTTCCTGATCGAGGCGGCCGGCCCGGGGATCGACGCCGCCACCCGCAAGGCGCTCGAGCAGGTGAAAGCGGCGGGCAAGCCCACCCTGCTGGTGATCAACAAGATCGACGCGCTGCCGCGGCCGAGGCTCCTGCCCATCATCGACCGCTGGCGGCGGGAGCACGCCTTCACCGAGGTGTACCCGCTCTCGGCGCTCACGGGCGAAAACGTCGAGGGCCTCCTCGACGCGGTGGCGAGTCACCTGCCCGAAGGGCCGCCGCTGTTCCCGGACGACCAATGGACCGACGTGCCCGAGCGCGACCTGTCGGCCGAGCTGGTCCGGGAGCAGATCCTGCGTCAGACCGAGCAGGAGGTCCCCTACAGCGCGGCGGTGCTGGTGGATCAGTTCGACGAGTCCGAGCGCACCGTCGGCCCGCGCGGGCTCACCCGCATCGCCGCGACCGTGCTGGTCGAGCGCGAGAGCCAGAAGGCCATCCTGATCGGGCGCGGCGGCGCGCGGCTCAAGCAGATCGGCACCAGGGCGCGCGAGCAGATCGAGAAGCTGCTCGGCTGCAAGGTCTTCCTGGAGTTGCACGTGAAGGTGGAGAAGGACTGGACCCAGACTTCGCGCGGCCTGCGCCGCGCCGGCTATCCGGAGGAGCGATGACCACGCGCATCGGCCTCTTGCTGTTTCCCCGTCTCACGCAGCTCGACCTGACCGGGCCGTACGAGGTGTTCGGGCGGCTTCCCGACGCGCAGCTCCTGCTGGTGGGGAAGGGGGAGGCGCGCAGCGATACCGGGCTGCGGCTCCAGCCCGACGCGAGCTATTCGGACACCCCGCAGCTCGACGTCCTGTTCGTCCCTGGGGGTCCGGGAGTGAACGCCGCGATGGAAGACGAGGCGCTGCTCCAGTTCCTGCGGGAGCAGGCCGAGCGCGCGGCGTGGGTCACGTCGGTCTGCACTGGCGCCTTGGTGCTGGGGGCGGCTGGCCTCTTGCGCGGCTATCGCGCGACCACGCACTGGCTCAGCCTGGACCTGCTGAAGCCGTTCGGGGCGACGCCGGTGCAGGAGCGGGTGGTCATCGACCGCAACCGGGCCACGGGCGGCGGAGTCACCGCGGGCATCGACTTCGGCCTGCGCCTCGCCGCCGAGCTGCGCGGAAAGAAGGTCGCGCAGGAGATCCAGCTGCTGATGGAGTACGACCCGGCCCCGCCCTTCACGGCGGGCTCGCCGCGGACGGCCGGCCCCGAGCTGGTCGAATCGCTCTCCTCCGCCCGGCGCGCCATCCAGGAGGAGCGCCGCCGCATCGTCGAGCGCGCCGCCGCCCGACTGGGCTAACCGCAGCGCTCATTTGACCGTGATCTGTTGGGGGGTCGAGGGGGGAGCGAGCTCTAATGATTCGTCACTTCTTGGTTCGTGCGCCCTGGGGCGAGGCCGAGTCGCGATCGTGAATTCCGCGTCCGAGCATGAGTGGCGTGGATCTCCGTTTTGCTTTCCGGGGGAGCGCCAAGCCCAGTCAGGCGAAGAGTGCAGCTCGCATGGGAGCCCGGTCGGCAGCACGGGCTCTGGGCCATCCGGATTGACGCGCCGCGGCCCGTCCTGGAACAAGTTGACGCGCGTGGCCTCGCCACGGGCGACGCGTCATCGCGCCATCCAGCGCGGGCAGCGAGTCGCCGAGGGTTCGAGCCACTCCCCAAGCAACTTCGGCGCGGGCGCATCATCGGTCACTTGGCGGATCGAAGAGCGTGTTGGCGCCGGCAGAGCGGTCAACTCAAAGCGAACATGGGGGATCAGAAATCCACGGCTGCCGAGACGATTCCGACGGCCGCGGTCGTGTAGGTGCGCTTGGGCTGGGCCACGCCGACCAGGGCCTGCAACTGCAGATTGTGCAGGACGGAGCCCAGGTTGCGCGCCACGATCCAGGACACGGCCGGGCCCGCGGTCAGGTCGTAATCGCGGCCGGTCTTCGGGGGAGCGCCCACCGGGACCGCGCCCTCGTCCTCCACCTCGGCCTGAATCCGGCTGTCGATGCCGGCGCGCAGGTCCTCGCTGAAGCGGTAGCCCGCGTAGGCCCTGCCCTCTACGTCCTTTCCGTTCTCGCCGCCGGTCTCCACCCCGAAGACCCCGTTCAGCACCAGCTCCACGTTCCCGAAGCGACGGCCGGCGAGCAAGAGGAACTCGACCTCCCCCTGGTCGGGATGGAACCCGACGGTCTTGAAGCGGGCGCCCGCGGACAGGTCGAGGCCGGCGCGAGACTGGGAGAGCATCTGGTACCGCACCCGCGCCGAGGGCCCGTTGGCGCCGACCTGCCAGTACATCCCCACGTCGCCCGCCAGGTTCTCCACCGGAGTCCACTGGATCGCGCCGGCGATGTTGGCCTGCCCCTGGGTGCCGTTCACGCCCCCTTGGTCGGTCGTGCCCGTGCTGATGCCGCTGACGCGCACCGTCCCCTTCGCCGGCACCGCGGGCGCCTCGCTGAGCAGGTTGTCGCGATCGAGCCCTTCAGCCCGAGCGGCGAGCGCAAGGCAGGTGACGGCGGCGAAGAGCAGGCGCATGGATTCCTCCCTGGTAGAAAGGCCGTGCCGTGGAGCGGGAGAGGAGCCTCGCCCGGGAAGCGGCGCGGCGTCAACCGGCTCTCGCGATTGAATTGACGGCCCAGAGCCCCTCTGACATACCCCGACGGCCGTGCCCAAGCGCTACTTCATCCACACGTTCGGTTGCCAGATGAACGAGCACGATTCCGCCCGCATGGGCGAGTCGCTCCTCCGGGCCGGTTGGCTCGCAGCCGAGGCCGTCGACGGCGCGGACCTGGTGCTCCTCAACACCTGCGCCATCCGGGAGAAGGCGGAGGACAAGCTCTACTCCGCGCTGGGCCGCTATCGGATGGTGAAGGCGCAGCGCGGCACGCGAATCGGCGTGGCGGGGTGCGTCGCGCAGCAGGAGAAGGAGAGGCTCCTGGAGCGCGCTCCGTACGTCGATTTCGTCTTGGGACCGGATCAGATCGCCCGGATCGCGCACCTGGCGGAGCAGGGCGGGGTGGAGACCGGCTGGGTCCCGTCCGAAGAGTACGTGTTTCCCCAGGCCGATCCGGAGGGCGCTCGAGGCAAGGCGACCGCCTTCGTCACGGCCATGAAGGGCTGCGACAACGTCTGCAGTTTCTGCGTGGTGCCCCATACCAGGGGGCGCGAGGTGTCCCGGCCCTACGTGGAGATCGTGCGCGAGGTCGCGGCGCTCTGCGAGGTGGGCGTCCGCGAGGTCACGCTGATCGGGCAGAACGTGAACTCGTACGCGGGCGGGTGCAGCTTCGCGCAGCTCGTGCGCCGGGTGGCGGCAGTGCCGGACCTGCGGCGCATCCGGTTCACCACCAGCCACCCGATGGACCTGTCGCCGGAGCTGGTCGACTGCTTCCGCGAGGTGGAGAAGCTCATGCCGCATTTCCACCTTCCCGTGCAGCACGGAGCGGACACGGTGCTCCAGCGCATGCGGCGGAGCTACACCGTCGCGGAGTACGAGGGCCGGGTGGCGAGCCTGTTCGCGGCCTGCCCCGAGGTGGCGCTGACCAGCGACATCATCTGCGGCTTTCCGGGGGAGACGGAGGAAGAGCACGAGCAGACCCTGGCGCTCTTGCGCCGGGTGCCGTACGACAATCTCTTCAGCTTCGTCTTCAGCGAGCGCCCTCACACCGCGGCCGCACTGCGACTTTCCAAGGAGCGCGCCGCGGCGCAGCGCAGTCCGGAGTGGCTGGAGGTCCCGCGGCCCGTCGCCACCCGCCGGCTCGAGGAGGTGCAGCGGCTGCAGCAGGCGCGCACCCTGGCTCGGCACCGATCGCGCGCCGGCAGCGAGGTGGAGGTGCTGGTGGAGAGCGCGCGCACGCCGCCCGGCACCGTCGGAGAGCGCTTCGGCCGCTCCCGCGAGAACTGGACCGTCCACTTCGCGGGCGCCTCCGCGGTCTGCGATCTGGTCCGCGTCCGCGTCGAAAGGGCCGGCCTGGTCGCGCTGGTCGGAACCGAGGCTTCGGTGATCGACTCCACGCCGCACCGCGCGGCGCCCGCTCAGCGCACCCGGCTCGCGGTGCTGAGCGCGTAGCGGATGCTCCCGCTCGTGGCCCTGGTGGGACGTCCCAACGTGGGCAAGTCGACTCTCTTCAACCGCATCGTGGGCCGCCGTCTCGCCATCGTGGAGGACACGCCAGGGGTGACGCGCGACCGGCAGTACGCCGAGGCCGATCACGACGGCCGCCGCTTCCGGGTGGTGGATACCGGGGGGTTTACGCCCCGGGCCGAGGAGCAGCTGGTGCGCGCGGTCCGCGAGCAGGCCGATGCGGCCGTCCGCGAGGCGGACGTCCTGGTGCTGGTGGTCGATGCGGAGCAGGGGCTGGCCGGCGCGGACCGGGAGCTCGCTGCCCTGCTCCGCAAGGGCGGCAAGCCGGTGCTCCTCGCGGCCAACAAGGTCGATTCCACCCGCCGGGCCGACGCGCTGGACCTGGGCGAGCTGCACTCCCTGGGGTTCGACGTCTTTCCGGTCAGCGCCGAGCACGGCCGCGGCGTCTCCGAGCTGCTCGATGCGGCCGTCGAGCGGCTGCCACCGGCCGCCGGTCCCGACGAGGAGGCAGAGCCGCCGCTGGAAGGACAGGAGGTGCGGCCCGGGGGGCCCGTGCGGCTCGCCGTGGTGGGGCGCCCCAACGTGGGCAAGTCGACGCTGCTCAACAAGCTGCTGGGCGAGGAGCGGTTCGTCGCCTCCGCCTCTCCAGGCACGACGCGTGACGCGGTGGAGGAATCGACCGAGCACAAGGGCCGCACCTTCGTGCTGGTGGACACCGCGGGCCTGCGCAAGAAGCGGCATGTCACCGACAAGGTGGAGGTCTTCAGCGCGCAGCGGGCCCTGCGGGCGGTGGAGCGCGCCGACGTGGTGGTGGTGCTCACCGACGCCACCGAGCTGGGGGTGGAGCAGGACGCCCGGATCGCTGCGCAGGCGGAGGAGCGCGGCCGGGCGGTGATCCTGGCGGTGAACAAATGGGACCTGGTGCGCGACAAGGAGGGTGAAGCGAAGCGGCTGCGCGAGGAGGCGGCGCGCCACTTGCCGCACGTCGGCTACGCGCCGCTCCTGTTCGTCAGCGCGCTGGAAGGCACGCGGGTCGAGCGCATCCTCGACCTCGCCGCCGATCTGCACGACCAGGCGGCCACCCGCCTCAAGACGCCCGAGCTGAACGACTGGGTGCAGCGCACGCAGGACGAGCACCCCGCGCCGCTCTGGCATGGGTACCCGGTGCGCTTCTCCTACGCGGTGCAGGTCGGCGTCCGGCCCATCACCGTCGCCATCCAGGTCAACCGCCCGCAGGCCGTCGACGACGCCTACAGAAGGTTCCTGCTGAACCGCCTGCGCGATCGCTTCGGGTTGCAAGTGCCGGTCAGGCTCGTCCTGCGTGGCAAGAGCCGCGCCACTCCGCGCGGCCGGGGTCAGCGCGTGTGAGCCCGGCGGCCGACGCGGGAGCGCCGAACATCAACTCCACCGAGCTGTGGGTAGGGTTCCTGGTCGGCGTCCTGGTGGTCCTCTGCCTCGACCTCTACCTGGCCTCGCGCCGCGAGCACGGGGCGCGGTTCAAGGAGGCGGTCGGCTGGAGCATCTTCTGGATCGTCCTCTCGCTGGGGTTCGGCGCCTGGCTGTGGCGGCGGTACGGCGGGGACCGGGGCCTCGAGTTCTTCGCCGGCTACCTGCTGGAGAAGTCGCTCTCGGTCGACAACCTCTTCGTCTTCGTGCTGATCTTCCAGAGCTTCGCCATCCCGCCGCCGTACCAGCACCGGGTGCTGTTCTGGGGAGTGTTCGGGGCGCTGATCCTCCGGGGTTCCCTGATCCTGGCCGGCGTGGCGCTGGTCCACCGCTTCCGCTGGGTCATCGCGCTCTTCGGCGCCATCCTCGTCTACACCGCGGTGAAGATCGTGCTCCACCGCGACGAGGAGGAGCGCGCCCCGTCGGACAACCCGGTGGTGCGATTCGTGCGCAGGCGTTTGCGGATGATCGACACGATCGAGGGGCCCCACTTCTTCGTGCGCAAAGGGGGGCGGCTCTACGCCACGCCACTAGTGCTCGCCCTGGTCGCGGCCGAGACGGCCGACCTCGTCTTCGCGCTGGATTCCATCCCGGCCGTCTTCGCGGTGACGGACGACTCCTTCCTGGTCTTCTCCAGCAACGTCTGCGCGCTCCTGGGCCTCCGGGCGCTCTACTTCGTGGTCCGCGGCGCGCTGGTGCGGCTGCGCTACCTGAAGCCGGGGCTGGCAGCCATCCTCTTGTTCGTAGGTCTGAAAATGGTGCTCTACCGGTGGGTGCACCTCCCCACCGGGACCTCTCTCGCGGTGATCGCGGGGATCCTGGTGGTCGCCATCGCGGTCTCGTGGCTGCGCCCCGCGCCGCCCGAATGACTTGCGCGGAATTCCGCCTCAGCGCAGCCTAGGGCCGAATGTGCCGAATGGTGGGATACATCGGGCCGCCGCTGGCGCCCGCGGACCTCCTGACGGCTCCGCCGCACTCGCTCTACGCGCAGAGCTACAAGCCGCGCGAGATGAGCAGCGGCGTGGTGAACGCCGACGGCTGGGGCGCGGCGCTCTGGCTGGGTGACGGCCGCCCCGAACCGGCGCTCTACCGCAGCGCCCAGCCCATCTGGGCGGATCCGAATCTCCCATTGGTGTGCGATCGGCTTCCGGCCAGGGCTGCGCTGGCGGCAGTGCGCAGCGCGACGCCGGGCATCCCGTACCAGCTCGCTTGCGTCCAGCCCTTCGCGCGCGGACCCGTCGCGTTCCTGCACAACGGATTCGTCACCGGGTGGCAGCGCGGACCGGCGCGCCTGCTTCGCGAAGGCCTGGGAGACGCGGCCTACCAGGCGGTGCAGGGCGGCAGCGACTCGGAAGGGCTGTTCGCGCTGGTGCTCGATGCGCTCGACCGGGGCGCCGCTTCGTTGGCGGACGCCGTCCGATCGGCGCTGCAGCGCCTGCAGCGCATCTGTTCGCAGGCCAACGTGACGGCGGTCGCGACCGTCCTGGCGAGCGACGGCGAGGTACTGATCGGAGCCCGGCATGCCGTCGGCTTGCCGCCCGCGACTCTGTACTGCGCGGGTGGTCCGTCCGACGCACGCGCTCTAGGTTGGTGCATGGCGTCGGAGCCTCTCTGGTCGGACGAGCAAGGAATCGCACGGTTCCGGGAGGTGCCGGCGGGCCACCTCGCGGTGGCGCGTCGGGGCAGCGAGCCGCGGGTGGAGGCCCTTTCGTGACGGTTCCGCAGGGCGCGAGAGGGGAGGGCCCGACCGCGCAACTCGCGCAGGCCCGTGCATTCCTGCTGAAGACGCTCGCCCGCCTGCCAGACGATCGGTGGGGCGAGATTCCGTCCCCCGCCTACAGCCCGGTCGGATGGCACCTGGGCCACGTCGCGGCCATGCAGGCCCGCTGGCTTCTGCCGGGAGACCGGGCGGGCGAGCGATTCGGGGGCTTCTTCGATCCCACGCAGACCGCGAAACCCGCGCGCACGGAGCTTCCATCGCCGGACGAGCTGCGAGGCTGGCTCGCGGAGGTGCTGGAACGCGTCTTCGAGCGCCTGCGCACGCGCCTTGCGCCAGTCGTCGACGGCTTGCCGGCGGACTTCCTGGTCCGCCACGTCTCGCAGCACGAGCTGCAGCACGCCGAGCACGTGCAGGTGATCGCGGCGCTCTTCCAAGGGCGCCTGCAGCGCGGCGCCTTGCTGGCCGAGGTTCGCGAGCCGGCGCGACTCGAGTTCCCCGGCGGCGCGGCCGCGTCCATGGGCAGCGACGATGCCGCGGAGGTCTACGACAACGAGCGCCCGGCGCACCGGGTGCGGGTGGAGCCGTTCTGGATCGACGCGGTCCCCGTCACCGTCCAGGAATTCGGCGAATTCGTCGAAGCAGGAGGGTACGGGGAGTCGCGCCTCTGGACCCCCGAAGGCTGGCGGTGGCGCACCGGAAACAAGGTCGATGGGCCGCTCGGGTGGCCGGACGCGCCGCCCCAGCACCCGATGAGCTGCCTTTCCTGGTTCGAGGCCGATGCGTTCGCGCGATGGCGCGGAGCGCGGCTGCCCAGCGAGGCGGAGTGGGAGGTGGCGCGCCGCTCCGGGCTCCCGGGATGCGGCCAGGTCTGGGAATGGACCTCGAGTTGGTTCGAGCCCTATACCGGCTTCCGCCCCTATCCCTACGATGGCTACTCAGCTCCCTGGTTCGGCACCCACAAGGTGCTGCGCGGTGGGAGCTGGGCAACGCATCCGCGTCTCAAGCGTCCAACCTTCCGCAACTGGTACGAACCGGGGTTCCGGGAAATCCCCGCCGGCCTGCGCTGCGCGGGAGGGGTGTAGATGCTGAAGCGATTCGAGCATGCGCAGGGCGCTGTCGGCGATCCGGTCCGGACCGCGACGGTGGTCAACGGCGACGCGGAGGCCGCCGCGCTCGACGAGCTGCGCGTAGCCCTCCAGCGGAGCCCGCCCGAGGTGCCCTGCAAGTACTTCTACGACGACCGGGGGTCCGCGCTGTTCGAGCAGATCACCCGGCTCCCCGAGTACTACCCGACCCGCACCGAACGGGCCCTCCTGCTGGAGCAAGCCCGGCCGATCGTGGAGGCCGCCGGCGGCGCGCGGCTGTCGGAGATGGTGGAGCTGGGCAGCGGGGCTGCCTCGAAGACCGTGGCACTGCTGGAGGCGGCGCTGCGGCTGGGAGGACGCCCCAGATACGTGGCGGTGGACATCTCCGCGCACGCGCTGGCGCGCACGCGCGAGCTGCTCGGCCAGGAGCGCCCGGAGGTCCCGGTGGACGAGGTGCTGGCTGACTACACCAAGGAGCTGCGGCTGCCGCCGGCCCCCGGCGGCGGTCCGCGGCTCGCGCTGTTCCTGGGCGGCACGATCGGCAACGACGAGGACCCCGACGCGATCCGCCTGCTGCGGCGGGTGCGCAGCCACCTTGCGCCGGGGGACCTGCTGCTCCTGGGAGCGAACCTGGTGACCGACCCCGCCGTCATCCACGAGGCCTACAACGACCGGGCAGGCGTGACCGCCGAGTTCAACCGCAACATCCTGCGGAGCGTGAATACCCTGGCGGGCAGCGCTTTCGATCCGCAGAAGTTCGAGCACTACGCGCCTTACCTGGTGGAACGGCAGAGGATCGAGATGTGGCTGGTGGCGCGCGAGCCGCTGGAGATCGACCTGGGGCGGATCGGCGGCCGGCTGACGCTGGCGCCCTGGCAGGGCATCCGGACCGAGATTTCCCGCCGGTTCACGCGCGAGCAGGTGCTCCATCTACTCGAGGAATCCGGCTTCTCCCCGGATCGCTGGTTCGAGTCGCCCGACGGGCGGTTCGGCCTGGCTCTCGGGCGCGCCCGGGCCGCGCTCCGCGGCCTCTAGCCCAAAAAAAAATTTATTTTTTTCCGGGCGGTCGGCGAAGGCTCCCGAAATGACTTGACGGGAACCCGACCAATGTCGGAGAAGGCCCCACCCAAACACTAAGGGGGCCTTCCATGAGACAGCGTTCATTGGGCGCACTTCTCGCCGTCCTGTTTGCGGCTGCGTCTGCACACGCGATCGTGAGCAACTCCGACGGGCGCGGTCCGGCCACGGGGATCGCGGACGGGTATGCGATCGTCATCCTCGCCGATCCACCCCTGGCCGATGCGCCCGGCGTCGCGCACTTGAAGAACGGCAAGATCGACTTCAACAACGCGGCGAACGGGAAGTATCAGTCGGCGCTCGCGCATGCGCGGAACGACTTCAAGCAATGGCTCAAGGCGACCAACTCGCCCGTCAAGGTCTTGCGAGAGTACGACACGGTGCTCAATGGCTTCGGCGTCAAGCTGAACGGCGCGAGCTTCGACTCTCTGCGCGCCGGTCCCGGCGTCGTCTCGGTCGAGCCCAGCCTCACCTACGCGCTCTCGATGAACCGCTCGGTCGGCGTCATCAACGCCCCGGCGGCGTGGTCGGCAGTCGGAGGAGTGGGGAACGCCGGAGCCGGAATGAAGATCGGCGTGATCGACTCCGGCGTCGATCAGACCCACCCCTTCCTCACCGACAACTCGCTCAATCCGCCGGCCGGCTTCCCCAAGTTCGATCCGGGCAACCAGCAGTTCACCAGCAAGAAGGTGATCGTCGCGCGCGTGTACTTCACCCCGAACCAGGGCAAGGGGTTCACGGCGGAAGCGCTCCAGGACCACGGCACGCACGTCTCGGGCACCATCGCGGGAGTGAACGGAACGACGGCTCCGCCCGCGCAGTGCGATGCGAAGACGGGCGTCTGCAAGATCCCCGCGGTCGCCGGCCTCAGCGGCGTCGCTCCCAAGGCGTTCCTGGGCAACTACAACGTGTTCCCCGGTGACATCACCAACGCGACCTCGCACGACATCGCCCAGGCGATCGACGACGCAGTCAAGGACGGGATGGACGTCATCAACATGAGCCTGGGCGGCGGCATCAACGGGTTCAAGGACCAGCTCGTGGTGGCCAGCAACCGCGCGGCGAAGGCCGGCGTGGTGGTGGCGATCGCGGCGGGCAACTCCGGACCGGGCGTGAATACGGTCGAGAGCCCCGGGCAGGCCGAGGACGCGATCACCGCCTGCGCCTCCACGAACAACCACTTCTTCGGCATCAACGTGACGGTCGGAGCGGCCAACTTCGGCGCGGCCACCGGCAACTTCAATCCCTTCGATCCCGCCGTGACCGCGCAGCTCGCGAACTGGAACGGCACCGCCGCCGGCCAGGCGAACGGAGCGGCTACCCAGGCCTGCACGCCGATCGCCGCCGGGGCGCACGCCGGGAAGATCGTCGTCATCGACCGGGGCACCTGCACGTTCTCCACCAAGATCCGCAACGCCCGGAACGCGGGCGCCGTCGGAGTGCTCATGGTGAACAACGCGGCAGGCGATCCCATTGCGATGGCTCGGGACGGCACGCCCGACCAGCCCGCAACGCCCGCGGTGATGCTGGGGTTGACCGACCGCGTCGGCATCCGCGGTGCGGCCGCCTCGAGCTCGACCGCGAGCGCGAACGGCGCCACCTTCGCCGAGGTGCTGACGAACAATCAGAACTTCCTCGCCGGGTTCTCCAGCCGCGGTCCCGCCAACCTCCTCGACATCAAGCCGGACGTCTGCGCGCCGGGCGTGAACGTCTATTCGTCGGTGCTGCACGGCGGCTTCGAGATGTTCCAGGGCACCAGCATGGCCACTCCGCACGTGGCGGGGTCGGCGGCGCTGTTGCGGCAGATGCACCCGGACTGGACGCCGGCGATGGTGAAGGGCGCGCTGATGGGCACCGCCACCCGCGACGCGCGGCTGGGGACGACCAACCCGCAGAACATCGGCGCGGGCGTGATCAACCTCGCGGCCGCCACGGCCACCAAGGCGGTGCTCGAGCCGGCCACGCTGTCTTTCCGCAAGATCGAGCCGGGGTCGGGGCAGTCGAAGACCATCGCGGTGACGCTCACGAACGTGAGCAGCTCGACGCATACCTTCACGGCGAGTGCGGCGGTGACGGCGAATGCGACCGTTCCGCCGACGCCGCTGGGCGCCGTCCTCGCTTCCGTCTCGCCCGCCTCGGTCACGCTGGCAGCGGGCCAATCCGCGACCGTGAACGTCACTATCGACGCGGCCAAGTCGGCGGCTACGGGCCAGTGGTGGGGCCGCCTCACGGTGACACCGGCTAGCGGCCCGGTCCTCGCCGCGCCGCTTTGGGTCGGGATCCGCACGTTCACGGACGCTGGACCGAACCAATAGCAATTTGGAGTGGTTGAGAGGGCCCCGAGCATCGATCGTGCCCGGGGCCCTCTTGTCTCTACCCGGTGCGCGCCGGTAGGCTCGTCGCTCACTCGGCGTCCGGGGGGACGAGCTCCACCTACACTGGAGAGGCTCACGCCGCGAATCGGTCGAGCGACGACCTGCGGGGTCGCCGGGTTGATTCTCTGCGCGTCCGGCGCACGGGCGGGCGCGCCCGGCGCCCTGGGCGGAAGCCTTGCGCAAATGGTGGCGCGCTGGGAGAGCGGCGACCCGAGCTTGTCTCTCCTCCTCTCCCTGCACCTGACCGACCGGAGCGGCGACCCGGTGGTGAAGCTGCGCACCGCCGACGGTGTCGCGCTCGACACGGTCTTGCCGGAGCTCTCCGCCGTCGGGTTCCGCCTCACGGCGACGAGCAGCATCGACGGACGGTTCGTCGAGGGGTACCTCCCGCTCGGGTCCGCCCGGGCGGCCGCATCCATCCCCGGCGTGCGGAACCTCCGCGCGCAGCTGCGGCCTCATGCAAACGCAGGCCGGGTCCAGAGCCAGGCCGTGGCGCTCCAGAAAGCCGACGCGGTGCAGGCGCGCGGGCTCGACGGCAGAGGGGTGCGGGTCGGTGCGCTGTCCGACAGCTACGACGCCTGCCCGCCGCCCGACGAGAAGAATCCCGACGGCTGCAGTGTCCATGCGGCCGACGACGTGAAGACGGGCGACCTCCCGCGCAACGTCGCCGTCCTGCAGGAGATCGGCCGGGAGAACGGGCCCGGCACGGACGAGGGGCGGGCGATGCTGCAGCTCGTCCACGACATCGCGCCGGGCGCCAGGCTCGGGTTCGCCAGCGCGTTCAACGGCGAGCTGCAGTTCGCGGAGAACATCCTCGCGCTCCGCAGGCAGTTCCGGGCCGACGTGATCGTCGACGACGTCATCTATTTCGACGAGCCGATGTTCTCCGACGGCATCGTGGCGCAGGCAGCCGACGCCGTGCACGCGAGCGGCGCCGCGTACTTCTCCTCCGCCATGAGGAGCGGGATCGAGGCGTACGAAGCCGACTACCGGGCGGTGCCCTTCGCCGCCGCGCAGGCCCTGGTGGCGTCCGGCAGGGAGAACGTGAAGATCGACCAGATCCCCGCGAAGCTGAGGCCCCGGAGCTTCCACAATTTCGGAAAAGCCGGCTCCCCGACCATCAGCCAGCTGATCACCGCGGCGGGCGACAACATCATCGACTTCCAATGGGACGAGCCGTTCTTCGTGGGAAAGGTCCGGACGGACTTCAACCTCTACGTCTTCGACAGGGACGGGAACTTCGTCGACCCGGACCGCAGCAAGACGGTCTTCTACACGCACGACGACAACACCGACCCGAGCGTGGACGCCGCCATCGAGCTGGCGGAGATCCTTCCCTCCCCCCAGGAGGTGCAGGGCGGCGCGAACGTGAGCGACTACCAGATCCTGATCGGGAAGATGAACGACGGACCTGCCCGCCACATCAAGCACGTGGTGATCAACGGACTGGCGCCGATGGTGGGGGAGGGCGCGGGCTCCACCTGGGGCCACGCCGCGGCGCGCGGCGCGCAGGGCGTGGCGGCCGCTTTCTACGCGAACCCGAGCTTCCCCGAGGACTTCAGCTCGCCCGGCCCGGCGGTGATCTTCTTCGACAAGGCGGGCGAGCGCCTCGACGAGCCGGACGTGCGCTTCACCCCGCAGATCACGGCGGCGGACGGGGTGGACACGACGTTCTTCGGCTACGACGTGGAGGGCGAGGGGAACCCGAATTTCTTCGGGACCAGCGCGGCGGCGGCTGACGCGGCCGCGGTGGCGGCGCTGGTGATCCAGGCCGCAGGAGGCCCCGGCCGCATCGCTCCGGACCAGATCTACCGGACCCTGCAGCGGACCGCGACGCCGATCCCGCTGCCGAACGATCGCAGCTGGGCCGCGGCCATCGCCGGACCGGTCGCGTTCTCCTGCAACGGCGACTGGACGCGCTGGAGCCGCTACTTCGGCCTGGCCGTGCAGCCCTTCAGCTCGAGGACGGTCCAGTCGGTGGTGCTGGACACCTCGGGGATGGACCTCTCCTGGAGCTCCATTCCGAATCGGTTCCACGTCGGCTCGGCGTCGGGCATCTCGCCGGCGGGCATCTCCTTCTCCCGGACGCCGAGCACCCTGACCCTGCACTTCCAGCCGGGCAGCTTCGGCGCGGGCGACGCCTTCCGCTTCGGGATGTCGGTATTCAATCCGGTGCTGGGATCCACGCAGCAGCACCCCGACCGGTTCCGGGGCATGGCCGTCACCGTGCTTCTGGACGACGGCCGTTCCTTCACCGGCACGGTCTTTGCCGGGCCGAAGGAGGCGATCAACCGGTTCACCGGTTTCGGCATGGTGAACGCGGAAGCCGCGGTGCGCCGGGTGCAGCGCAGCCACAGGAATGACTAATCGTCGCAGTGCACCACCCGCTGTAGATCGGAGTGATAGCGGTACGTCTTGCCGCCGCTCTCGAGCTCGATCACGAAGCCGGGCGTGGTCACTTGCGCGTACATCTTGTCCGGCTGCGGGCAGCCGAGGCTGGCGTCCGGCCAGGTTTGCGGCCGGGTGGACGCGACGCGCACGGAGTCCTCGGGGACATTCAGCCGTGCCGCGAGGTCGCGCCGGGCGAGCTGTAGCAGCTCGGGTGCGGGCGCGAATCGGAGGTTCCGGATGCTGCGCTGCGGTTCGCACAGCACGGCAGCCTCGCCCGCGACGTGCACCGTGGAGACGTGGCCGTCTGCCTCCAGCACGACCCGATGCCCTCGCGTCACCACCGGGCGGTACATCATGCCCCGGCGGGGACATCCGAGGCTCGAGTCGGGCCATTCGGCCGGCTCGACGCTCCGGACCGTGAACCGGTCGGGCGGGACCCCGAGCCGCTGGGAAGCGACCTGGCGAGCGAGCTGTACCGCGCGCTGCTCGCCGCCGGAGGCGGCCGCGGCCAGGACCGGTACGCACAGGGACGCAATCAGGAGTGAGAGCATCATGGACGTCTACTACGCACGGCAGTTCAAAACGATCTTGCCCATCTGCTCGGCCTGGGCCATGCGCCGGTCCGCCTCCGCGGCCTGCGAGAGCGGAAAGACGTGGTCCACCAACGGCCGCAGCCGCTCGCGCGCGACCAGGCCGAGCATGGCGCGGAACTCCTCGTCGGTGCCCATGGTCGTGCCGCGCAGGTCGATCTGCTTGAAGAAGATCCGGGTCAGCTCGAGCTTCTCGGCCGGCCCCCGGGTGGCCCCGTAGGTGACGATGCGGCCGCCCGGCGCGACGGCGTTCACCAGGGCGCCGAAGTCGGGCCCTCCCGCGCTGTCGATCACCAGGATCGGAGGCCGGCCGGCCTGCTGCACCAGGTCCTTCTCCCAGCCCTTCTGCTTGTAGGAGAGGGCGGCGATGGCGCCCATGCCGCGCGCCCGCTGCAGCTTCTCCTCGCTGCCGCTGGTCACCGAGACTTGCGCGCCGAGCGCCTGCGCCACCTGCATGGCGACGGCCGCCACGCCGCCGCCGATCCCGGTGATGAGGACGTGATCGCCCCGCTTCATTTCGCCCCGGGTGACCAGCGCGCGGTACGCCGTGAGCCCGGCCAGGGGCAGCGCGGCTGCCTCGGGCCAGCTGAGGTGTTCCGGCATCGGCTCCAGCCGGTCGAGCGGCAAGGCGATCTTCTCGGCGAAGGTGCCCTGCTTGGGCATGCCACGGATGAGGAACGTCTTCGGGTCCTGGGCCCGCGGATCGGGTCCCCAGTCGTCCGCGGGGTTCACCACCACCTTGCGGCCCACCCAGGAGGCCGCAACACCCGGCCCCACCGACTCGACCACGCCGGCGCCGTCGGAGCCGAGCACGGCCGGAAGCTGGATCTTCGCGTAGAGGCCCACCCGGATGAACTCGTCGCGGTGGTTGAGGGCGGCCGCCTCCAGCCGGACCACGGCTCCGCCGGGCGGAGCGACCGGATCGGGCAGCTGATCGACCTGGAACTGCTCGCCGATCTTGTGCAGGCGGACTGCGCGCATGATCACTCCTTGGCAGCGCGGGCGATCCGGCGGGGCAGCCAGGTGAGGCGGAGCGCGACTTCCGTGCCCGGTACCGAGGTGATGCCGCCGGCGCCGTCGAGCGGCGTCAGGGTCCGGACGCCCAGGCCCAGCGCGAAGGGTGCGGCAAACCGCCAGTCTGCGCCCAGCGCGAGCCGCGTCGCCAGCGAGTACCCCGCCACGTCGCCGGGAAGGAGGCGCACCAGGCAAAGCTCGAGGAACGGGGCGATCGGCGTCGAATCGAGCATCGCTTCGAGACCCGCGGAAAGCATCGTCAGCCGCTGCATCTGACGAGGGCCTCCGTCGGCGGGCAGGGACCAGAGCAGCGACGCGGAGGCCCCGCCCACCGCCGAGAGCTGGTCCGTCAGGCGGTAGGCCAGCGAAAGGCCCACGCCGCCGCCGCGGATGGTCGCATCGCCTTCCGGCTGCAGGTACGTGGTCTCCAAGCGCACCGAGACCCGCCCCTCGCCAGGGAGAGGCGGGGCGGCGAGGAGCAGCGCGAGGAGCAACACGGAAGCACCTTACTCGATGATTGACTCCAGAGGGGAAGTCGGGCAGGAACCCCGTCCTGAAGGAGGGCTGCCAGGTTGGCGCAGAAGCTCGATCGCAAGGAGCTGAAGAAGCCGGATGAGTTCCAGGTCGTCGCCGGAAAGGCGATGGCGTGGATGATGGCGCACCAGAAGCCGGTCCTGGCGGGCGTGATCGTCCTGGCCGTCGCCATCCTGGGCGCCTGGGGAGCTTCGGCCTACGCCACGTCCAGGGAACAGAAGGCGGGGGCGGAGCTGGCCCTCGCGCTGGAGCTGTCCTCGCGTCCGTTGGCGTCCGAGGCGCAGGCGCAGCCCGGCGTGGAGACGTTTCCGAGCAGCGAGGCGCGGCAGAAAGCGGCGCTGTCGGCGCTGGAGAAAGTGCGCTCGGACTTCCCGCGCTCCGTCGGCGCGCAGACCGCCGAGGCGGAGATCGGCTTCCTCAAGCTGAAGGGCGGAGACGCCCAGGACGCGCAGGTGGCGCTGCAGGCGTTCTTGGACCGCGCCCCGGGCCGGCATCCGCTGCGGGCGCTGGCCCAGGAGTCGCTCGGATATGCGCTCGAGGCCCAAGGCAAGCTGGACGAGGCTCGCTCCGCCTTCGCCGCGCTGGCGAACGAGGGCGCGCCCGAGCGCGCCGCCTTCCAGGAGGCGCGGATCGCGCTCGTCGCCGGCAAGCCCGAGGCGAAACGGCAGCTCGAGCAGGTCAGCAAGGACTACTCCAAGGAGCAGGTGGCGCTGGAAGCGAACATGCGCCTCGAGCTGGCCTCGCTCCCGCCGGCCGACGCGCCGCTCTCGACGGTGCCGCCGAAAGAGCGCAAGCCTGCGGCGCCCGTGAACAAGGGCAAGAAGTAGATGCTCGCTGCGGCGGTCCTGGCGTTCGCCTTCACGCCGATGTCGCATCAGCCGCTGCCGCACGCGTCCTCAGCGCAAGGCGAGCGGGCCTTCTTCATCGGCGACATGACGCGCCTGGTGCCGCAGCAGGAGCTTCCCTACGAGCCGCGCGAGACGGCCACGCCGGTGCTGGACGAGGCCGGGAGCCGGCTGTACGTCGGCACCAACAACGGATGGGTCCGCTGCCGCTTCCACGGCCGCACCGTCTGGTCCTGGCGGGCGGGCGGCTCGATCCTGGCCGCGCCGCTGCTCGACCGCGAGACGCTCTACGTGGCGGCGGCCGACGGGAAGCTGACCGCGCTCAACCGCATCACCGGCGAAGTGCGCTGGTCCAGCGATCTGCAACAGGAGCTGACCACCACCCCGACCCTCTCCGGCGGCCGCCTCTACCTGATGTCCAGCGAGGAATCGATCACCGGCGTGGATGTGGAGACCGGAAAGATCGCGTGGAAGTTCCACCGGGATCCGCCGGCGGGCTTCACCCTGCGGGGTAACGCCCGCCCCCGGATCGCCCACGGGACCCTCTTCGCCGGCTTCGCCGACGGCTCCCTGGTGGCGCTGGGGCCCGCGGACGGGGTGGCGAGGTGGGTGCGCGCAGTCAGCGGCACCGGCGATTACCTGGACGTCGACGATCTGGCGGCGCCCGACGACGACCCGAAGGTGTACGCCGCGAGCAGCAAGATCGGCGTGGTCGCGGTCGACGCCGCGACCGGCAACCCGGTGTGGACGGCGCCGTTGCCCGGGGCCAACCACGTGCTGGTCGACGGACCGCGCCTGTACGCGAGCGGAAAGGGCGCGCTGGTCGCGCTTGCCCGCACCGATGGCAAGGTGTTGTGGAAACTCTCGCTGGGGAACGACCGGTACGCAACCGCGGCGTCGGCGAGCAGCGGGGTGGTGATGGTGTCGATCGAGCGCGGTCCGCTGATGGCGGTGGACGCGGTGACCGGGCGCACCCGGGGAGCCTTCGACCCCGGTTCGGGCTTCTCGGGTGGAGCGTTGACGATCGCGGGCGCCGCGTTCGTCGTCTCCAACGCTGGGGTGCTCTACTCCCTGGGGCTGCTCCCGTGAACCGGCGGGTCCTCGTCGTGGCCGCGCTGATCGAGCGCGGCGGCGAGGTGCTGGTGGCGCGCCGCAAGCAAGAGGGTGAACGCGCGGGCCTGTGGGAATTCCCGGGCGGCAAGGTGGAACCCGGGGAAGGCGAGCGCGCTGCGCTGGCCCGCGAGCTGCGGGAGGAGCTGGGCGTTCGGGTCCAGGTGGGCGAGCTGTACGCGCGCCTGGAGCACATCTATCCCGATCTGCAGGTCGAGCTGGCGCTGTACCGCGCCACGCTGCACGACCGCCAGGAGCCCCGCCCGCTCACCGCCGAGGAGCTGCGCTGGGTGCCGCGCCGGGCCTTGCCGGGGCTGCCTTTTTGCGAGGCCGACGTTCCGCTCCTCACCCAGGTCGCCGAAGAGGCCTGACCGTGCTGACGGCATCGTTCCGGCACATCCGCGGCATCGGCCCGATGCGGGAGCGCCAGCTCTGGCTGCGCGGAGTGCCGTGCTGGGACGCGCTGCCCGAGGGGGAGGTGCTGGCCGCCCGCCTCGACGAGCGCCTGCGCGAGGGGATCGCGGAGAGCCGCGCCCGGTTGCAGGCGGGGGACCTGGACTTCTTCGCCCGCGCCCTGCCCGAGACGGAGCACTGGCGCCTCTTGCCGCACCTGCTCGATCGGGCCGGATTCGTCGACGTCGAGACTGCCGAGGAGGTGACCGTGATCGGCGTCCTCGACGCCCAGGGGCCGCGCTCCTTCGTGCGCGGGCGCGACCTGCACGAGTTTCCGCTGCGGGCGGCCGGGTGGAAGGCCGTGGTCACCTTCAACGGGACGGCGTTCGACCTGCCGCACCTGCGCCGGCTGTTTCCCGGCTGGAGGCCGCCGGCTGCGCACGTGGACCTCTGCGTGCTGCTGCGCCGGCTGGGCGAAGGGGGCGGGCTCAAGCAGATCGAGCCGCGGCTGGGGCTGCACCGTCCCCCTCACCTGGCGCCGCTCTCCGGCACGGACGCGGTCTGGCTGTGGCGGGCGCAGCGGGAGGGCGATCGCACCGCGCTGCGCAGGCTGCTCGAGTACAACTTGCACGACGCCTTCCATCTCCGGCCGATCGCCGAGATCGCGTACAACCGCATGCTGCGCAGGTCGCGGATGCCCGCCCCCGATCTGCCGGTGACCGAGCGCGGAGCGCTGCTGTACGACGTCACCAAGGCGGTGGAGCGCGCGCTCTCGGCCGGGTGAGGCTCGCTTTTCAGGCCGCTGCCTGCGTCCGGCGGCGTGCGCGCTGCCGCTCGGCGATGATCAGCAGCGCGGGGAGGAGCACCAGCGCGGTGAGGATGGTCGTCACCTCGCCGATCATCGCGTACTCGCCGAAGCTGCGCAGCGCCCGGTTGAGCGAGATGAGCAGCGACCCGTAGCCGACGATCGACGTCCAGGAGCAGAGCGCGACGGCCGGGCCCACCTCGGCGAGCGCTTCCAGCACGCGGCCGCCGCGCTCGCGCACGCGCGCGGCGACGTTGGCGCCGTAGTCGACGGCGATGCCGAAGGTGATGGGATAGACGATGAAGTTGAAGAAGTTGATCTTCAGGCTCAAGAGCGCCGCCACCCCGCTCATCAGCGCCACCCCGACGGTGAGGGACCCCAGCACCTCGACGCTGGTGCGCACGTGGCGGAAGAAGACGATGACGAGCAGGAACACGCCGGCGAAGGAGAGCAGGGTGGTGCGCGGGCCCTCCTTGTCGATGTCGGTGAGCAGGTCGGCGAAGATGACGTTCTCGCCGGTTGCGTCCACCCGCTTTCCATCGACCGGCACGTCGCGCACGCCGCGCACGAACGCCGCCAGGTTGGGCGCCAGCTCCAGCTTGGCGTTGGGACGGGCGACGACCTGGGCCAGCTTGCCCACCGATCCGTCGCGCTCGCGGAACTTGTCCACCAGGTTGGCCGGCGCGTCCGCCACCTTCACGGGCCGCTGGGCGGCGAGCTCGGCATGCACCTGCGCGACCCGCGCGCGCAGCTCGGCGGAGAGCCTCGAGAGCGCGGGCCTCTCCAACTCGGCGGCGATCTCGCGGATGGCGGCGAGCTTTTCGGGCTGCTGATCCGGGCGGGGGACGACGTTGGAGAGCGTGTTGCAGCTCTCGATCAGGTTCGCATATTCCGGCTTCTGCGCTCGCTTGCGGATCACGTCGCAGAACTCGTCCGCCTCGAGCCACGAATCCAGCAGGGCCAGGACCGACGCGGTCGAAGTGCCCAGCGAAGTGCCGGCCCGCTCGTGGTCTCGCAGCAGGGTCTGCTCGCCTTTGGGTGGGTCGTTGCTCAGGTTTTCCAGGTTCCGTTCCATCGCGGTGGGCAGGTCGCGGAAGAAGGCGACCAGCGCGACGATGGTGGCCACCGCGAACACGAAGGCGATCGCGCGCGGACGGGCGAAGAGCCGCTCCAGGAAGGGGAGCAAGGCGCGGCCCTCCTCGGCGGGGGCGGCGGCCAGCTTCGGGGCTCCGCGGAGCTTCTCGCAGACGGCGAGCAACGCCGGCACCAGCAAGAACGTGCCGAGCCAGCAGAGCAGCATGCCCATGCCGCCGATGATGCCGAAGTGGCGGAAGCCGCGGTTGGCCGCGATGACCAACGTGCCGAACGAGACGCTGGTCGCGGCCGAGGCGAGCAGGGTGGCCTGCGCCGTGCTCTGCGCGCCCTCCACGCAGGCCGGGAGCAGCTCGATCCCGCTCCGGCGCAACTGTTTCACGCGCGCCAGGTAGATCAGGCCGTAGTTGATGCCGTTGCCCAGCACGATGGCGCCGAGGAAGGCGGTCTGGGTGTTCAGGTAGCCGATGATCAGGCGGGTGAGGCCGAAGGTGACGGCGACCGCGGTGAGCACGGCGACGCCCAGGGAGAACGTGGACCGCAGGTCCCGGAAGAACAGCAGGATGGAGAGCAGGACCAGCGAAGTGACCAAGAGGGCGGTGCTCCTCACGTCGTTGATGATGGCCTCGTACTCGGCGACGAAGAGCGGGAAGCTGCCGGCGAATCCGACCCGCAGGTGCGCGGCCTGGATGTCCGCTTGGTGCCGGGCGACCACCGCCTGCATCCGGTTGAGCAGCGCCCGCGCCTCGTGCACGCCCAGGCTGGTGCCGGTGGGCCGGACCACGATGGTCAGGGTGCGGCGGTCCGGGTGGACGTAATACCCGTCCACGTAGCGGGCGAAGCGCTCGCGGATCTGCTGGCGCGGCAACGGCTTTTTCGGGTCGAGCCAGTCGGTGGCCGGATCGTCCTCGGCCGGCTTGGGCGGCGGCGCGTCTTCGTCGTCGAGCTGCATGGCAAACGGATTCGCCTCGATGACGCGCCTGCGGATCTCGTCGCGGATGGCGTCGCGGGCCCGCCGCAGGTCCTCGATGGGGACCAGGAGCGGCCAGTGCTGGAGGAACCAGTCCTCGGCGCCTTTCACGTTCCAGTCCACCGCCCGGATCTGGTCGGGACCCATGGCGAGGAAGTCGTCCGCCAGCTTGGGGGCGAGCGCCTCGCAGGCCGGCAATCCTTGCGGGCCGTCGAGCGACTCGACGTTGACGAACACGGTGCCGTCGCCGCCGACGCGCTTGACCAGCTCCTGGATCAGCCGGACCGAGGGGAGGTCCTTGGGGAGCAGCTCCTGGAAGCTGGAGCGGATCTCCAGGCCCGAGGCCAGCCAGATGGAGACGGCCGCCAGCACCGCCGCGCCGGACAGCGTGAGCAGCGGGCGCCCGATACTGAAAGTCGTGACGCGCGCGATCACACGGGTGCCGGGCCGGTGCACCGCGCGTCAGTACCACATCGCGCACGGACGGCGGCATTTCGCGCCGGCGGGCATCTGGAATGGATTCGCGCGCGGTGGCTCGCTACTCTGGGCTCGATGGACCGACGTGCAGAAGCCGAACGCCTGCGAAAAGCAGTGCTCGAGGCCCGTGATCGGATCGCGCCGCTCGTGCCGGGCATCGACCCCGGCGACTTGATCCTGATCCTGCAGAGCCTCCTGCGGCCGATCGGGAGCGGGCGCTGTTTCTTCCTCAAGCGTCTCGGGTCGGGTCGTTATGTCTTCTGACGAGACGTTCCTCCGTGAGGTGATGCTGGCCCTCGATCGGGTCGGTCTGGAGGCGCTGGTCGTGGGCACGGTCGCGGCGGTACTGAATGGCGCGCCGGTGATGACGCAAGATCTCGATCTGCTCGTCCGGGACACGCCCAAGGACCGCGAGAAGCTGGCCAAGCTGGCCGCAGCGCTCCAGATCGCCGGGCCGGTGGAGGTCTCCGAGCTCTCGCGGTCGGTCACGCTGATTGGCGGGGCGCTGCCCATCGACATCCTCTTCGATGCGCTGCCAGGTGGGCTCACGTTCGAAGCGCTACGGTCGCGCAGCTCGCGCGTTCAGATCGGCGATAGCGCGGCGACCGTCGCTTCGCTCGGAGACGTCATCGCTTCCAAGGAGGCGGCCGGCAGGCCCAAGGACCTCGCCCAGCTGCCGATGCTCCGGGACACGCAGCGGGTTCGCGGAGCGCTGAAGGGCGGCTCCTGATCCGAGAGCTGGCCGTACTTGTCCCGGGGCGGGACGCGGTGCGTCACGAAACGCCGATGCGGAGCGTTGGGTCTGATAAGAAGGATTACGTCTACTCAGCGAAGGAAGGGGTTCTCCACCCGGACACCCTCGTAGCTTTGCCCATGTTGGAGGTCCTCGGTCATGAGGACGCTACAGCCGCCGGCGCGAGCGGAACGAACGATCAATGCGTCCCAGAAGGACAGCTTTTGCAGGCGATGAAGGTCGATGGCAGCGAGGATCAGGTCGGTCGTCACCTGGACCACGTTGGCCTGCGCGTAGGTGGCGACGTGCTGCTGCGCGAGCTCCGCGGGCAGCCCGATCCGCCGCGTCGCGACGAAGTACTCCTGCAAGACCTGGGTGGAGAAGACGGCAGTCTGCGCGCCGAGATGCGCGGCCAACAGCTTTCGCGCGGTCTTCCTTTTCTGAGGCTCGCCGGCGGACTGCGCGTAGACCAGAACGTTGGTGTCGAAAAAGCAGCGCTCGGCCACTACTCGCCTCGCCGGCGACCGACGCGATCTTCGTACAGCTCATCGCGATCGAACCTGTAGCTCTTCGCGGGATGCTGCTTGAGGTGCTCGTCAGCCTCGCGCCATTGCTCCTCGAGCCGGTCGACCAGGGCCGCGCCTTCGCGGGAACCGGCCAGCGTTTCGAGATATTGCCGGACGAGCGCCTGCAAGCTCGTGCCTTGCCGCGCGGCCACCTGGCGGGCCCTTTCGACGACCCTGTCGTCCACCGAGAGCGTCAAGTTCATGAACACAGTTTACGTGCGCACTGATGGCGTGTCAATGCGCGGCACTGGTCGCTGCGTTCGGTCAACTCGCGCTGCCTCGACAGCCCGCGACGCGGCATGCCACCATGTGCGTGGGAGGGGATCCATGTCCCACACACTCAAGCAAGCCGCTCTGCTCGCCGCCGTGCTGGCCGCCACACCCGTCCTGGGCGCCGGAAAGCATCACGTCCTCAAGGCAACTCCGGAGAACGTCCAATGGGGCTGGCTGGACCCGAAGGAGCCGCCCAAGCTGACCATCCAATCCGGCGACACGGTGTCCATCGAGACGCTGATGCACGCCAAGGATCAGATCCAGCCCGGCACCTCGATGGAGAAGATCGTCGAGCTGCGCAAGGCGAATCCGGGCGGCGGGCCCCACTCGCTCACCGGGCCCATCTACGTCGAGGGCGCCGAACCGGGCGACGTGATGGAGATCCACATCCTCAAGATCGTGCCCAAGGAGGTGGGCACGAACTTCAACCTGCCGGGCAAGGAGTTCCCCACCATCGGCGCGCTGGCGTCCGACTTCCCCGAGGGGCACGTCGAGTTCTTCAAGCTGGACGTGAAGAACAAGCGGGTGGAGTTCGCCCCCGGAATCGTGCTGCCCCTGCGGCCGTTCCCCGGCACGCTCGCCGTCGGGATCGATCCGGACGACCCCTCGCCCCGCAAGGGCGGCTCGAAAGACCCGATGGCGCCGGTCAGCACCATCCGCCCCTGGAAGAACGGCTCCAACATGGACATCAACGAGCTGCAGGAAGGCTCGACCATCTTCATCCCCATCTTCCTCAAGGGCGGCCTGATCTGGACGGGCGACTCGCACTGCCTGCAGGGCAACGGCGAGGTGAACCTGACCGCGCTGGAGTGCTCGTACAAGGAGATCCGGCTGCAGCCCATCGTCCGCAAGGACATGAAGCTCTCCTGGCCCCGGATCGAGACGAAGACGCACTGGATCACCGTCGGGTTCGACGAAAGCCTGGACAAGGCGATGGTGAACGCCGTGCGCGAGGAGGTCGACTTCCTCACCAAGGTCAAGGGCATCGAGGCCGCCAAGGCCTACGGCCTGGCCTCGATGGTCGGCGACTGCCGCGTGAGCCAGGTGGTGGACGTGCGCAAGGGCGTCCACTGCATGATCCCGAAGGACATCTTCCAGAAGACGCAGGCCTCGGCGAAGTAGCCCGACGGAGCGCGGCGGCTCAAGCCAGCGCCGGCGCCGGAAGGCTGCCGGCCACCTCGAACTGGGCCCGCGCGAAGGCGTGCCGGCGGCCGGGGCCGAGCAGGCTGCGGGCGCGGAACTCGGCGCCGGACCGGTTCGCGGTGCAGCTCCAGGGCTCCTCGCGCAGCGGCCGGCCGGGTCGGAAGACGTTCTCGAAGACCCCCAGGTTCAGCGCGCGGCCTTCAGCGCGCGCGGACACGTACAGGCAGGCCTGCACGCCGGCGGCCCGCATCTCGGCGCCCAGCCCCTGGGAGGCGACATAACGCGTCTTCGAGGAGATTTGCGCCTCGTACGCCCGGAACGGAGCCTGGGAGAGGTCGACCCCGCGCGCGGCGGCGAGGCCGAACCAGAAGGCGGTCAGCTCGAGGTGCAGGTCGCCCAGGTCGGCCGCGGAGCCCTCCAGGAAGACCAGCCGGTAATAAGCGACTTCGGCGAAAGCCGTAGGCAGCTCCCGGGAGCCGTAGAGGATGCCCCGCTCCAGGCGGGTGCCGAAGCGCGACCCGTTGCGCAGCGGCGGGTGCCGGAACGGCGTGTAGAGCAGGTAGTGCAGGCCCTCGAATCCCGCCGGCACCGGGAGCTTGGCGCGGCGATCGATCAGCTCCTCGATCAGCTCCTGCTCGGCGTCCGAGTCCACCAGCTTGCGGGTGGAGTTGCGGAACTGGGCCTCGACCACGCGGCAGAAGCGCCCGCGCAGGGGCCGGACCTCAGAGGGTCCCGCGCATCGCGTCCAGATACTCGGCGACACGGACCAGCCCCGGGGTGGAGGCGATGAGCGACCGCGGCGGCCGGCCTCCCAGGTGAGCGTTGGGCGCCCCGAGCCAGAGGCGCGCCTTTGCCTCGTCGCCTCCCACCAGCGTGTCGAGGCTGCGGAAGAGGCGCAGGAAGAGCAGCGCGTGCCGCCCTTCCGCGGAATCGGGGTCGACCGGCCGCTCCCCGCCGAAGGTGCGGGAGACGCTGGCGGCGCTGGTACCCAGGACCCCGGCCAGCTCCGCCTGCGACAGCCCCAGCCGGCCGGCCGCGCGCACCAGGGCCTTGGCGACCACCGCCTCGGCGCTGGGTTTCCGGCCCGTCTGGCTGAGGGTCCTGGGCATCTTTCAATTGCAAGTATAACGCGGTTGCTTTCTGCTGCAAGGCCGCGCCGGACCGCCGGCGGGAGCTTAGAACCGGTAGGCGCCTCCAAACGACAGGATTCCGGTCCGGGAGATCGCGCCGCTCGAGTCCTCGTCGCGCTGCCCGGTTGCGCTCACCCACATCCGGAAGGAGCGGGAGAACTTGTACTGCGCCTTCGCTCCCAGGGCGGCGGTGCCCTGCCCCGCCTCGGGCACGTATTGGCCAACCTGCGCCCAGCCCTTGAGCGAGAAGTCCCCGAACCGGTGAGCCACCTCGGGACGCACCAGCCAGCGCAGGGGCGCGATCGGCGCGCCCGCCCCGAATCTGCCCACCGCCGCGGTGCTGAAAAGCCCCACGGTCGCGGGATCGTCCACATAGCCGTAGTAGTCCAGGCTCACCCCGGCGTCGGTATCGCGAGCGATGATCGCCAGCGCGCTGGCGGAGA
>DATFTN010000167.1:0-2356 GCA_035261845.1 Myxococcales bacterium | reverse complement strand
GTTGAGCCACAGGTCGTCCCACCACACCATGGTGACCAGGTTGCCGAACCACTGGTGGGCGAGCTCGTGCGTGATCACCTCGGCGACGCGCTTCTGCACGTTGAGCGGCGCGGTCTTGGGATCGAGCAGCAGCGCCACCTCCCGGAAGGTGATCGCGGCCGCGTTCTCCATCGCGCCCGCCTCGAAGTCCGGAACGCCGATCTGGTCCAGCTTGCCGTAGGCGTACGGCTGGCCGAAGTAGTCCTCCAGGAGCGGCAGCACGGCCGCGGCGCACTCCTGCGCGAAACCGGTGAGGTGCCGCTTGGGTGGCACGGCCCAGGTGCGGATGGGCACGCCGCGGATGGTGGCGGGATCGCTCGCGGCGAGGTCGCCCACGCAGACGGCGATCAGGTAGCTGGAGAGCGGCGGCGTCTCGGTGAAGGAAACCGTGCGCCGCCCGCCCTCCCCGGGCTCGTCCTTGGCGATGCGGCCGTTGGAGATGGCGGCCGCGCCCGGAGGGATCTGGAGAAGCTGGAGGGCCCAGCGCGCCTTGAAGGCGGGCTCGTCGAAGCAAGGGAAGACGCGGCGCGCGTCGGCAGCCTCGAACTGGGTCACGGCCACCGGGCCGGCGCGGTAGAGGCCGCGCAGGCCGGGGGAGAACTTGCCGCGCCAGGCGAGGTCGACCACCGCCGGGCCCGCGGGGATCTCCTCGTCGAAATGGAGGGTGACGGTCTCGCTCTCCGCGTCCGGCTCGATGCGCGCGGCGCGGACCGTCTTGCCCCCGACACGCACGCGCGCCCTCTCGACGCTCAGCTCGAGCGCGTGGAGGATCAGCTCGCGCCGGGGCCTGGTGAGGCGCACTTCCAGCTCGAGCCGCCCTTCGAACGTGCCGGCCTCGAGGTCCGGGGCGAGGTGCGCGGCGTAGCGCACGGGACGCGCGTCGAGTGGCAGGCGGAAGTCCTTGCCCAGCCCCAAGGTGCACCTCCGGAAATGGCCCGGGGTTGTACCGCATCCGGAGAGGAAGGGGGAAAACGGCGCCCGGGGATTGACCGGCGGGCGACTGGGCGGCCGGCCGGAGCACCGCGGTACGCGACCCCGACCTCGACCTCGAGCTCGACCTCGACCACGCTGTGTTGGCACGCGCTGCCGTCCGTCATCTTCGACCTCCCGCTTGCGCGCCCTTCGGGTCGATGAGGAGGTCGAAGATGACGAACGACAGCGCTCTCTTTGCCTTTCAAAAGCTCGACATCTACCGGGTGGCCCGCGAGCTCGCGATCGCCGTGCGGGAGGTCGTTCCACGAGACCATGGCCGCGGTGGACCTGGCTGCCGAAATCGGGGCGCTGGACGCGGCGGCCGCAAGCCGCATCCAGCACCTGGGGCTCCGCTTCAAGCGGATGCTCTGGAAACTCCGCGCCGGATGAGCGCGGTCAGCATGGCCACCAGCGCGTGGGCCAATTGCGCCACGCGCTGTGCGTCCTCCGGAGAGGCATGCCCGCAGAGTGCGGCTACCTCCACTGCAGCTGCCGCTTCGCAGGCCTCACCTCTGGCGATAGTGAACGCCCGCGCCTTGTCCGGCAGGCTCACCCGGCCGGCCCCCTCGGCACAGTTGAGGCAAGCGCTCTTCGCGGACCGCAGCGCCTCGTCCCGAAGCTTCGCATCCCTCACCTGCGCAGCGCGCACCGCGAGCAGCAGGTCCCTCGCCACCCCGAAGGCAATCAGCTTGTGGTGGGGCAATTTCGGCATCTCCGTCATCGGCGTTTCTTCTTTCACGACCCTGCGAAGGAGAAACGCCGATGACGGCAGACGACCGAGCACCCACGCGCGCAAACGGGATCTGCCAGACATCGAGCAAGCGACCGATCTTGAAAAGGGGACTAATCCGCCCGACCTCGACCCCGACCTCGACCTCGACCCCGACCTCCCCATAACATTCCGCCCGTGAAGCGCGTCCTGGTCGTCCAGCACGAACCCTTCGAGGGACCAGGCACGCTGGGCGAGACGCTGTCAGGGTGCGAGCTGCGGCTCGTGCGGACGTTCGCGGGTGATCCGGTGCCCGCGAGGCTGGCGGAGGATGGCCTGGTCGTGCTCGGCGGCGGGATGGGCGTCTACGAGGCCGATCGGCATCCGTACCTGCGCGAGGAGATGAGGCTGCTGGAAGCGGCCGTGCGGGAGGGGCTGCCCGTCTTGGGCATCTGCCTGGGCAGCCAGCTGCTCGCGGCCGCGCGCGGCGGCTCGGTGGTCAAGGCGCCGCGGAAGGAGATCGGCTGGTTCGAGGTGGACCTGCTGCCGGGAGCGACGGACGACGCGCTGTTCGCGGGCGCCCCGGCGTCCTTCGCCGCGTTCCACTGGCACGGCGATGCCTTCGCGCTCCCGGAC
>DATFTN010000166.1:0-7648 GCA_035261845.1 Myxococcales bacterium | reverse complement strand
GGCCTGTACGGGCTGAGCACCCTGGAGAAGTTCATCCCGCAGGAGTACCTGTTCGGCTCCGCGGCGGAACGGCTCGATCTGCTTCGCGGTCTGCTCGACTCCGATGGCGAGGTCGAGCCGGGCGGCCGCGCCGTCGCCTGCTCGACGAGCTCGCGGTGGCTGGCGGAAGGAGTCCTCTGGCTGGTGCGCTCGCTGGGCGGCCTCGTCGAGGCGGGCACGAGTGGCATGCGGATCTCGTTTCCGAACGGGATCGTCCCGATCAGCTCGCAGAAGCATCTCGCCCGTTGGAAGTCACGCGAGGCTGGGTGCGAGGGCCGGTTCATCGAGTCCGTCGAGCCCGCGGGGGAGAAGCCCTGCCAGTGCATCCTCGTCGACAGCGACGACCACCTGTACGTCACCAGCGATTTCGTCCTGACGCACAACACCGCCTACTGCCTCAACGTCGCGACCCACGTCGGCTGTCGCGCGCGGTTCAACGGCAAGCGCATCGGCGTAGGCATCTTCTCGCTGGAGATGACGAAAGAGCAGCTCGTCATGCGCATGCTGTCGAGCGAGGCGCGGGTCGACTCGCAGCGCATCCGCACGGGGCGGCTCGTCGAGAGCGACTGGCCCAAGCTCGCGCACGCCGCCGGCGCGCTGGCGGATGCGAACATCCACATCGACGACACGCCGGGTATCTCCGCGCTGGAGCTGAGGGCGAAGTCGCGCCGCCTGGTGGGACGGTTCGCGGACAGCGAGGCGCCGCTGGGGCTGCTGGTGGTCGACTACCTGCAGCTGATGAAGGGCAACGAGCGCGTCGAGTCGCGCGAGCAGCAGATCAGCGAGATCTCGCGCAGCCTCAAGGCGCTCGCGAAAGAGCTGAACATCCCCGTCCTGGCGCTGTCGCAGCTGAACCGATCGCTGGAGAAGCGGCCGGACAAGCGGCCCCAGCTCTCGGACCTGCGCGAGAGTGGTGCCCTTGAACAGGATGCGGACACGATCATCTTCCTCTTCCGGGAAGAGGTCTACGAGAAGGACAAGGAAGAGTTGAAGGGGATCGCCGAGATCATCGTGGGGAAGCAGCGCAACGGGCCGATCGGGGTCGCCAACGCCGCGTTCATCCACGAGTTCACGCGGTTCGAAAACCTCGCCCGGGACTACGTCCCGCACGGCGGCGACTGAAGGAGGGGGCCATGCCGAGAACGTACGTCGAGATGGGGACCGACATCATCGGAGGCGAGGTGTACCCAGGGCTCGAGCGGCTGCAGTACCGGCTGCGGCAGCTCGCCGCCACCCGCGGCGGGGACCAGGCGTACTTGCTCGCGCGCGAAGTGGAAGACCTGCGCGACCGCCTGCGCCAGGCGTGGGGACTGCTCCGCCGCGACGAGAGTGAATCCGCGCCGAAGGCCGGCGCAGCGCAGGCGCGATGACCGTGCGGCTGCTCGCCGTTCTGGGCTTGCTGGCGCTTCCGCCGCTGCGCGCCGGATGCGACAAACCGCCGCCCGACCAGCCGCGCACCGCGATCGCCGAGGGCGCGGCGGCGCCGGCGGTCACCCTGCCCGACCAGAAGGGCGCCAGCTGGACGCTCGCGCAGCACCTGCCCGCCGCGGTGGTTTTCTACCGCGGACATTGGTGACCCTACTGCCGCACGCAGCTCGGCGAGCTGCAACAGAGGCTGGGAGAGGTCACCGCGAAAGGCGCGTCGCTCGCCGCCATCTCGGTGGACGAGCCGAAGGATTCCGCCGAGCTCGCCACCAAGCTCGGGCTGACGTACCCGCTGCTCTCGGACCCCAAGCAGACCGCGATCCGCGCGTTCGGCGTGGCGGACGAGAACACGGGCGTGGCGTGGCCCACCGCGTTCGTGATCGGCCGCGACGGCAAGATCGCGGCTCGGTTCTTCACCGAGAGCTACAAGAAGCGGGCGACCACCTCGGACGTCCTGGCCGCGCTCGACCGCCAGCGCTGACCGGCCTACACCTCGCGGCTCGCGCCGCCGCCGCCCGAGTCGCCCCCGCCGCCTCCGCTGAAGCCGTCGCCTCCGCCCCCGCCCCATCCGCCCCCGCCGCCTCCGCCGATATAGACGGTGCGCTGCTTGCGCGGCAGCTCCTTGTCGTACTCGCGCCGGTAACCGCATTTCGAATTGGTGCAGCGCTCGACGACGTGCGCCAGGCCGCGGCTCCAGTAGGTGGGCTCGTCGACGACCTGTTGATCGATCTCCATCCACGACCCGTCGCGCGGGCACTTGTGCGACCGGATGGACGCGTAGGCGAACCCGTTCACCACCAGGCCGACGAGCAGCGCGATCCAGCCCGCGCCGCCGCCCAATCCGATCAGCGCCACGATCGCGGCCGCGGTGAGCAGCGCGGCCACCAGCCCGGTCTTCTTCCCCGGGAACTGCCTGCGCGCTCCGCTCGTCACCAGCGCGACCAGGAGCGCACCCATGGAGAGGATCGCCGCGCCCAGCCCTCCGACGCCCGCCCCGCCGCGCGCCGCGCCTACGCCTCGGCCGCCGCGCATCGCGCCGGGGCCCGGCGCCAGCTCCCCGCCGGCGCCCGCGTTGCTCTCCACCACGCCCGCCATCGCGTCCACCAGCTTGAGCGCCGCGTCGCCGTAGTCGTTCCGCCGCAGCGCGGGGACCGCGTACTGATCGATCAGCGCGCCCACCTTCCCGTCGGGGAGGAGGCCCTCCAGTCCGTACCCCACCTCGACCTTGATCTTGCGGTGCCCGGGCTTCCCCGGGACCAGCAGCAGGAGCAGCCCGTCCGCGCGCTTCTTGCCGTGACCGAGCCCCCACTTGCGGAAGAGGTCGACGGCGAACTCCTCCACGCTCCAGTCGCCCAGGTCGGGGACGGTGCAGACCGCGATCTGGGCCACGCCGGCGTGGTCGAGGCGGGAAGCGGTGGCGCGGATCTGCTCGGCCGCGCCCTCTCCCAGGATGCCGGCCTTGTCGACCACGTATCCGGTGAAGACGGGCAGCTCCTTGTCCGGGACCAGCGCGAGGACGGCGGGCGCGGCGAGCAGCCCCACGAGCAAGAGCCTGAGCTTCATGGCGCGAGTGTAGCGCGCTTCCCGCCCGCCAGCCGCAATCCGGCAGTCGGATCAGGCCGTGAGGCGCGCCAGGGTGCGCGCGAGGCGCGCCGCCGCCAGCTCGCTGGGCAGCTCGATGACCGGCACCTGCGCGCCCTTGGCCGCGTTGCGCAGCGCAGCCAGGCTGCGGCTCTGGCCCCTGCGGCTCTCCACCAGCACCAGGTCGGTCCGCCGCCCGCCCAGCTTGGCGGCGGCGACGGTCGCGCTGCGGACGTCGCAGGCCTCCCGCAGCGAGCGCGCCACTTCGCGGACCCACTTCTCGTCGTCGGACACCACCAGCACCCGGGGCCGGCTCTGCGGGAACGAGAGCGGCAGCTCGACCAGGAAGCGGCTGCCCTGGCCGGGCGTGCTCTCGGCCCAGAAATCGCCCCCGTGCTTCTCGGCGATGTCCCGGCAGATGCGGAGCCCGCGCCCCGCGCCCAGGCCCGCCACCAGCTTGGCCAGCTCGGCGCCCTCGATGCCGGACCCGCTGTCGCGCACGCAGAGCCGCACGTGGCGCGGGCTGGCGCGCCAGGCGCTGACCTCGACCATCCCTCCGCGCGGCGTGGCGCGCACCGCGTTGGCGACCAGGTTGTCGAGCAGGCGCGCCAGCATCTCCTCGTCGGCGCGGATCTCCACCGCCCGCGCCGGCGGCGACGCCGCCAGCGCGACGCCCTTGGCGCGCGCGCTCGCCTGCGCTCCGTCGACCGCGGAGTCGAGCAAGCCAGCGAGATCGACGCGGACCGGCTCCACCAGCGGGTTCTCGCGCCGCGCGCCCTCGAGGATCCGCTCCGCCACCTGGAGGGCCCGCTCGGCCTGCCGGAGCACCGTCTGCGCTCCGGCGCGCAGCTTGGCGGGAAGCGCGGCGTCCTTTTCCAGCTGCTCGGCGTGCCCGATGGCGGCGTGCAGCGGAGCGCGCATGTCGTGGGCGGCGTCCGCCAGGCCTTGCTCGAGCGTGACCGCGCGCTGGGTGACCCGGTCGAGTCGCGCGTGGAGATCGGCCCGCTCGATCCAGAGCTTCAGGCGCCGGAAGAGGATCTCGGGCTCCCGCGGGACCACCACTTCGTCTGCGCCGGCGGCGAAGTATCCGCCCGCCGGCGCGCCCACCACGCAGAGCAGCTGGCAGCGGGCGCGGACCGGCGCCAGATCCCCCGGCTCGAACCCGACCGTGACCAGGATCTCGGCGCCGCCGCCGTCGTCCGGGGCCGCGACGATGCCTCCGCGAGTCAGGCGCGAGGCCAGCCTCCGCGCCTCGGCGGAGGGAGCGCAAATGCGCACACGGACTACGGGTTGTGCCGACATCGTGGCTCCCTGACCCTCCGCCGGGCCGGCGCCCTCGACTCGAAGTCTTCCACATCTGCTGGACTTAAGCCAACCTCACTCCGGCTTACACGAGACGACCCGCGACCAGGAATTCGCGGTTCCCGGCGGGCCCCAGCAGAGGCGATGGCGTGGCGCCCAACACGGCGAAGCCAAGGCCCCGCAGCGCCCCCTGGACGTCCTCCACGACGCGGTCGTGCACCGCGGGATCGCGCACCACCCCACCTTTACCTACCTCGTCCCGTCCGGCCTCGAACTGCGGCTTGACCAGCACCGCGCACCAGGCGGGCGGAGAGAGCACCGAGGTCAGCGCCGGAAGCACCAGCTTGAGCGAGATGAAGGAGAGGTCCGCCACCGCCGCGCCGCACGTCTCCCCGAGCATCGCCGGGGAGAGGGCGCGCGCGTTCACGCGCTCGTGCACGACCACGCGGGGATCGCCGCGCAGCCGCGGGTGCAGCTGTCCGTAGCCCACGTCCACGGCGTGCACCCGCAGCGCGCCGCGCTGGAGCAGCACGTCGGTGAAGCCACCGGTCGAGGCGCCCAGGTCGCAGCAGACCAGCCCGCGCGGGTCCAGCCCGAACCGGTCCAGGGCATGCTCGAGCTTCGCTCCGCCCCGGGAGACGTACTTGAGCGGCTCGCCGCTCTTCAGCCGCAGCTCGACGGTCTCGTCCAGCAGCTGGCCCGGCTTGTCGACCCGGTGCTCGCCCGCCACCACCTCGCCGGCGAGGATCAGCGCCTGCGCCTTGCTGCGCGACTCGGCCAGCCCGCGGAGCTGCACGAGAAGGTCGGCGCGGCGGCGCGCCATCAGCGCTCGCGGGCCGCCCCGGCGCCGGCGGGACCGATGAGCGCCTGGATGCGCGCGAGCAGGCGCTCCATGTCGATGGGCTTGGAGAAGTAGTCGGCGGCGCCGGCGGCGAGACCGGTGCGGATGTCGCCGGCCGTCTTCTTGGCGCTGATGAAGATGACCGGGATGTCGCGAAACTCCTCGTTCTTCTTCACTGCCCGGCACAGCTCGAACCCGTCGATCCAGCTCATCATCACGTCGAGCAGGATGAGGTCGGGCCGATCGACGTGCAGTGTGGAGATGAGGCGCAGGCCGTTGGCGGCCTGGGTGACCTCGTAGCCCTCCAGCTCGAGGGCCATCTTGAGCATCTCCCGCGTCTCGCGGTCGTCGTCGACGATGATGATCTTCTTGCGCCCGGCCATCCATCCCACCCGAACGCGCGGAGGCTCCCCGCGATCTATCTGCGTGACCCGTCGTCGGTGCCGAACGGGGCGATGCGGTCGTTCTCCAGCAGCAGCTCCACCTTCCGTTCAGCCTCTTCCAGCTTGGCCGCGCCCGCGCGGGCGAGGCGGATGCCCTCCTCGAACGCCGCGATCGATTCCTCCAGGGACAGGCCGCCGCCTTCCAGGCGCTCGACCACCTTGGCGAGGCGCTGGACGATCTCCTCGTAGCGCGACTCCTCCACCGGAGGAGGGCTCTGGGTCATCGGCTCGGCCACGGCGTTGTGCGATAGCACTCCTCGACCCCCGGCGCCACGGTCAAATCTCCTCCTCGTCCGGCGGCGCGACCCGCGTCACGTCCGCCTCCAGCTCGCCCCGGTGCAGGCGCACGCGGACCCGCTCGCCCGGGCGGACGTCCCCGGCCTGCAGAAGGGCGTGGCCGCGCTCGTCGAAGGCGACCGCGTATCCCCGGGCGAGGACCCTCAGCGGGCTGAGCGCGTCGAGCCGCCCGGCCAGCCCTTCGAACCGGTGCCGGCGCGCGGCCAGCGCCCGCCGCGCCAGGTACTTGAGCCGTTCCTCCAGCCGCGCGACGTCCTTGTGCAGCCGATGCAGCACCGCCGCCGGGTGCGCGGCCTGCAGGCGGTCGCGCAGCGCTTGCATTTGCTGGACGCGCTCGCCGGCGTCCTCGCGCAGCTTCGCTTCCAGCCGCTGCTGCAGCTTGTCCAGGCTCAGCTTGCGCTCGCCGATCAGCCGGCGCGGATCGGCGATGCGGGCGCGGCGGGCGGCGAGCTGCGCCTGCCGCTTTTCCGCCTGCGCCCGGAAGGAGCGCAGGAGCCGGGCGCGCCGGGTGGCCAGGTCGGCCACCAGCTCTTCCTTGACCCGGGCGAGCAGCTCGGCGGCCGCGGTGGGAGTGGGAGCGCGCACGTCGGCGGCGAAATCGGCGATGGTGAAGTCCACCTCGTGGCCCACCGCGCTGACCGTGGGGACCGGGCAGGCGGCCAGGGCGCGCGCCACCACTTCCTCGTTGAACGGCCAGAGGTCCTCGAGGCTGCCGCCGCCGCGGGCGACCACCAGGACGTCGACGCCCCGCGCCGCCCCGCCGCGCACGATCCCCCGGGCGATCTCCTGCGCGGCACCGTCGCCCTGCACGCGGGCCGGGACGATCAGCACCGGGAGGTTGGGGAAGCGCCGGTGCAGCACCCGGAGGAAGTCGTGCACGGCCGCGCCCGCGGGGCTGGTCACCACCGCGATGCGGGCGGGGAGGAACGGCAAGGAGCGCTTGCGGGCGGAATCGAACAGCCCCTCGGCCTCCAGCCGCGCCTTGAGCTGCTCGAAGGCGACCTGCAGGGCCCCCGCTCCGAGCGGCTCGATCGAGTCGCAGATGAGCTGGTACTGGCCCTGCGGCTCGTAGAGGGACATCCGTCCGCGGACGAGCACCGAGAGCCCGTTCTGGACCGAGAAGCGGAGCCGGCGCGCCTCGCGCGCGAAGAGCACCGCCCCGATGCAAGCGTCCGTATCCTTCAGGGTGAAGTAGAGGTGGCCGCTCGACGGGCGGCGCAAGTTCGACACCTCGCCGCGCACGTGCAGGGCCGGGAACCGCCCCTCCAGGACGCCTTTCACCTCGCGTGTCAGCTCGCCGACCGTGTAGATGCGCGGCTGCGCCACCGCGATCTGCGCGCGGAGCCGGGGCGAGAACAGATCGAACTGGCCCGGGTCGCGCTCGGGCGCAGCCGGAGCGCGCGGGGCTTCCTGCGCCGCCTGCGGTCCCCTGGGTGGAAGGCGTTCAGGCACGAGATTGCAACTCATAACATCCGGGGGCGACAAACGGGGCGCCCCGCTCGGGAGGGAGCTCATCGGGCAAGTTCCTCTTCTCCGGGGGGCTTCCCCTCCAGCCGATCCAGCCAGCGGCGCGCCTTGATTGCGGTCTCGTCGGTCGCGGCAAGGACCGCCACCACCAGGCGGAAGGCGCGCCTGGCCGCCTCCGGATCGCTGTCCTTCGCTACGTAGCCGCTCAGGTACGCTTCGCCGGCCCTGGCGGCGAGGCGGGCGAGCTGCTCGC
>DATFTN010000165.1:0-13270 GCA_035261845.1 Myxococcales bacterium | reverse complement strand
GCACGTGCTTGCCGTTCTCCGCCTGGTTGAAGCCGAGGTGCAGCCAGCCGCGCAGGAAGTTGCCCGACTGCGAGACGCCGCGGGCGATGGACCACTTGATCTCGGTGCCGCTCTTGTTGGCACTCGCCAGAGGATTTTCGTTCCCGAAGTCATCCTTCACCGCCGTCTTGAAGAAGAAGCCGAGGTCGCGCCAGGCGGCGAAGCCCACGCCGAGCACGTAGGGATCCCGGGCGGTGAACACGACCTGGTAGAGCAGGTTCGGGTTGAACCCGTTGGCCTCGTCCGTCCCGGGGGCGGAGGGCTTCAAGCAGATCTCCGCTGGATCGTTCGCTCCCAGGGGCGTGCCGGGGAAGGGGTGGGTCGCATCACACTTCGCCCAGGCCCACTGATCGCTGGGAATGACCCGGCCGACGGTGACCTGGCCGGTCATGGTCTCGTGCACGTGCGAGGTGAGCGTCGCCTGCGTGGTGTCCAGCGTGAACGGCTTGTAAGGCAGCCGGTTCGCCTGCACGAAGATCTGCTGGGAGTTGGTGCCGCTCTGGTTGACGATGCGCCCGAACACGGTGCCCGTGACGGTCGAATCGTCCAGGTTCTTCGCGACGGGGACCCTGACCCATTCGTTGGTGGTGCCGGTCTGGAGCGTGCCCAGGCCCGTGGGGCTGCCGGAGTTGTCGCCCTGCCAGCCGCTGCTGAGGCCCACGTCTCCGTTGCCGCGCTCGATGGCGTTGATGGTGAGGCGGCCTCCCCGGTTGGGCACGTCGTGCCACATCAGGTGGCTGGACGTGGACATGTCGATCGGCTTCACCAGCTGGAACGTGGCCCTGTAGCGGACCTTGCCGTCCGGATCCTTGCCGAGCTGCAGGTCCTGGATGATGGCGTCGAGAGGGTTTTTCGGGTCCAGCTCGCCGTCGGCGGTCCCGACGAGGATCTCGTACTGGCGGCCGCTGCCGGCGGGGAAGTCCTGCCCGCCGAAGGCGGGGGATTGCGTCCGCGCCTTGTCGACGTTGATCCTGGTCACCTTCGCCTGCGACGGCTGCGACCAGGCGAGCAGCGCGGCCGCGACGGCTGGCGCGGCAGGGAGCGTCCCGCGCAGCACCTTCCTGAGCTCGGGTCCCATATCGGATCTTCTCCTTGCCGGCCGGGCACACCGCCGAAAACGCGGCCAGTACTCCGTGGCCGAGGCGAGGGTCAAGGAGCGGCGTGTCGCGGCCTACCCGACGTGGACGATGCGAGACGAGGACGGCGCGCCGTTCGTGGATGGGCGGGCGTACAAGCCAGGGCCAGCCAGTGCGATCTCCGAGCCAAGCGCGAATGCCGCGCGTGGATCGGCGCATGTGGAACGGTTTTCCCCTGCGCGACTCCGCCCGCAGTCGCCCGCGACGACCGGGGAAACGGCATTCCTCCTTTCGAGGAATCGCAGGTCCCTCGCGGGAAATCCGGTGGATTGACCGCCCGCTCGTCCAGTCGTGCCGCAGGCGAGGCATGGGCGTTGCACGATGGCCCGCCGGGTGGGAGGCCAGCGCAGCCTCCTCACCTCTGACATTCCGGTCGACGACAGCGATCTACGGGAAGCTCGCGCCGGGCCGGTACGAGGCCCGCGGCGAGAGTGGGGATTGGGAGATCGGCTGAAGCACCTGTTCGGGCGGGGTTCGACGGCGGCGGCGAGGGAGGGTGTCGATGCAGATCGGCTATCTGGGGCACGCGGGCTTCGTAGTGGAAACGGAGGGCGCGGTGGTGGTGGCGGACCCGTGGGTCTCGCGCCACGGCGCGTTCGCCTCCGCGTGGATGCAGCTTCCGCAGAACCATCACCTGGCGCCGCTGGTGCGCCGGAAGTTGGAAGATCCGCGCAAGCCGCGATTCGTCTATGTGAGCCACGAGCACGGGGACCATTTCGATCGCGAGTTCCTCGCCTCGGTCGGGCGCCGCGACTTCACCGCGGTGGTGCCGCGCTTCCGGCGGACCGAGATGGTCGAGCGCCTGCGCGCCACCGGATGCGCCGTCATCGCCTGCGCCGACGGCGAGACGGTCCCCATCCCGGGCGGGTACCTGCGGCTCTTCGTCCAGGACGGCGGCCTGAACCGCGACTCGGGCCTCCTGGTCAAGGCGGACGGCCGCACCTTCCTGGACTTGAACGACACGGTCCGCAAGATCGAGGACGATCCGGAGCCGAAGGTCGTCGCCCTGGACACCGCGTCGTAGCCCCGGCTACGGCTCGGAGACGAGCAGCTCCAGGTCGACGCGGCCGTGGCGGCCGGATTTCATCCGCCGCCGGACAGAGCTACCTGCGCATCTGTAGGTGCAGGTGGGTCAGCGGCCGCGAAGCAGAGCGGCGTGGGCTTCGGCGTCGGCCAGCGCGCGGTTGAACGCGGCGCGGGCGCCGGGCTTCATCTTGCTCTGCAGCGAGCGGAGGCTGGCGACGATCTCGTCCGCGCCGCGCACGAGCACCTGGGCCCGGCGATCCTGGGCTGCGCTGTCGCTGGAGCGGGCCGCATCGTTCCCGTCGCGCTTGCGGTGCAGCCGCACCGCGTGTTGCACCCGATCGGCGATCACGTCGAAGTCGGGCGAGGGCTTCTGGATGTAGTCCACCACTCCGATGCGCAGCGCCTCGACGGCCGAGCCCAGCGACGGGTACGCCGTCATCAGCACGCACGCGCAGCGCGGCTGCCGCTCGCGGATCTGCTTGATCAGCTCCAGCCCGTCGGCGGACACCAGATTCCGGTCGACCAGCGCGCAGACGAACTCCTCCTCGTCGAGGAGCTGCAGGGCGCGCTCGGCATTGTCCGCCACGGAGAGGGTGAATCCCACCGAGGAGAGCGCCCGCTCCACCACCTTGAGCACCACGCGCGCGTCGTCCACCAGCAGCACGGCCGGACGGCGGACCAACTGCACTGCTTGCGCGCTAGCCAGGGACGACCTCCCCTGGAACGGGTCTATCAATGCGTCTCGGGTGATCCACAAGGCGTTCCATGTAAGACGCCGGACCCGCCGCACTGCTTGCGAAATTCAGGATCCGCGCCACGAGGGGGAGCGCTTCGCTAGAAATGCGCTCATTCCCTCCTGTGCGTCCTCGGCGGCGGCGTTCGCGCACATCACCTCGGAGGCGTAGGCGTAGGCGTCCGCCTGCGCCATCGGCAGCTGCCGGTAGAACGCTTTCTTGCCCAAGCCGACCACGAAAGCGCTGGAGGCGACGATGCGGTCCGCCAGGGCGCGGGTCGCCGCGCGCAGCTGGGAGGCCGGGACCACCCGGTTCACCAGCCCCGCGGCGAGCGCCTCTGCCGCCGTGATCGGCTCGCCGGTGAGGAGCATCTCCATCGCCTTCTTGGAGCCGACGGCGCGGGTGAGCGCGACCATCGGAGTGGTACAGAACAAGCCGATCCTGACGCCGGGGGTGGCGAAGCGCGCCTCCTCCGCGGCCACCGCAAGATCGCAGGAGGCGACCAGCTGGCACCCGGCTGCCGTGGCGATTCCATGCACCTCGGCGATCACGGGCTGGGGAATGGACTGGATGGTCTGCATCACCTCCGCGCAGGTGGCGAAGAGCTGATGGAAGAAGGCCCCGTCGCGGCCGATCATCTCGCTCAGGTCGTGGCCGGCGCAGAACGCCGGGCCGTTCGCGCGCACCACGGCGACGCGCAACGCGCGGTCATCGCCCACCGCCCGCAGGCACTCGAGCAGCTCCCGGAGGTGCTCGAGCGAGAGCGCGTTGCGGCGCTCGGGACGGTCCAGGGTGATCCAGGCGATCGGTCCTTCGCGCTCTTCGACGAGGTTGCGGAATGCCATCGCGGTTCCTCCTCCGCGCGGGAGCGGGCCGGGCCCGGCGGCCGTTATCGGATCAGCTCCTTCACCAGGTGGGCGCCGAGCGCCTTCAGCCCTTCCTGGAGCAGCGCTTGCCCTTTCCCACCCTGGATCGCCTCGCGCATCATCTCCGGCGCCTGCCCGACCTCGACGTTGACGAGCACCAACACCGCCGAGACCGCCGGGGTCAGCTCGGCCGCGCGCACCTTCCGGCTGCGGGCCTGGACGCCGGTGGAGAGCTTGTCGATCAGCTCGTCCTCGGTGGTGCGCGACCCCTTCGCCTCGGCCAGCGCGGCGGAGAGCCCCTGGTAGATCTGGTCGAGCACGCGCTGGCTGGCGAACGCGCGGAGCAGGCGGTCCTCCGCCTCTTCCGGATCCACCTGCGCCGCCTTCGCGTAGGTAGGCGCCAGGGCACGCGCCAGGTCGGCGCGAGGGAACACGTGCGGCAGCCGGCGGGAGAAGAGCGCCACGGCGGTGGACGGTAGCACGACGCTTGGAGATCGGGGGTTGCGTCTGCTTTGATCGGGCCGTGATCGCCCCGGGTCGGAAGGGCCTGCTCGCCTTCGCCGTGGTCGCCGCGGCTTGCTACAAGTCTCCCCGCGACCTCCAGCGCGATTACGCACAGAGCTTGCGCCCAGCTCCGATCGGCGGGCAATCCCGGGCGACGGGTCCCGTCCGATCCCTAGGCGTACGCGTGTACGCGGACCCCGAGTACCAAGCCCAGACGCCGCGGTGGAGCGATCGAATCCGGCCGGTCCGGACACGACGCTGGAGTACCGGACGGAGACGATGACGCCCCCTCGCAGGATTTCCGGACCGGACCCGGAGTACACGCCGCGGGCACTGCAGGACGAAGTGGAGGGCGTGATGCTCGTCAAGTGCGTCGTCACCGTGGACGGCGCGGTGCGCGGCTGCCGGGTTCTGCAGGGCCTTCCCTTCATGAACGGCGCGGTGGTCGAGGCGCTCGAGCGGCGCCGCTACGCTCCGGCGAGGCTTCCGAGCGGCCAGCCCGTCGACGTCGATTACACGTTCCGCATCCGCCTCGAGCTTCCGCGGTAGGAAAAGCCCGGCGGGCTTTCGATCATTTCACCCGCACGCAGCGGTCCGAAGGGTCGTTGTCGGGCCGGTACTCGTAGTCGCCGATCCAGCCCTGGGCCTCGTTCTTCACCGTGCAGGCGGCGCAGGCGACGCGCTGCTCGGCGGGGACCTGGTCGCAGTCCCCGACCTTGCGGATCGACGTGTGCGCGCAGGACGCCGCGACGCCGAGCAGCAGGATCGCCGCGGCGCGCTTGGCTCCTCGCCGCGCATCCGCCGACAGCCTACCGGTCCCTCCCATCGCCTTCTCCTCCCGCTACTGCTCTTCGAACGTTGCGGTCGAGGCGGTTCCGTCGACTACTGAACGACGCACGTACGCAATCGTCGACCACCGGGCGAGCGCCCGCGCGGCCTCAGACCGGGGCGACTGGCGCCACCTCGCCTCTCCGCCGCTGGCGCTGCGAGAACCAATCCAGCGCCAGGTACACGACCGGAGTGGTGAAGAGCGTCAGGAGCTGCGAGACCAGGAGCCCTCCGACGATGGTGATGCCCAGCGGCCGCCGCAGCTCGCTCCCCACGCCATGCCCGAGCGCGAGCGGAAGGCCGCCGAGCATCGCCGCCAGCGTGGTCATCAGGATCGGGCGGAAGCGCAGCAGGCACGCCTGGTAGATCGCGTCCCGGGTGGAAAGGCCCTGGTCCCGCTCGGCCTCGATGGCGAAGTCGATCATCATGATAGCGTTCTTCTTCACGATGCCGATGAGCAGGATGATCCCGATCAGGGCGGTGATGGAGAGCTCGCTCTTGAAGAGCATCAGCGCCAGGAGCGCCCCCACTCCGGCGGAAGGAAGGGTGGAGAGGATCGTCAGCGGGTGGATAAGGCTCTCGTAGAGGACGCCCAGCACGATGTACACCGCGAGCAAGGCGGTCAGGACCAGCAGGGGCTCGCTGGCCAGCGAATCCTGGAAGGCCTGGGCGGTGCCCTGGAAGCTCGCGTAGAGCCCCGGCGGCATCCGGATCTCCTGCTCCGCGCGGTGGATCGCGGTCACCGCCTGCCCAAGCGAGACGTCGGGCGCCAGATTGAAGGAGAGGGTCACGGCGGGGAACTGGCCCTGGTGGTTCACCGAGAGCGAGGTGGCGCGCGGCTCGAAGCGCGCGAAGGAGGTCAGCGGCACCGGATCTGTGCCCTGCCCGCGCACGTAGATGGAGTGCAGCGACTCGGGGTACGCGGCCAGCTCGGGCTTCACCTCCAACACCACCCGGTACTGGTTCACCTGGGTGTACATGGTGGTCACCTGGCGCTGGCCGTACGCATCGTAGAGCGTGGAGTCGACCACCGACGGCGAGATGCCCAGGCGGGAGGCGGTGTCGCGGTCCATGTCCACGAACAGCTGCAGCCCGGCCGTCTGCTGATCGGTATTCACGTCGCGCAGTTGGGGGAGCGTGCGCATCTTCTCCAGCACCCGCGGAGCCCAGGCGAGGAGCTCCACGAGGTTCAAGTCCTGCAGCGTGTACTGGTACTGGGTCCGCGAAATGCGGCCGCCGATCCGGACGTCCTGCACCGACTGTAGATAGAGCGTGATCCCCTCTACCCGGGCGAGCTTGGCGCGCAGGTCAGCGATGACCTGGTCCGCCGACCGCCTGCGCTGTGCGAGCGGCTTCAGCTGCACGAACACGAAGCCGTTGTTGAGCGGCCCGTTCCCGCCGATGAACGACACCATGTGATCGACCGCGCGATCGGAGAGCACCACCTGGTTCACCGCGTCCTGCCGCTGCTTCATGGTGGCGAAGGACACGTCCTGGGGCGCGTCCGAGAACCCGGCCAGGGCCCCGGTGTCCTGCTGCGGGAACAGCCCCTTGGGCATGAGCACGTAGAGCGCCACCGAAAGGAGAAACGTGGCCACCGTGACGACGAGCATGAACACGTGGTGCCGGAGCACCCACTGCAGAGCGTGGTCGTATTCCCTGAGGAGCCGGTCGAAGACGCGCTCGGCCGCGCGAGCGAAGCGGCCCTGCGCGTTCTGGTGGGCCGGCTTGAACAGCCGCGAAGCCATCGTCGGCGTCAGCGTCAGCGAGACGACCGCGCTCATGGCGATGGCGACCGAGAGCGTGACCGCGAACTCCCGGAAGAGCCGGCCGACGACGCCGCCCATGAGCAGGATGGGGATGAATACCGCCAGGAGCGAGGCGGTGATGGAGATGATGGTGAAGCCGATCTGCTTCGCCCCGACCAGGGCCGCCTGGCGCGCGGGCATCCCTTGCTCGACGTAGCGGGCGATGTTCTCGGTGACCACGATCGCGTCGTCCACCACGAACCCGGTGGCGATGGTCAGCGCCATCAGCGACAGGTTGTCCAGGCTATACGAGAGCAGGTACATCGCCCCGAAGGTGCCGACCAGCGAGAGGGGCACCGCCACGCTGGGCACCGCGGTCGCCCGCAGGCTGCGCAGGAATGCGAACACCACCAGCACCACCAGGCACACGCTGATCACCAGCGTGAACTGCACGTCGGAGACGGAGGCGCGGATGGTCTGGCTGCGGTCCTGCGAGACCTGCACGTCGATGGAAGGGGAGATCGACCCGGCGAGCTGCGGTAGCAGCGCCTTGACCCGCTCGATCACGTCGATGATGTTCGCGCCGGGCTGGCGGCGGATGATGATCAAGACCGCCCGCTGGTGGTCCGCCCAGGCAGCGACGCGCTCGTTCTCCACGCTGTCCAGGACGCGGGCGACGTCCTGCAGGCGCACCGGCGCACCGTTGCGGTAGGCGATCACCAGCGGAGCGAAGTCCTTGGCCTTGAGGAGCTGGTCGTTCGCGGCCACGGTGCGCATCTGTACCGCGCCGCTGACGGCTCCCTTGGGCTGGTTCACCGTGGAATTGACCAACGCCGTGCGGACGTCTTCGAGCGAGAGCGAAAGGCCGGCCAGGGCCTGCGGATCGGCCTGGACGCGCACGGCGGGCTGCTGGCCGCCTCCCACGAACACCTGGCCGACCCCGGGGACCTGCGAGATCTTCTGCGCCAGCACCGTGTTCGCCTGGTCGTACACCACCCCGAGCGGCAAGGTCTGCGAGGTCAGCGCGAGGATCAGGATGGGCGCGTCCGACGGGTTCACCTTGCGGTAGTTCGGACGGGTGGGGAGATTGGCGGGAAGATCGCCGCCCGCCGCGTTGATCGCCGCTTGGACGTCTCGCGCGGCGGCGTCCACGTCCCGGTCCAGCTCGAACTGCAGCGTGATGCTGGTCGAGCCCAGGTAACTGACCGAAGTCATCTCGCGCAGCCCCGCGATTCGCCCGAAGCGGCGCTCGAGCGGGGCTGCCACCGTGGAGGCCATCGTCTCCGGGCTGCCTCCCGGAAGGGCCGCGTTCACCGAGATGGTGGGGAAGTCGACGCGCGGCAGCGGCGCCACCGGGAGCTGGGTGTACGCGGCCGCCCCGGCGAGCAGCACCGCCGCCGCAAGCAGCGAGGTGGCGACGGGCCGCCGGATGAAGGGGGCCGAGACGTTCATGGCGACAGCTGCGGCTCGGGCTCCACCTTCTTGCGCCCGCTCAGGAGGCGCCCGAGGCGGCCCATGTACAGGTAGATGACGGGCGTCGTGTAGAGAGTGAGGACCTGCGAGACGATCAGGCCGCCGACGATGCTGATGCCCAGCGGCCGCCGCAGCTCGGAGCCGGTCCCCTGTCCGAGCGCCAGAGGCAGCCCGCCGAGCAGCGCCGCCATGGTGGTCATCATGATCGGGCGGAACCGCAGGAGGCACGCCTGGGTAATCGCCTCGAGGGGCGTGAGGCCCTGGTCGCGCTCGGCCTCGAGCGCGAAGTCGATCATCATGATGGCGTTCTTCTTCACGATGCCGATCAAGAGGATGATGCCGATCAGGGCGATCACGCTGAAGTCGGTGCGGCAGACCATCAGGGCGAGCAGGGCCCCCACTCCGGCCGACGGCAGGGTGGAGAGGATGGTCACCGGGTGGATGTAGCTCTCGTACAAAACGCCCAGCACGATGTAGACGGTCACCAGCGCGGCCAGGATCAGCGCCGGCTCGCTGGCCAGCGACTCGCGGAAGGCCTGCGCGGTGCCGGCGAACTCGGAGCGGACGCCGGGAGGCAGGCCGAGCTCCGCCCGGATCGCGTTGATCGCGTCCACCGCGTCGCCCAGCGCGGCGCCGTTCGCCAGGTTGAAGGAGATGGTCACCGCCGGGAACTGGCCCTGGTGGTTGATGGCCAGGGGCGCGAGCGTCTCCCGCGCATCGGCGAACGCGGAGAGGGGGACCTGCTCGCCCGTCTGCGCCCGCAAGTAGAGCTTGTCGAGCGCCTCGGGATGCTGCGCGTCCTCCGGCTTCATCTCGAGGATCACCCGGTACTGGTTGAGCTGGGTGAAGATGGTGCTGACCTGCCGCTGTCCGAAGGCGTCGTAGAGCGTGTCGTCGATGGTCTGCGGGGCGATCCCCATCCTGGACGCTGTGTCGCGGTCGACGGTGATGCGCAGCTGCAGCCCGTCGGACTCCTCGTCGCTGGCGACGTCGGCGAGCTGCGGCAGCGCGCGCATCTTCTCCAGCATGCGCGGGGCCCACTCGGACAGCTCGGCGGGGTCGGCGTCCTCCAGCGTGTATTGGAACTGGGTGCGGCTGGTCCGGGTCTCGATGGTCAGGTCCTGCACCGGCTGCAGGTAGATGGTGATGCCGGGGACCTCGGCGAGTTTCTGCTGGAGCCGGCGGATGATCTCCCCCACGTCCGACTTCCGATCCGAGCGCGGCTTCAAGGTGATCGACACCCGCCCGCTGTTGCTGGTCGGGTTGGTCCCGTCGGCCCCGATCGAGGAGGCGACCGAGGCCACGTCCGGGTCGGAGATGATCGCCTCGTCCGCGGCGCGCTGCAGGCCGGTCATCCGGGCGAAGGAAGCGTCCGGGGGAGCCACGGAGAAGCCCACGATCAGGCCGGTGTCCTGCAAGGGAAAGAACCCCTTGGGGATCGCCGCCGCCAAGACGCCGGTGAGCACCAGCGTGGCCACGGTGACCGCGAGCGTCTCCGGCTGGTGCGACAGCACCCAGCGCAGGGTGCGCTCGTAGGCGCCCAGCATCCTGGCGAAGCCGCCTTCGAACGCGCGGGCCAGCCGCCCTTCCTGCTCTTCGCCGTGAGGCTTGAGCAGGTGCGCGCACATCATCGCGGTCAGCGTCAGCGAGAGCACGGCCGAGACGCCGATGGCGATGGCCAGCGTCACCGCGAACTCGCGGAACAACCGGCCGATGATGCCGCCCATGAAGAGCAGCGGGATCAGGACCGCCACCAGGGAGACGGTGAGGGAGACGATGGTGAAGCCGATCTGCTTGGAACCCTTCAGCGCCGCCTCGAACGGGCGGTCGCCGTGCTCGATGTAGCGGGCGATGTTCTCGATCATCACGATGGCGTCGTCCACCACGAATCCGGTGGAGATGGTCAGCGCCATGAGCGAGAGGTTGTTCAGGCTGTACCCGCACAGGTACATCACGCCGAAAGTGCCGATCAGCGAGAGCGGGACGGCGATGCCCGGGATGATGGTCGCCCGCACCGAGCGCAGGAAGACGTAGATCACCGCGACCACCAGGAGCACGGTGAGGACCAGCGTGAACTGCACGTCGTCCACGGAGGCGCGGACCGTCTCGGTGCGGTCGCTCAGGATGGTCACCTCGAGCGCCTGCGGCAGGCTCGCCTGCAGCTGCGGCAAGAGCGCCTTGACCCGGTCGGCGACCTGGATGACGTTCGCGCCCGGCTGGCGCTGCACGTTGACGATCACCGCGCGCTTGCCGTTGGCCCAGCCGGCGAGCTGGGCGTTCTCCACTCCGTCCACCACCTGCGCCACCTCGCGCAAGCGGACCGGCGCGCCGTTCAGGTAGGCGATGATCAGCGGCCGGTAGGAAGCCGCGTCGGAGAGCTGGTCGTTGGTGGCCAGCGCGAAGTCCTGCCGCGGCCCGTCCAGGTTGCCTTTCGGCTGGTTGACGTTGGCCGCGACCAAGGCGGTGCGCACGTCCTCCAGCGTGAGGCTGGTCCCCGCCAGCGCGGCCGGATCCGCCTGCACGCGCACCGCTGGCTTCTGCCCACCCCCGATGGTCACCAGCCCCACTCCCGAGACCTGCGAGACCTTCTGCGCCAGGATCGAGTCGGCGGCGTCGGCGACCTGCGAGATGGGCATCGACTCCGAGCTGACGGCGAGGGTCAAGACGGGCGTGTCCGCCGGGTTGCTCTTGGAATACGTAGGCGGCGCAGGCAGCGTGCGCGGGAGCAGGTTCGAGGCGGCGTTGATGGCCGCCTGGACGTCCTGCTCGGCGGCGTCGATGCTGCGCGAGAGCTCGAACTGCAGCGTGATCTGCGAGCTGCCGAAGCCGGACACCGAGGTCATCTGCGAGAGGCCCGGCATCTGCCCGAACTGCCTCTCCAGCGGGGTGGTCACGGCCGAGGCCATGGTGTCGGCGCTCGCCCCCGGCAAAAGCGTGGAGACGAGGATGGTGGGGTAGTCGACCTGCGGCAGGGCCGCGACGGGAAGCTGGCGGTAGCCGATCACGCCCGCGAGGAGGAGCCCGGCGGTCAAGAGCGAAGTGGCGACGGGACGCCGGATGAAGGGTTCGGAGATGCTCACCGATCGACTCCGACCGCGCGCCCGCTGGGCTGCTGCGGGGGCCGTTGCGCCGAGGGCGCCGCCGGGCGCGGCGCGACCTTGGCGCCCGGCCGGAGCGCCGAGGCGCCGTCCGCCACCACCACCTCGCCCGCGGAGACGCCGCGCGCCACGACCGTCAGGTCCCCCTGGGTCAGGTCCACCTCGATTGGCCGCGGCTGCACCGTCTGATCGGACCCGACCACGTAGACGAAGGTGCCGTCGGGCCCGCGCTGCACCGCGGTCGACGGCACCACCACCGCCCCCTTGCGGACGGTGAGCAAGAGGCGAGCCTTGACGAACTGGTTCGGCCAGAGCAGGCGCTGGGGATTGGCGAAGGTCGCCTTGAGCCGCATGGTGGCGCTGTTCTGGTTGATCTGGTTGTCGATCACCAGGAGCTCGCCGGTGGCGAGCTTGGTGTTGCCGTCGCGGCTCCAGGCCTCGACCGGAAGGGTGCCCAGCTCCATCTGCTGCGCCACCTGCGGCAAGAAGTCCTGCGGCAGCGTGAAGAGCACCGCGATGGGATCGAGCTGGGTGAGGACCACGATGCCGCTCGCGTCGGTGTTTCGCACCAGATTGCCAGGGTCGATCAGGCGCACGCCGGTGACGCCGTCGATGGGCGAGGTGATGCGCGAGTACTCGATGTTGAGCTTGGCGGCGTCGAGCTGGCCCTGGTCGATGATCACCGCTCCCTCGAACTGCCCCACCGTGGCCTGCTGGGTATCGACGTCCTGCGGAGCGATCAAGTTCCGGCGGAGCAGGTCCTGGTTGCGCTGCAGGATGATGCGCGCGGTCTTGAGCTGGGCCTGGTCCCGCGCCAGGGCGCCCTCGGCCTGCACCAGCGTCGCGCGGAAGGGGCGGGCGTCGATCTGCGCCAGCACGTCCCCCCGCCGGACCACCTGCCCTTCCTTGAAGAGCACGGAGTCGAGGCGGCCTTCCACCTGCGCCCGGACCGCGATCGTCTTGGCGGCGATGACCGAGCCCAGGCCGTCGAGATAGATGGGCAGGTCGCGCTGCTGCACCTGCGCGGTCACCACCGGGACGGCCCGCTGCTGCGCCTGTGCCTGGGCGGTCTCGGCGGCCTTCTTCTGGTCCGACCGGCGGACGAGCCAGATCGCCACCGCGAGGACGGCGACCACGCCGAGGGCTGCCAGGATCCACCGCCTCATCGTCGCCTCTCCTTCAGCGTCCCAAAGCCTTGAGCAGCTGCGCTCGCGCCGTGGCGAGCCCGAGATCCGACTGCACCACCTGGGCGCCCGCCTGCGCCTCGGCGATCTGCGCGTCGCCCAGCTCGATCACGCTGCCGGCGCCGTTCTGGTAACGCGCCTCGGCCTGCTGGAGGCGATCGCGCGCCGAGGTGAGCGCCACTTTCGCGGCGCGCGAGGCGGCCTTGGCGGCGCGCACGGCGAGCCGCGCCTGGTCCACCTCGAGCCGCACCTGCTGCCGGACCGCGTCGAGCTGAGCCACCGCGCCGGCCAGATTCGCCTCCGCCTCGTGCGTCTGCGCGACGGTGAAGCCCCCCTGGTACAGCTGCCAGCTGAGGGTCAAGCCAGCGCTGAGGTTCCATCCCAGATCGTCGAGCGCGTTGCCGCCCTGGGTGAATCCGGCGTTGGCCGAGAGCGTCGGCCCGTACGCTCCCTGGACCGATCGCAGGGTGAGCTGCTGCGCGCGGACCTGCTGCACCGCGGAGGAGACGTCGGGCCGCGTGTCGAGGGCCTGCTGGAGCAGCGCGCCCAGGTCCTGGTCCTCCTCCGGAACCGGCGCCAGCGCCTGGTCGGAGACCTCGTAGTCGATCGGCCCCTCCAGGCCCATCGCCTGGTT
>DATFTN010000164.1:0-3270 GCA_035261845.1 Myxococcales bacterium | reverse complement strand
TCGTACGAGCGCGCCCTCGGGCTGTACCCCAGCAGCGAGTTCTCCGCGCTCATCCGCGGCCGTCTGAAGCGGCTCGCCTCGCACCAGGCCGCGGCGCAACCCGCCGCGGCGCAGGCCGTGAATCCGAAGCCCTGACCACCGGCGTCAGCGGGCCTTGAGGCCCAAGAGCTTGCGCGCCTGCGCGAGCGCGTCCTTCACCTGGCGCGCCTCGGCGGACGCGCTCTCGCCGCTGCGCGACAGGTCGCGCCGCAGCTCCTCCAGGCCGTCCAGCGCCGCCGCCAACTGCCGCAGGGCGGGGTCGGGGTCGTCGTCGAGCTTGCAGCGCGCGCTGACCCGCGCCACCTCGTCCTCCCAGCGGCGCGTCCAGAGGTCCCACTCGCGCGCCAGCGAGCCTCCCTCGAGGCCGCCCGGGGCAGGTTGCACCGCGCGCGCCGAGAGCTGCGCGTAGAGCCTGTCCACGTCCTCCAGGCAGGCGGTGGCCGACGCCTGGGGCACGGCGGGCGGCGCGTGGCCGTACAGGTCCGAGGCCACCGAGCGCACCAGGAGGAAGAAGAGAGCGGCGCAGAACGCGCCGAACAAGGCGTAGAGCGCGATCCGGTAGGTCCGCAGGGTCGGGTCGCGCGCCGGCACGCACCGTCTCTAAACGTTGCGCCCGCCCCGTTCAAGCACGTTCAGGGTGGCTGGTCGGTGGGAGTCGGCACGTCGGGCAGCACGGCGTGATAGTGGCCCAGGGCGTCGGCGAGGCCGCTGCCGATGAGGACCGAGCGGGTGCCGCTCGAGTCCAGCGCGAAGAAGTCCACCGTCGCGCCCACCACCGGCGTCTGCCCCGCCGTCCTGCCCACGGTGCCCACCACCGCGAGGGCCGGAGAGAGCTGCAGGAGGGGCAGTTGCGTGACCTGCCCGGCGGCGCCCAGCTCCACGGAGACGATCTTCCGCGGCAGGCCGGTGGCGGGGGGCGGCAGGACCTCCAGCCGGTAGTGTCCGCGGTCGCCCACGATCGTGAACGAGCCCGCGGCGTCGGTCGTCGCCGCGCGCGCCATGCGCGTCGCGACGAGCCGGTCCGGAAGGCGCAAGGCGGTGATCTGGTAGCCCGCCCCGACCCGCTGGCCGTCCGGACGGATCACCGCGCCCGTTCCCTGCGACTTGTCGGGACAGACGATCGTCAGCGGGGCCGCCGCCGGCAGCGTCACCGCAATCTCGTCCGAGACGCCGGGGAGCGCGGGGTCGACGTCGGGCGCCGCCTCGACCACGTACTGCCCGGCGCGGACCGTCATCGAGAATGCGCCGCTCGGATCGGTCACCGTCTGGCGCGAGATCACCCAGCCGGTCGGGTCCACGCTGAGCGCCAGCACCCGGGCGGCCGCGACCGGCTGCTGCCGGGCGTCGGTGACCTTGCCGGCCAACGTCGCTGAGGCAGGAAGCGCGCCGACATCGATCGCCGGGGCGGTGCCGGTGAACGGCCCCTGGAGGGGGAACGCAGGGATGGCTGGATCGGTGGCGGCGGCCTCCGGGTTCGGCCCGATCTGCAGCGAGTAGGGAGGCGGTCCGGGGGGCAGCTGCAGGTTGAAGACGCCGCCGGCGTCGGTGGTAGCCGCGACGGACAGAGGCTGACCGCTCGGATCGACGGCCGCGACCCGCGCCCCGGACAGCGGCGACGATGGGCCGCTCACGAGCTTCCCGCCGACCTGCGCGAGCTGGCCCGGCGCGGGGAGGACGATGGGCAGGCCGGTCACGGTGGAGCTCAGCGGAGACGCGGGTGGAGGCGGCCGGTGCGGTGGCGCGGGCGCGGGCGGGACCACCAGCACTGCCCAGGTCGAAGCAGCGAAGGTCAGCGAGAACCCGCCCGAGGCATCGGTCTGCGCCACCACGCTCGCCGCACGGTCGCCGATGCCCGGCGTCGAATCGGTCAGCACCACGCCGGCATCGGGCACCGGCGTGGTCGCGCCCGGCTGGCCGTCCACCGCCTGCAGCACGTTGCCCGACGCCGAGAGAAGGGGCTGCAGCTGGAAGTCGACCAGCGCGGACTGGCGCAGGTCGATGCCGGCCTTCTGCAGGACGCCCAGCTGCTGGTCCGCCGGCGCGCGCACCTCGGCCATCACCAGCGAGAGCTGCGACGAGCTGCCGCGGCACTCGCCCAGGAAGCACACCGAGCCGCTCGAGCACTGCGCGCTCGAGTTGCAGGGCAGGGCGGCTCCGCTCAGCCGCGGATCGCGGATGGCGCAGGCCGCGCTCAGGGTCAGCAGAGCGCAGACCGTGCGCGGGTTCACGGCGAGCAGCTCCTCACCTGGGGCGCTACCGCCTGGACGTCGCACGTCGGCCGCAGGGGGTCCTGCGCGCGCACCTCGACGACGAACTTGAGGACGGACGATTCGTAGCCCGGTTTGGTGGCGCGTTGCGAAGGGGACACCGAGTCGGCCGCGAACCCCGCCTGCTCGGCGAGCACCAACTCGAACACGTGGATGTCCGGGGTCGGGGTCAACCCGAACTGGTCCGCGTCGATGGTGAAGTGAACCGGGCCGCGCGTGGTCTTGGAGCTCTGGAAATCGCCTTCCAGGACCTTGGTGTCGACCCTGCGCTGCGAGGTGGGCACCGACAGGTCGTAGTCGACGAACAGGCGGCCCTCGACGTTCACCGTGGGATCGTCCGCGATGATGGAGATGCTGACGTCCAGGACGCAGTGGCAGCTGGTCGGATCGGCGGGGCCCCGGGGATAGAGCAGCATCGTGGGCTTCAGCAGGTAGTCGGGCAGATTGATCACGTCCACGCGCGGGATCGTGTGCGGGCGCGTGTTCGCTGGATCGACCGACTGCGGCATCAAGCATCCCTGGGCGAGGACGAGGAGAACGGCCGCGGACACACACATGCCCGCGGACCTTCTTGGAGCAAGCGGCGAGCCAGGACGGATCATCGCGGAATCCAATGGATTTGCGTGACGGGCGTGCACTCGTGCGCCGCGCCGGCGCGACACGGATGTCATCCTTCCGAGTCCAAGGGGTCGGGTGGGAGCGCCTCTCCGCGCCTCTCCGCCTCCATCCGCTCCAGGTGGCGGAAGATGGTGCGCGGATCGACCCCGAGGTCCTTGGCCGTCTTGGTCCGGTTGCCGCCGTTCCGTTCGAGCACCTCGTTGATGTAGCGCTTCTGCCACTCGTCGCGCGCCTGAGCGAGCGGCAGGATGGGATCCAGCTGCTCGGCGCGCAGCTCCAGATCGTCGGGCGTGATGAGCGGCTTGTCGGCCAGCACCACCGCCTTCTTGATGCGGTTCTCCAGCTG
>DATFTN010000163.1:0-10672 GCA_035261845.1 Myxococcales bacterium | reverse complement strand
CGGTGCAGCCGGGCGAGATGTTCGGCATCGTCGGCGAGAGCGGCTCTGGAAAATCAACCCTGGCGCGCGCCGTGCTGAGGCTCTTGGAACCGGCGCGAGGCAGCGTGCGCTGGCGGGGGCGCGACCTGCTCGCGCTGCCCGAGAGGGAGCTGCGCGCCGCCCGGCGGGAGATGCAGATCGTCTTCCAGGACCCGGGATCTTCGCTCGACCCGCGCATGACGGTGGCCGCGATCCTCGCCGAACCGCTCGCCCTGCACCGGCTGGCGAGGCCATCGCAGTACGAGGAGAATGCCCGGAAGCTGCTCCGCACCGTGGAGCTGGGACCCGAGCTGCTGCACCGCTACCCGCACGAGCTCTCCGGCGGGCAGGCGCAGCGGGTGGCGCTGGCGCGGGCGCTGGCGACCGGGCCGGCCCTGCTCGTCCTCGACGAGGCGCTGAGCGCGCTCGACGTCTCGCTCCAGGCCCAGATGGCGAATCTGCTGCGGGACCTGCAGCGTTCCCTCTCCATCGCCTGCTTGTTCATCTCGCACGACCTGCGGCTCACCGCCTCGCTCTGCAATCGGATCGGGGTCCTTTCGCGCGGCGCGCTGGTCGAGGTCGCGCACCCGGCAGCGCTGGTGGCCGACCCTCGCCATCCCAGCACGCGCGCGCTGGTCAGCGCTGCCCGCGGGACCCCTTCCTGAAGTGGTCGTGGAACGCGCGCATGTTCTCCTGCTTCCTCAGGGCGGCGGCTCGCTCGTCTTCGGACAGATCGGACGAGGGCGCAGGGAGGTTGTCGAAGCGGGCCCCTTGCGCGCCCAGGTAATGGAGCCAATTGACCGCCGTGGCGCCGTCCATCGAGCGGCCGTTCTTCAAAGGTACCCGGTACCGGACGAAGGTGTGCCCGTCCGGCTCGCCGAAGGCGGCGGCCGCGGTGGGAGCCAGCACGGCGCCGGCCCACTCCTGCTCGCGCTCCAGGCAGTAGGCCTCGATGATCGGAGCGCCGATGAAACAGCGCGGCTCGACCGGGCTGATCAAGCATTGGCCCCAGGCGATGGCCCCGCGGAACAGGATGGGCCGCTCGCGCCGGAGCCCCTTCTGGATGATGTCGGCGACGGTGGCGCCCACCAGCTTGATGCAGGTGTGGGGCGAAAGAGCTTCCGCGACCCGGAAGTCCGAGCGCTCCGGGCGGTAGACCAGGATCGTGTCCGAGAAGGCGAGAGTGAAGACTTCCTCGCGGCGCCCCGAGAGGGCCCACGCCACCGCCGAGGCGTTTTGCCGGACCTGCACGAGCGGCTCGACGATCTCGTCGAAGATGCGCTGCGGATTTTCGTGCCGGCTGACGTCGCTGAATCCCAGGATGTCGATCATCGCGACGGCGACGTTGCCCCGGACCTTCTTCCGCCCGCTCTGCCGGCGGCGACCGGTGCCTGTGTCTCGAGCTGCTGTCCTGACGTGGAAGTTGGGCACGGGTGATCCTCCGCTCGAATCGGTCGACCTCCTTCCACCGGTATGGATTGGATTCTAATGGCCGCGCCCCATTGGTCATCGGGCGGCCATGGGTAGGTCGCGGTATCTCGAGATGCAAAGATCCGGTACGCAGCCCTACGGCGTGTTGCCGGCCCCGCTCAGGTCGTCCCTGCCGCGCTTTCCAGTCTTCTTCGCGCGGTGCTGCGTCGCGTGCGATGCGGTCGAGTCGCGAACGGCCGGGCGCGAGGGCGTCGCCGCCGATCCGCTCCGCTTCCCCAGGTCGAACGGCAGGCGGGCCTCGAGGGCGGCCCACCCGGTCGCTGCGTGCCGCTTGATCGCGGTCCACGCCTCGGATGGCGAGCGATGCCGGATGGCGCGCTCCACGTCGGAGAGCGAGCGCTCGTGCGTGATCAGCCACCCGCCGCCGCCGGCGACTGCCGCGGCGCAGGAAGCGCCGATCGCGAGCCGCCGCAGCGCGTTCGATCTGCGGAAGCTCGGGGGGCGCTGCGCGCTGAAGGAGGATGCCGGCCGCTTGGCGATCGAGCCGATGGCCTGCCCGGATGCCGGCCGCGGCGAAGGCCCGGCCGCCGGCCGCGGTGGAGATCCCGCAGGCTTCTGCGCTCCGGGGCCCGCCCCACCGGACCGCCACTGTGGATCGGCGGGAAGAAGGCGGCGGCAATCCTCGCAGACGCCCCGGTCCCCGGGGGTGGGCGGATAGAGAGCGCCGCAGCTGGAGCACCCCATGACGGAAGCTGGAGAGTTCATGCCTCCTATGTACCGGACCGCCGGGCGGAGATTCTCTGCGAACCGGTGCGCGGCCGTCGCACTCGCGCGCATCATGTCGGAGTAACGCGCACGCTCCGAGGTGGGAGGAGCGCCTTCCCCCCTCCTTTGTAGGCGATCGGTTCCTAGCGGAACAACCTGCTTCAAGGGCAAGCTGTCGCCTGCGGGGGACGCTTCCACGTCGGGATTTCATACGCGAGGGGACATGCCGGACGCGAAGTCGCAACAGCAAGGCCGGGAGCGGATCGCGCGCGTCTTCCGCTACCTCAAGGCGCTCAACGAGCACCGCAACCCGGCCAAGCGGGACTTGTCGGAGCAGCCCTGGACGCTCTGGTTCCGGAGCCTCCCCGACCACCCCTCGATCGAGCGGCACGTGCTCAACGGAGAGGACTCGGAGGAAGACGACTTCATCCTCAAGGTGGGCAGGCCCACGTTCACCCAGGCCCCGCAGCCGCCGCTGCCCGTCGCGGAGTGGCTGGCCGGCGACTGGGAGGATCCGGACGGCGTAGTCGTGCTCCTGGAGACCAAGGGAAGCGCCGGATCCGAGCCGATCCGCTTCGACTCCGAGCCCCGCCGCGTCGAGGCGTACGAGCGCTGGCGCAACCAGCACGACGCCTGGGCCGCCACCGAGCGTCCGGCGCGCGCGACGATGAGGATCTTCGAGCAGCTCTACGAGCTGTACGGCCGGATCGAGCGCGAGGCCGAGAGCATCGAGCTGGTGCTGGGCGACGGAATCCTGAGCTGGAAGAAGCTGGACGGCAGCATCTACCATCCCATCCTGCTCCAGCGCATCCACCTCGCCTTCAACCCCAGCGTCCCCGAGTTCACCCTGATCGAGACCGGCCGCGAGGTCGAGCTGTACTCGGCGCTCTTCCGCTCCATGCCGGACATCGAGCCCAAGGTGCTGGCCCGCTGCCGCGAGGAGCTGGATCGCGGCGGTTTCCATCCCCTGGGCGGCGCCGACACGCTCGAGTTCCTCAAGCGCTTCGTGGTGCAGCTCTCGCCGCGCGGGCAATTCGCCGAGGAGGCCCCGGAGAAGGAGGCCGAGGATCCGAAGATCGGGCGGGCGCCGGTCCTCTTCCTCCGCACCCGCACGCTGGGCTACGCCACCGCGATCGAGGGCACGCTCGAAGATCTGGCGAGCCGGCAGGATCTCCCGCTCGCCTTGCTGAAGATCGTCGGCCTGGACCCGCCGCCCGAAGCGGACGAGAAGGCCGAGACCTTCGAGCCGGGGGACGAGCCGGAAAAAATCCTGCTCAGCAAGCCCGCCAACCCGGAGCAGATCCGGATCGCGGTCCGGCTGGAGCGCAACGGCTGCGTCCTCGTCCAGGGACCTCCGGGCACCGGGAAGACGCACACCATCGCCAACTTGATCGGTCACCTCCTCGCCCAGGGTCAGAGCGTCCTGGTCACCAGCCACACCACCAAGGCGCTGCGCGTGCTGCGCGACCACGTGGTGGAGAAGCTGCGGCCCCTGAGCGTGAGCGTGCTGGAGAGCGACATCGAGAGCCGCAGCCAGCTGGAGGGCTCGGTCTCCACCATCATCGACCGGCTCTCCACCGGAAACCCCAAGAAGCTCGAAGCCGAGGCGGAGCAGCTCGCCGCCCAGCGCAAGGAGCTGCTCGCCCAGCTCCGCAAGCACCGCCAGGAGCTGTTCGACGCGCGGGCCGACGAATACCGCGAGCTGGTCTTCCTCAAGACCAAGCTCTCCCCGTCCGACGCCGCGCGAAAGGTGGCCGCCGAGGCGCACACCCACGGCTGGATCCCCTCGCCGGTCCAGGCCGGCGCCGCGCTGCCGCTCCCGGTGGCCGAGATCAAGGAGCTGTACGCGAGCACCGAGGCGCTGGGCATCGAGGATGAGGCGGAGCTGGGCCGGCCCCTTCCCGAGGCGAAGTCGCTGCTCTCCCCGGAAGAGTTCGAGCAGGCGGTCCAGGAACACGAGCGGTTCTCCAAGGCGGAGCGCAACTACCGCAAGGAGCTGTGGCGGGCGCCGCTGGACGAGCCGGCGACCGCGGCCCTGGACAAGGTGCTCTCGAAGGTCGTGAAGGCGATCGACGTGTTCGACCCGGAGCAGCCCTGGAGGATCGCGGCCGTGGCCGCGGGCAAGGAAGGCGGGACCCAGCGGGCCGACTGGGACGGCCTCCTGGAGATGATCGACCAGCTGACGCAGGAGACGGCGCGCGCGAAGGAGAGCGTCTTGCGGCACGCTCCCGCGATCTCCGCGGGCATGCCGCTGGAGGAGCAGCTCCAGGTCGTCGACGAGATCCTCGCCTACTGCAAGAAAGGCAAGACGCTGGGGAAGCTGGCGCTCTTGACCCACGGCTCGTGGAAGCGCTTCGTGACCGAGAACCGGGTCGCCTCGGGCGAACCGAAGACTCCGCTGCACTTCCAGGCGCTGCGCGGGCAGATCGTCCTCGCGATCATGCGGCGGGACCTGGAGGGCAGGTGGGACCGCCAGATGGTCCCGCAATCCGCTCCCGCCTGGGCCAAGCTTTCCGAGAAGCCCCACGAGGCCGCCGCGCAGATCGCCAAGCAGATCCGCCGGTGCCTCGCCTGGCACGCCGAAGAGTGGGAGCCGATCGAGAAAGAGCTGGAGGAGGACGGATTCTGCTGGCGCGAGTTCCTCGCCGAACAGAAAGGCGCCGACAGCACCGAGGGGCTGCTGCACCGGCTCAAGGAAGTCGCCGGCGTGCTCCTGCCGGCCGCCTTCCAGGCCCGCAAGGACATGGCGCGCTTCGGCCAGGTGACGGCCGAGATCGAATCGCTCCGCGCGGCGCTGGCCCTCCCGCCGGACGGCACCCCCGCGCGGGTGCTCTCGCAGCTCTCGCGCGCGGCCGAGCGGCTGTCGCCGGCGGACTATCGCGACGCCCACCAGCGGCTGGCCGGGCTCGACCGCCAGCGGAAGATCGCCGCGCGCAGACGGGACCTCCTGCTGGCCCTGCAGGCGGCGGCGCCGGCCTGGGCGAAGGCCATCCACGAGCGCCGCGCGCCCCACGACGCGCCCTCCCCTCCGGGCGACCCGCAGGCGGCGTGGCTGTGGCGGCAGCTGCACGACGAGCTGGAGCGGAGAGGAAAGATGTCGCTGCCCGCGCTCCAGGCGCAGATCGACCGGCTGGGGCCGGAGCTGCGCAGGGTGACCGCCGAGCTGATCGACCGGCGCGCGTGGGGGGCGCAGGTCCGCCGGACCACCTCGCAGCAGCAGCAGGCGCTGGTCGGTTGGCTCGACATGGTGCGCCGGATCGGCAAGGGGCAGGGAAAGCGGGTCCCGCGGCTGATCGTCGAGGCCAGCCAGAAGATGACCGAGTGCCGCTCGGCGGTGCCGGTGTGGATCATGCCGCTCGCCCGCGCGGTGGAGACCTTCGAGCCGAGCACGCGCTTCGACGTGGTGATCACCGACGAGGCCAGCCAGGCCGACGTGATGGCGCTGATCCCCTTCTACATGGCGCGCCGGGTGGTGGTGGTGGGCGACCACGAGCAGGTGAGCCCGTCGGCCGTGGGGCAAGACCTGGCGGTGGTGCAGCAGCTCATCGACGAGCACCTGGAGGACATCCCCAACTCGGTCCTCTATGACGGCCAGATGTCCGTCTATGACCTCGCGCGGCAGTCGTTCGGGGGCCCGATCATCCTCACCGAGCATTTCCGCTGCGTGCCGGAGATCATCGAGTTCTCGAATCACCTCTGCTACGGGGGGAAGATCCGGCCCCTGCGCGACCCCAGCAAGGCCACCTTGAAGCCGCACGTGATCTCCCACCGGGTGGAGAACGGCCGGGCGGCCAACGAGACCAACCCGGCGGAGGCGATGGCCATCGCCTCGCTGATCCGGGCGGCGATCGAACAGCCTGAATACAAGAACAAGAGCTTCGGGGTCATCTCGCTGGTGGGAGACGACCAGGCGCTGGAGATCGAGCGGCTCCTGCTGCACCACCTCCCGCCGGCCGAGTACGAGTCGCGCCGGGTGCTGTGCGGAAACGCCGCCCAGTTCCAGGGCGACGAGCGGGACGTGATGTTCCTCTCGGTGGTGGACAGCGCATCGGACAGCCCGCTCCGCCTGCGCAGCGAGCCGATGTTCAAGCAGCGCTTCAACGTGGCCGCCAGCCGGGCGCGCGATCAGATGTGGGTCGTCCACTCGCTCGACCCGGCCGACCTGAAGCCGAAGGACCTGCGCCGGCGGCTGATCCAGCACGCCGAGGATCCGCAGGCGGTGCGGCTGCTCATGAAGCAGTCCGAGGAGTCCTCGGAGACCCCGCTGGAGCACGAGGTCCACAACCGCCTCTTCGAGGCCGGCTATCGGGTCTTGCCGCACTGGCGGGTCGGCCATTACACGATCGACCTGGTCGTGGAAGGCGCCGGGCGGCGGCTGGCGATCGAGTGCGACGGCGACAAGGCGGAAGCGGTCGAGCAGCTCCGCGAGGACATGGCCCGGCAGGCCATCCTCGAGCGGCTGGGCTGGAGCTTCGTGCGCGTGCGCGGCAGCGAGTTCTACCTGAGCCCCGAGAAGGCGATGAAGCCCGTCTTCGCCCGTCTGAACGAGCTGAAGATCCGGCCCGAGGGCGGCACCGGCAGCGCGGAGGCCCCGCAGAACGGGAAGGAGGTCTTCGAGCGGATCGTCCGCCGCGCGGCGGAGTACCGGCAGCACTGGGTGAACCAGGCCAAGGCGCAGCTGGCCCGGGCCGGCAACGGATTGCCGGAGCGCGCCCGCCGGCCGGCCCGGTCCGCGAAGAAGAAGCGGAAGACTTCCGCGCGGAGATAGCGTCCCCCTGCAACGCGGCGCCGGGGCTTGACCACATCGCGCCGTAGAGAGCAGATCGACCATGAAAGGGGGGCGTCATGTCGTTCTGGACTCCAGATCCGACGTTCTATCCGTCCGCCCGCATGGCCATGCAAGCTCCGGCGGAGCGGCTCGCATATCTGGTCACGCTGAACCCGGCCCTCGCCGGCAAACCCGACGCGCTTTGCGTGGTCGACGTCGACCCCGGCTCGCCCAGCTATTCGAAGGTGGTCGGCCGGGTGGAGATGCCCAACGCGGGCGACGAGCTGCACCACTTCGGCTGGAACGCCTGCAGCTCGGCCCTCTGCCCGTACGCGCCGCATCCCCACGTCGAACGCCGCTACCTGCTCGTTCCCGGGCTGCGCTCCTCGCGCCTCCACGTGATCGACACCAAGCCCGACCCGCGGCAGCCGCGGATCGTCAAGGTGATCGAGCCAGAGCAGGTGGCGGAGCGCGCGGGGTACAGCCGCCTGCACACCGTGCACTGCGCGCCCGACGGGATCTACGTGGGCGCCCTGGGGTCGCCCCAGGGCGAGGGGCCGGGCGGGATCATGGTCCTCGATCACGACAGCTTCGAGGTGCTCGGCCGCTGGGAAGTCGATCGCGGACCCCAGGTCCTCGCCTACGACTTCGCCTGGCACCTCGGATACGACACCTTGATCACCAGCGAGTGGGGAACGCCCAAGATGGTCGAGGGCGGCCTGAATCCCGAGCTGCTGCTGCAGGGCAAGTACGGCCGGTCGTTGCACATCTGGGACCTGCGCAAGCGGACCCACTTGCAGCAGCTGGACCTGGGCGCCGAGCAGCAGATGGTGCTGGAGCTGCGCCCGGCCCACGATCCCACCAAGGCGTACGGCTTCGTCGGGGTGGTGGTCTCCCTGAAGGACCTCTCCGCCTCGGTCTGGCTCTGGCATCGGACCAGCGGGAAGTGGGAGATCCGCAAGGCCATCGAGATCCCGGCCGAGCCGGCTGACGCCGCGCAGCTCCCGCCCGCGCTGAAGCCGTTCGGCGCGGTTCCGCCGCTGGTCTCGGACATCGAGCTCAGCCTCGACGACAAGTTCCTCTACGTCTCCTGCTGGGGGACCGGGGAGCTGAAGCAGTACGACGTGAGCGATCCGTTCAACCCGCGGCCCGCTGGGTCGGTCCGGCTGGGCGGAATCGTGAAGCGGGCGCCGCATGAGAAAGCGGGCGAGCTGAACGGCGGCCCGCAGATGGTGGAGGTCAGCCGCGACGGCCGCCGCGTCTATCTCACCAACTCGCTCTACGCTTCCTGGGACGCCCAGTTCTATCCGGACGGCATCCGCGGCTGGATGGCGAAGATCGACGCCGATCCCGAGGGAGGAATCGCGGTCGACCCGAGGTTCTTCGTCGCGTTCGACGGAGAGCGCCCGCACCAGGTCCGCCTGGAAGGGGGCGACGCCTCCTCGGATTCCTACTGCTATCCATGAATGGATTGTGGCCCTGGGTCACGCTCGCGCTGCTCGGGGCCTATCACGGGTTGAATCCAGGCATGGGATGGCTCTTCGCGGTGGCGCGCGGTCTCCAGGACCAGCGCCGCGAGGCGGTCCTCCAGTCCCTCCTGCCCATCGCGCTCGGGCACGCCGCTTCGATCGCGCTCGTCGTCGCGGTGGTGGGCGGCGTCCAGGCCCTGGCGGCGCCCGCTCCGCTTCGTGTGGTCGGCGCGGGAGTGCTCATCCTGTTCGGGATCTTCAAGCTGGTGCGGCCGCGGTCGCATCCGCATTGGGTGGGCATGCGCGTCGGCCTGGGGGAGCTGGCCGCCTGGTCGTTCCTGATGGCAACCGCGCACGGGGCGGGGCTCATGCTCTTCCCGGTCCTGCTCGCGCTTCCTGCGCCGGGGCACGCAGGCCATGCCGGGGCATCTCATGATCACGTGCATGGCGCGGGCCTCGGTCCGGCTTCGATCGGTCAGGATGCCGCGGCCGTGCTGGTGCACACGGTCGCCATGCTGCTGGTGATGGGAGCAGTGGCCCTGGTCGTCTACCAGAAGCTCGGCCTCGCGATCCTGCGCCGGGCCTGGGTCAACCTGGACCTGATCTGGGCGATCGCCATCGTGGCGGCCGGCGCGTTCACGCTGTTCACCTGACGCGCCCGAGGGACGCGGATGTGGGCGCCGGGCACACCAACCGGGGTGTTACTCTTCCGTCGTGGGCCAGGCCTCCTTCACGCGCGCGCGGGTCGCCCTGCTCCTGTCGCTCCTCGCCGCCGCATGCGGCGGGAGCGACATGGCGGGACCTGGCGGAACCGTGCCGACTGCCTGGCAGCCGCCGGCGAAGGGACTCTGGATCTGGTACTTCGGATACACGGGTCTGACCGCCGCCCAGGCGGCGCAGACCGCGAAGGACGCCGGCGTCGGGTACGTGCTGATCAAGAGCGGGCAGGACGCGAGCTACTGGGACACGCGCTACAACGCCGCAAGCGTGGCGGAGTTCACCTCGCGCGGTCTGAAGGTCTTCGCCTGGGCCTACATGACTCCCGCCAACGTCCCTGGCAGCGTGCAAGCCGCGGCTCTGGCCGCGCGCGTTCCGGGCACCAGCGGCCTCGTGATCGACGCGGAGATCGAGTTCGAAGGAGGCCACGATCTCGAGGCGCAGCAACTGTGCGAAGGCATCCGCGCCGCGGTGCCCGGAGTGTGGCTGGGATACACCTCGTTCGGTTGGGTCGGCTACCACCCGACGTTCCCCTTCCACGCCTTCGACCGCTCCTGCGGCGATGCCTTCTTCCCGCAGGTGTACTGGAGCGATCGCGGCGTGAGCTGGTCCAGCGGGCACGCGGAGGCGGTGCAGATGCTGGAAGCGGCGCGGCTGCAAGCGCCGGTGTGGATGGTCCAGTCCAACGACGACACGCCGCAGGGCATTTCGCCGGCGACCGCCGACTTGAACGCGTTCTTCGACCTCACACCCCCGTTCTCGTCGCTATGGGAATTCCCCTCGTCGGCTTCTCCTGCCAAGCTTCCGCAGCTCGCGCTGCTGCACTGGGCGAACTGAATGCGCGGCGCCCTCCTCGTCGCGGTGGCGCTCGCCTGCGCCGCGGTAGTCGCGTTCGTCTGGCTGCGCCGGAACGGTCCGGAGGCGGGGCCGAAGGCGCCGGCGACGTCTCAGATCACGCCTACCGCCACGTCTGCCCCTGCGGCTTCGCCTTTGCCCGCCACGCCGAGACCCGCCGCGCGCCCCCCTCCGGAACTGGATCGGGCCGCGCTCGCGTCGCCGCAGACCACCGTCGAGACCGAGCTGCGGCTGCTGGAAGCCGGCGAGCAGGACCTCTTCCGCGAGACCTTTCTCCCTTCTCTCCAGCCCAAGGTCACCGCGGAGACGTTCGCGGCGTGCCGCAAGCGCGTGCGCCAGGTGCCGGTCCGGCCCGACTGGGAGGTGGCCGAGTCAGGCGAGTCAGCCGGACACCGCGTGGTTCGCGTGAGCATGTTCGGCAAGTCGATGACCGGCTTCCATGAAGTGGACGGGCGCTGGCTCGCGGACTCGCTCTGGTGCGTGCCGGTCGGCCTGCCGTAGCTCAGTCTCGTTTCCGGACAATCACGGAGAACCTGTCTCAGCGCGGCCCGAGCTCTAGCAGTCCCTCCGCGATTACGCGGCAGACGTTGGTGACCAGGTCGGCCTTTGCGCTCACGGCGTAAACGTGCCGTGTCAGCGCCCAGAGATC
>DATFTN010000162.1:0-1509 GCA_035261845.1 Myxococcales bacterium | reverse complement strand
GCGGCGCAGGTGCGGGGCATCGTGGTGGGCTTCGGCGACGTGCAGCCCGACGCGCAGCAGCTCGCGCGGATGCAGCAGCTCGTCGAGGAAGCGATGGAGCAGGGCGCGCTGGGCCTGTCGACCGGCCTCATCTACCAGCCGGGCTCGTTCGCGAAGACCGACGAGCTGATCGCGCTCGCGCAGGCAGCCGCGAAGCACGGAGGGTTCTACGCGACCCACCTGCGCAGCGAGGGCGCGAGGATCTTCGAAGCGCTGGACGAGGCGTTCGCGATCGCCCGGGCCGCCTCGATCCCGGTGGAGATCTGGCACCTCAAGGTCGGCCGATCCCACTGGGGGCACATGCAGGAGGTGGTCGCGCGGATCGAGCGGGCCCGGGCGAGCGGCATCGACGTGACCGCCGACGCCTACCCGTACGTCGCCTCCGCCAACGGCCTGCACGCTTCGCTGCCCGACTGGGTGAACGCGGGCGGAGTGGACGACCTCGTGGCGCGGCTGCGCGACCCGGCGCTGCGCGATCGGATCGCCAGCGAGACGGGGAGGGACCTCGACGCGGAGAGCATCCTGCTCGTCTCGTGCGTCGATCCCGGGCTGAAGAAGTTCATGGGCAAGCGCCTCTCGGAGGTGGCGCGGGAGATGGAGCTCTCGCCGGAGCTGGCGCTGATGCAACTGGTCTTGCAGGACCGGGGCAAGGTGGGCGTCGCCCGCTTCACCATGAAGGAGGAGGACGTGCAGACCGCGCTGCGGCAGCCCTGGGTGGCGGCGGACACGGACTACGGGGCGCGGGCGGCGGACGGTCCCTTCGGCGGCGAGGGGGCGCATCCGCGCGCCTTCGGCACCATGGCGCGGATCCTGGGTCACTACGTGCGGGACGTGAAGCTGTTCACGCTGGAGGAGGCGGTCCGCAAGATCACCTCCTTGCCCGCCCGGCGGATGGGCGTCTGGGACCGCGGCGTGCTGCGGCCCGGCGCGTACGCCGACCTGGTCGTCTTCGACCCGGACCGCATCGAGGACACCGCCACCTTCGAGCAGCCGCAGAAGTACCCGCCCGGCGTCGAGACGGTGGTGGTCAACGGCCGGGTGGTGCTCCACCAGGGAAAGCGCACGCCAGAACGCCCCGGTAGGCCCCTCTTGCGTGCGCCTTGACACTGCCCGGCGGGGCAAGCATCTACTCCGGCCCTTCCTTCCGGAGGATACCTTGGCCAGCTCCGACGCCATCCTCGCCGCCCTGCACGCGGTGAAGGACCCCTCGACCGGCCGCACGCTGGGCGAGCTGGGGATGGTGAAGAACGTCGACATGCTGGAGGGCAACGCGGCGCGCGTGCGCCTCGAGCTCCCCACGCCCGCCTCGCCGCACAAGGCCCGGCTGGAGGAGGCGGTCCGGGCGGTGCTCTCCCCCCTGCAGCTCTCCCGCGTCGAGGTGGCCTTCACCGCGGACGTGCCCCGGGCGCCCGGGCGCGGGGGCACCGACCTGGTGCCGGGCGTGCGCAACGTCATCCTGGTGGGCAGCGG
>DATFTN010000161.1:0-4860 GCA_035261845.1 Myxococcales bacterium | reverse complement strand
GGGTGCAGCCGGGTCCCTTGCGCGCGCAGGCAGAGGGCGCCGACCGGGAGCGCGCTTCTGACCTCGGCTTCCGGACCAGCGCCGGCCCGCGCCCGAGGAGCGCCGGCGGGCAGGGGAAAACCGCGGCGCAGGTGGATCAGGACGCGGAGGTCTCGGGGATCGCGCAGGCGCAGGACCAGCCAGCCCTTCTCTGGCCGCTCTTCGATACGGTAGCCGCGGCGCGAGAGACGCTCGAGCGCCCCGAAAGTGCGAGACGGCGGGATCAGCATCTCCAGGTCGCGCAGCGGCCGCAGCTCGGGCGCGGTGTAGAGGTCCTCCGCGTAGGCGGCGCCGTGCACCACCAGGGCGCCGGACCCCTCCAGCGCTCCGCACAGCCGGAGCAAGGCGGCCTGCTGCCAGCCCCGATTGGCCTGCGCGGCCGCCCGTACCTTGCGAAGGTCCTCCCGCGCCTCGTTGGGCAACTCTGGCGCGACGGCGTGGAGCACGGGCCCGACCAGATGCGCCTCGGCCAGTCCCATGATCTCCGGCCAGCTCCTTTCCAGCTCCGGCAAGAGCGGCACGCCGCGGAGCAGCCCCAAGAGCGCCGCTTCCGGCGCCTTCGGCCGCCTCTCCGCCAACCTGATCGGAAACCCCACCCTCCGAGCCTACGCGCCCCCGCAACGGGAGATCCAGAATTCGAAATTCGTTTCACGCGGAGGTCGCGGAGGAGAACAGCGAGGGCGCGGAGGTAACTGTTTTTCCAAAGAAACCTCCGCGCCCTCCCTATCCTCTGCGCCCTCTGCGTGAAACGCTTCTGGGCACCTACTCGACGGTGACGGATTTGGCGAGGTTGCGGGGCTGGTCGACGTCGGTGCCGCGGTGGTCGGCGGCGTGATAGCTGAACAGCTGGGTGGGGATGACGGAGAGGATGGGGAGGAGCAGCGGGTTCGTCTGCGGGATCGGGATGGCGCATTCCGCCAGGGCGGGCACGATCTCGTCTCCTTCGCTGCAGATGGCGATCACCCGCCCGCCCCGCGCCTTCACCTCCTGGATGTTCCCCAGGATCTTCTCGTAGTTCACCCCGGGGTGCTCCTCGGAGTCGCGCGGAGCCAGCACCATCACCGGCATGTTCTCGTCGATCAGCGCGATGGGACCGTGCTTCATCTCGCCGGCGGCGTACCCCTCGGCGTGGATGTAGGAGATCTCCTTCAGCTTGAGCGCACCTTCCAGGGCGACCGGGAACTGCGGGCCCCGGCCCAGGAAGAGCAGGTCGCGCGAAGCGGAGAACTTGTACGCCGCCTGCTGGATCGCAGGTTCGTACTTGAGCGTCCGGTCCACCAAGAGAGGCAGCTCGCGCAGCGCCTCGAGGTGTTTGCGGGCCGAGGGCGCGTCGAGCGTGCCGCGTAGACGGCCCAGGCGGACGGCGAGGAGGAAGAAAGCCGCCAGCTGGGTGGTGAAGGCCTTGGTGGAGGCCACTCCGATCTCCGGCCCCGCGTGCGTGTAGAGCACGTCGTCGGCCTCGCGCGCGATGGCCGAGCCCACCACGTTGCAGATGGCCAGCCCGCGGGCCCCGCGCGAGCGGGCCTCGCGGAAGCTGCCCAGCGTGTCGGCCGTCTCTCCGCTCTGCGACACCGCCACGCAGAGGGTGCGCGAGTCGACCAGCGGCTGGCGGTAGCGGAACTCGCTCGCCAGGTCGACCTCGACGGGGATGCGCGCGAGCGTCTCGATCATCAGCTTGCCGGTCAGCGAGGCGTGCCAGCTGGTTCCGCAGGCCACCACGTGCACCTTGTCGATGGCCGAGATCGTCTTTCCGTCGAGCTTGCAGCCGTCGAGGTAGACGTCACCTTCCTCGACCGAGGCGCGGCCGCGGATGGTGTCGGTCAGCGCGCGCGCCTGCTCGTGGATCTCCTTGTGCATGAAATGCTTGTGGCCGTTCTTCTCGGCCATGGTGGGAGTCCAGTCGATGCGACGCACGCTGCGGGCCAGCTTGTTGCCCGAGCGGTCGGTCAGCTCGACGCCCTTGCGGGTGATCACCGCGAAATCTCCCTCCTCGAGGAAGATCACGTCGCGGGTGTGCGCCAGGATGGCGGGCACGTCGCTCGCCACGAAGTTGCACTTCTCGCCCAGCCCCAGGACCAGAGGCGAGGCGTTCTTCGCCACCACCAGCATCTCCGGGTAGCGCTCGCTGATCACCGCCAGCGCGTAGGTCCCCTTCACCTTCGAGAGCGCCGCGCGCACCGCCTCGGGCAGCGGCTTCCCCGTCTTCTCCTCGTCGGCGATGAGGTGCGCGAAGATCTCGGTGTCCGTCTCGGAGGCGAAGCGGTGGCCGGCGCGGGAGAGCGCCTCCTTCAGCTCCAGGTGGTTCTCGATGATCCCGTTGTGCACGACCGCCACGCCGCCGTACTTGTGGGGGTGCGCGTTCTCGTCAGAGGGCTTGCCGTGAGTGGCCCAGCGAGTGTGGCCGATGCCGGTCGTCCCCCGCAGGACCTGCTCCGAGAGCCGCTTCTCCAGATTCGCCAGCTTGCCCTTGGCGCGGACGACGGAGAGCCCTTCCTTTCCCAACACCGCCACGCCCGCGGAGTCGTAGCCCCGGTACTCGAGCTTGCGCAGCCCGTCCACCAGGAGGGTCGCGCACTCCTGGTCGCCCACGTATCCAACGATCCCGCACATGCTCTACCGCCTCCGCTCCGCCCGAACGCCTGGTCGCGCCGCCTCGGACATCCGACCCGTCACTTCTTCCCCTTCTTCTCCACCCAGCCCTCGATGTTACGCTGCTTCCCCGCGCTCACGGCCAGAGACCCCGCGGGGACGTCCTCGCGCACCGTGGTGCCGCTGCCTACGTAGGCCCCCTTGTGCACGGTCACAGGAGCGACGAGCTGCGTGTCCGATCCGATGAAGGCGCCGTCCTCGATCACCGTCGGGTACTTCTTCTTGCCGTCGTAGTTGCAGGTGATGGTCCCGGCCCCGATGTTGACGCCCTCGCCGATCACCGCGTCGCCCAGGTAGGTGAGGTGGTTCGCCTTGCTCCCCTTGCCCAGGACGGTCTTCTTCAGCTCCACGAAGTTTCCCACGTGCGCCTGCTCGGAAACCTGCGCACCCGGGCGCAGGCGTGCAAATGGGCCCACGATGGCCCCCTTGCCGATCGTGGACGCCTCCAGGTGGCTGTACGGAAGGATGCGCGCTCCGTCCGCCACTTCCATGTCGACCAGCACGCATCCCTGGCCCACCTCTACCCCGCGGCCCAGGCGGGTCTTGCCGCGCAGGCTCACCAGGGGCTCCAGCACCGTGTCCGGTCCGACCTCCACTCCCTCGTCCACGTAGGTGACCGCCGGATCGACCACCGTGACGCCGTCGCGCATCAGCGCCGACAGCCGCCGCTCCCGCAGGCGCGCCGCGCTCCAAGCGAGCTGGGCTCGATCGTTCACGCCGCTCACCTCCTCCTCGCTGGCCTCGATGGTGGCGGGCCAGGACGCCCGTCCCTCGCGTGCCGCGGCCGCCGCCGCCGAGACGATGTCGGTCAGGTAGTACTCCCGCTGCGCGTTCTCGCGGTTGGCCTGGCCGAGCGCCTTGAACAAGAAAGGCGCGTCGACCAGGTAGATGCCCGCGTTGACCTCGCCAATCTTCTTCTCGGCTGCAGAGGCGTCCTTCTCTTCCACCACGCGCTCGGGGAAGCCCTTCTCGTTGCGCACCACGCGGCCGTAGCCCTTCGGATCGGCCGGGCGGGTGGTGATCAAGGCGAGGGGAGCCAGGGCGTCCCGCTTCGCCCGGACCAGGCGCTGGAGCGTCTCGGCGGTGATCAGGGGGGTGTCTCCACAGAGGAGAAGGACGCTTCCCCGATCGGAGAAGCCGGCGCGCCCCACGGCCGCTTGCGCGGTCATCACCGCGTGCCCCGTGCCCAACTGCTCCTTCTGCAGCACGAACTCGAGCGGGGTCCCGGGGAACAGCTGCGAGAGCTCCTTCTCGACCTGGTCGGCCTGGTAGCCCACCACCGCGATCACGGGCGCGCAATCCAGGGCGAACGCGGCGCGGACCGGGAAGTACGCCAGCGGACGCCCGCAAACCCGGTGCAGCACCTTGGCCCGGTCGCTCTTCATCCGGGTGCCTTTGCCGGCGGCGAGGACCACGGCTGTGATGGCGTCCATCGGCTCCTTCCCGTCCACTTTCCGACCGCCTGCCCGCGCGGCTGCCCGGTCACTGTTGGTAGGTCTGGCCCCGGATCGCGTCAACCGGCGCACTCCTGGCCCCTGGTATCGCGCGTCCGAAATGGCGCGTGCGAAAGGCATGCCATGCTAGCGTCATCGCATGGCGCCGGCGCCGCCGCCATTCGTCGACTTGCACCTCCACGCCGAGGGTGTGAGCGACGCCGACCTCACCACTCTCGCCTGGTTCGGACTGCGCGCCGCGGTGACCTGCGCGAACGACGCGGGCGCCTCCAGCGCCGAAGAGCTGCGGCGCCACTGGGACGGTCTGGTCACGGTCCAGGTCGAGCGCCTGCGGGGCGCGGGCATCCGGCCGTGGGTCGCGCTGGCAGTCCACCCGGCGCGAATCCCCTGGCACGGCGTGGACGACCTGCTGCACCGCCTGCCCCGCTACTTCGACGACCCGCGGGTGGTCGCGCTCGGCGAGCTGGGCCTGCACGAGGGAGGCGAGCGCGAGGAAGAGCTGCTCGCGCGCCAGCTCGAGCTGTCCCTGGCGTTGCGCAAGCCGGTGATCGTTCACACGCCGGGGCCGGGGAAGCTGGCCGTGACGCGCCGGCTGCTCGCGGTGCTGAGGGAGTCCCGCCTGGAGCCAGCCCGCGTCCTGGTCGACCACGTCACCGAGGAAACTTTTTCCCTGGTGCGCGGCTGCGGGCACTTCGCCGGGCTGACCCTGCAGCCGGGG
>DATFTN010000160.1:0-12246 GCA_035261845.1 Myxococcales bacterium | reverse complement strand
GACACGCTGGGGCCTCCTGGTGCGCGCCACCGCCGCGGATCGAGAGATGGCGCGCGCGCTCGGCGTCCGCTCGTCGCGGCTCTTCACGGGGGTCTTCATGCTCGGCGCCTGGCTGGCCGGTCTGGGCGGCGCGCTGTCGATCCCCGTCCGCTCCATCTCCCCGGGGATGGGCGAGCTGATCATCATCGAGGCGTTCGTGGTGGTGGTCCTGGGAGGGTTGGGCAGCCTGCGGGGTGCGTTCCTCGGATCGCTGGCCATCGGGCTCCTGCACGCCTACGGCATCGTCTTCCTGCCGGTCTTCGAGCTGGCGCTCGCGTACCTGGTGATGGCCGCGGTGCTGGTGGTCCGTCCCTGGGGCCTGTTCGGCGTGCGCGAGGCCTGAGCGTGACGGCCCCGGACCTCGCCAGGGCAGGGCGGACCGGCGCGGCGGCGGTCTTCTGCGCGGCGGTGCTGGCGGTCCCGGCTCTGTTCGGCTCGTTCGCCCAGTACTTCGCGCTGAACGTCCTGCTCCTGATGCTGCTGGCGCTCTCGTTCAACCTGCTGTTCGGCATGACGGGGCTGCTCTCGTTCGGTCATGCCGCCTTCTACGCCGCGGGCGCGTACGCGACAGCGCTGCTGCTCCGCGCCGGCGCGCCGCTCTTCCCCGCGGTCATCGCCGGAGCGCTGTGCGCAGCGGTGTTGGCAGCCGTGGTGGGCGCGTTCTGCGTGCGCCACACCCGGGTGTACTTCTCGATGCTCACCCTCGCGTTCGGGATGTTCGTCTACGCGATCGTGTGGAAATGGACCGACGTCACCGGCGGCGACGACGGGCTTGTCGGGATCCCGCGGCGCAGCCTGGGCCTTCCTGGGCCGCTCGACGTGAACCTGGCTCCGCTGCGCAACTACTACTGGTTCGCAGCCGTCCTGGTGCTGGCCTCCGCGGCCGTGCTGCACCGCCTGTCCCGCTCGCCGCTCGGGCTCGCGCTGCGCGCAATCCGCGAGAACGCCGAGCGCGCGGAATTCAGCGGCATCCGCGTGCGCCGTACGATCTTCCTCGCCTTCGTCGTGGCCGGCGCGTTCGCGGGACTCTCCGGCGCCTTGCTCGCGCCGCTCGAGCAGACGGTGGCGCCGACCGCCGCGCACTGGACCAAGTCGGCGGAGCCGGTGATGGCGGCGCTGATCGGCGGTCCGCTCTCGTTCGCCGGACCGATCGTCGGCGCCGTGGTGTACCTGGGCATGAAGGAGCTGATCGTCCGCTTCACCGAGTACTGGTTGCTGGTGTTCGGGCTGGTGCTCCTGGGAGTCGTGCTCGCGTTCCGGGGCGGCTTGCTGGGCGCCGCCGAGGCGCTTCTCTCGCGCAGGCCGTGGCGCCTCCCTCCACGGCAGGGCGCCGCGACGCGCAAGGATGCGGCGTGAGCGCGCTCTTGGAAGCGCGCGGTGTGCGCAAGGCGTTCGCCGACTTCACGGCGGTCGCGGGCGTCGACCTGGCGCTCCCTCCGGGTGGCATCACCGCGGTGATCGGACCCAACGGCGCGGGCAAGACGACGCTCATCAACCTGCTCACTGGAAAGCTCCTGCCCGATGCCGGCGAAGTGCTGCTGGACGGGGCCGACGTGACGCGCCTTCCTCCCAGCGCTCGCGTGCGCGCCGGGATGGCGCGCACCTTCCAGGTGACGAACATCTTCCCGCAGCTCACCGCCGAGCAGAACGTGGCCGTCCCTCTCCTGGCGAAGGAGGGACGGGCGCTCGTCGCCCTGCGCACGCTCGATGGGATGCCCGATGTGGGCGAGCGCGCGCGGCGGATGCTCGCCGACGTGGGGCTTTCCGATCGCGCGGACCGGCCAGCCGCGGAGCTGTCGCACGGCGACCGGCGGCTGCTGGAGATCGCGCTCGCCTTGGCCACCGCGCCCAGGCTGCTGCTCCTGGACGAGCCGACCGCCGGGATGGGCTCGGGCGAGCGCGACCGCGTGCTGGCCGAAATCCGCCGGCTCGCGGACGGCGGCCGCCTCACCATCCTGCTCGTCGAGCATGACATGGACGTGGTGTTCGGGATGGCGACCCGCATCGTCGTGCTCCACCAGGGAAAGGTGCTGGCGGACGGCGCTCCGCAGCAGATCCGCGAGGACGGCCGGGTCCGCGAGATCTACCTGGGGCAGCCGACGGCCGCCCCCGCCGCGCCGAGCGCGCCGCCGCGCCCCGCGGCCGAGGCGCGACCGCTGCTCGACGTCGAGCGGCTGAACGCGGGCTACGGCCTCGCGCACGTCCTGCACGACGTGACCTTCCGTATCGCGCGGGGCGAGATCGTCGCGCTGCTCGGCCGCAACGGCGTGGGCAAGACCACCACGCTCCGCAGCCTGGCCGGCCTGACGCCGCCGTTCCCGGCGAGCGCGGTCCGCCTCCTCGGGCGCGACCTGGCCGGGCGGCCTCCCGAGGAGATCGCCCGAGCAGGCGTCAGCTACGTCCCGGACGACCGGCGCATCTTCCCGGACCTGACCGCCCGCGAGAACCTGCGCGTTCCCATGTTGGCGCTGCACCGGCGCGGCGGGCGCTGGAACGAGGAGACGATCTCGGCGCTCTTTCCGCCCCTCGCCGCCGTCTGGGACCGCAAGGGCCGGCACCTCTCCGGCGGCGAGCAGAAGATGCTGGCCATCGCCCGCGCCCTGATGACCGACCCGGTCCTGCTGCTGCTCGACGAGCCGTCAGAGGGATTGAGCCCGCTGATCGTCCGCATCCTGGTGGACGCCCTGGTCCGCATCCGCGAGGGCGGCGTCACCGTGCTGGCCGCCGACCAGAACCTCCAGTTCGCCCGCGCCGTCGCGGACCGTGCCCTGGTCATGGAGCGCGGCCGGCTGGTGCATTCGGCGACGCGCGACGACCTCGCCCGCAACGACCCCACCCTGCAGCGCCTGCTAGCCGTCTGAGGATTCGAGGATCCGGGGACACCATACGTAACTCGCGCTCAGAATTGCAGGCGTAGACCGAATGCGGCCCACGAGAGCGAGGTGACGTTCTCGCGGCCTCTGCCTACGTCGAAGCTCCAGACGGGCAGGTTGTACTGTACGAAGGCGGTCGCGCGGAACCAGCGCATCTGCCGGAAGAGCAGCACGCCGACCTCCCCGGTGAAGCCCATGGCGGCCGCCGCATTGTCGTCGAAGGCACCGTAGGCGAGCAGGGCCGGACCGGCCGCCACGTAGAGCCCATAGGGACCGGAGCCGAAGATGGGTCCGCCGCGCAGGGCCACGATGCGCGGGTCCGAGTGGGTGTCATCGTTCTTGAAGGTGCCGACCGTGATCTCGGCGCCGACGAGGAAGTGCGCTCCCTCGTAGTGCAGGTAGAGGCCGTAAGCGCTGCCGAGCCCTAGCGTGTCCCGGCTGACGAGAGCGCGGCCGAGCGGCTGGGCCAGCTCGCCGGTCAGCCCGATGTAGAAATGCCCCGCCGGGATCTCGTCTGCCCGCGCCGCGCTCGGGATCAGCGCGACGGCTGCGAGCAGGGCGGCGGCGGCGAGTCGCCCCGCCAGGGTAATCCCTGTGTTGTGCATGGCCCCCCCGGGCACATTTCGAGCCTCGACCCGCCGGCGCGGGGGGTGGCCACATCACGGCATCGAGCCGCTGGTCGAGTCGATACAGAGCGGGTCCGGCTGCCCGCCCGCTGACCTGCCGGCCGAGCGGCGACTCTACTTCGCCGCGGTGGTCGCCGACGCGACTCGGGCGGGCACGGTGCCGCCGCACAGCGCCGCCAGCCGCTCGCGGAACGCCTTCGCCTGTTGCTTCTTTCCGGCCCGCTCGGCCGCCCGCGCGGCGCCGTCATAGCTGTTGAGGCGCGCCGGCGCCGAATGGAGCGACGCCTCGTATTCGGCGAGCGCCGCGGCCGGCTGCCCCAGCTCGGTGAGCAGGTCGGCGAGCTGCTCGCGTGCAGGAAGGACCGATCCAGGCGTGACCGGATGCTTGTCGGTCGAATCCTCGAGGTCGGCCGCCGATCGCATGAGCGTCACGGCTTCGGCGTCCTTCTTCTCGGCGCGCGCCAGCCAGCCAGCCGCTGCGCGCCGCTGGATTTCGACCTGGGTCGCCCAGTCGAATCCCTTCTGACCCTTGAGCGAGGCCTGGATCCCGGTCAGCTTCGCTACCTCGCCGCGGGCCATTTCCGGGTCGCCTCCGCGAGCCGCGCCGACTGCGCGCGCAAAATGAACGATCGCCTCGGCATAGGGATACTTCGCCCAGGGGAAGGTCGCTGGCTGCGCCGCTACCGCAGTCGCCTCCTTCCAATCGCGGCGCTCGAGCGCGTGCCGGGCCGGAACGGCCGCCAGCGCGTAGGCGGCGGCGAATTGCGGGACGTCGAAGCTGGTCACCTTGCCGACGTCGTCGACCAGCTGTTGCGCCTTGGAATCCTGTCCGGTCTGCAGGTACGCATACTCCAGGTAGTCCGTGGCGTGCAGGGCGTCGAAGGCCGTCGCTCCGGGATTGGTCTTCGCGAGCCACGCTTGCGCCGTCCGCGCCGAGGCCAGGTTCGAGTCGATCGACTCCTTCCACATTCCCAGGCGAGTGAAGATGTGCGACGGCATGTGCTGCGCATGGGGCGCCGACGGGGCGATCTTCGCGTACGCCCGGGCAGCCGGCAGCGCCAATTCGGCCAGCTCGGGATAGTCGAAGGAGTGAATCATGTAGTGGGCGATCCCCGGATGCTCGGGCTCGACGATCAGGAGGCGATTGAGGATCTTCGCCGCCTCCTTCTGCCGCGCGTAGGTCTTGTCGGGCGGCGAGTTGTAGGCGACGCCGAGAATTGCCAGCGCGTGGAAGATCGCCGCCTCGTGGTCGTCGGGGTTGCGCTCGTGCACGCCAGCCATCGCCTTTTCGAAGGCCACGACGCGCGTCGGATGCGCCACCGCATCTCCTTGGTAGTAGGCGCCGATGGAAGCAATGTAATCGCGCTCCCGGGCGCTCGGCGCGCTCAGCGCCGCCGCCTTCTGCGCCGCCGCTCGGCCGGCGGTGAATTCGTCCTCCGTCGGCGGTCCCCAGATGACGTGGAAATACGTCATCGCCACGCCCCACTGCGCCAAGCCGCAACTTGGATCCTTCGCCGAAACCTCCTGGAAGACCGTCGCCGCATTGGCATAGGCGAAGGAGTGCAAGAGCGCCAACCCGAGCTCGAACGCCGGCTGCACCTGCGGGTTGCATGAGGTCGGGAAATGAACCTGGCCGAACTTCTCTGGCGCGGCGTGCGCATGATCGTGCTCGTGCTGAGCAAGCGCCCAACCGGGTACGAGTACACAGACGGCTGCCAGAACGTGGCTGCCACGGAGTTTCCGCATGGCTTCCCCCTTTGCTGCGGAAGCGTGACTTTCTCACGAACGACCCCTGTTGGCATAGGGTGCGTTCTGGATCAGCGCTCGTCGGCGCGCGCCCGCGGGCGCCAGGTCAGCAAGTGCCGCTCGGCCCGCGTGACCGCCAGGTCGAGCAGCAGCGCGAACGCGGTCAGGACCAGGATGCCGGCGAACACGCTGTTGATGTCGAACGTGCCCTCCGCCTGCAGGATGAGGTAGCCGACTCCCGCGGCGGAGCCGAGGTACTCGCCCACCACCGCCCCTACGAACGCCATGCCGACCGAGATGTGCAGGCTGGAGAAGACCCAGCTGGTGGCCGACGGCAAGTACACATGCCGCAGAAGCTGCCGCCGGGTGGCGCCCAGCATCCGGACGCTGGCCAGGACCACCGGGCTCACCTCGCGCACGCCCTGGAAGACGTTGAAGAACACGATGAAGAAGACCAGCGTGATCCCCAGCGCCACCTTGGACGCGATGCCCAGCCCGAACCAGACCGCGAAGATCGGCGCCAGGATCACGCGGGGCATCGCGTTGGCCCCCTTGATGTACGGGTCGAGCAGCGCGGCAGCCGTCGGGCTCAGTCCGAGCCACAGTCCCGCGACGACGCCCAGCACGGTGCCGATGGCGAACGCGAGCACCGTCTCGACCAGCGTGATGGCCAGGTGCGGGTAGATCTTGCCCGACGAGAACCATTCCCAGGTGCGGGCGAGCACCACCAGCGGCCGTCCGAAGAAGAAGCTGGGCAGCACTCCCGTCTCCGTCAACGCGTACCAGGCGAGGAACGCGGCCGCGAGCAAGAGGACGCGCCAGACGAAGAGCGGCACCCGCCGGCGCGGGCGGCCTTCTGAGCTACCCGAGCCGCTGGCTGACCGCATAAGCCTTGAGCACCTCGGCGCGCAGCGCGGCCCAGATGCGGCCGTGCAGCTCCAGGAAGCGCGGGGTGAGCCGGATTTCGGCCACGTCGCGCGGCCGGGGGAGGTCGATGGTGAACTCGCCGATCGGGTGCGTACGCGGACCTGCAGACAGCAGGACGATGCGGTCGGAGAGCGCGATCGCCTCCTCCAGGTCGTGGGTGATGAAGACCACCGAGCGTCGCTCGGCGGACCACAGCCCGAGCAGCTCGTTCTCCATCATCTGCCGCGTCTGCACGTCCAGCGCCGCGAAGGGCTCGTCCATCAGCAGCACTTCGGGCTGCAGGATGAGCACCTGCGCCAGTGCCACGCGCTTGCGCATCCCGCCCGAAAGCTGGTGCGGGTAGCGGTCGCCGAACCCCCCCAGGCCGACCCGGCGCAGCCACTCCTCCGCACGCTCGCGTGCCTCGGTGCGGCCGACGCCCGCAAAGACGAGGCCGGCCTCAACGTTCTCGCGGGCGTTGCGCCAAGGCATCAGCGCGTCCGCCTGGAACAAGTAACCCGCGCGCCGGTTCAATCCGGAGAGCCGCTCGCCGAACGCGAGCACCGTTCCCGAAGTCGGCGCCAGCAACCCAGCCGATACATTCAGTAGCGTCGATTTCCCGCAGCCCGTCGGCCCGACCACCGAGAGGAACTCACCCCGCCGGACCGAGAGGCTCACGTCCTCCACCGCCACGTAGCCGGGTGTCCCCGGCGCCGCGCCGGGCCACTCGACGCCGACGCGCTCCAAGGCGAGCACCGGCCCCGCCACGGGCGTCACTTGTGCTTCCGCAGCGCGGCCTCGACGTAGCGGTTGTCGAACGTCTGCTTCAGGTCGATCTTCTTTCCTTTCACGGCGGGCTCGAAGGCGTCGAGGATCTTGTAGACGTGCTCGGCCGCCTCGATCGACATGCGCCCGTCGGCGGAGAATCCCTCCTTGTTTTTCAAGAACGCCGCCTTGTAGGTCTCCTTGTCGTCGCCGTAGTACTCCGGCGGGACGGTGGCGATCACCTGGTCGGTCGTGGACCTCTGCAGGAAGAGCAGCGCGCGCACCATGGCGCTCGTCAGCGCGGCGGCCGTGTTGGGGTTCTTCCGCAGGAATTCGGTTTTCGCGTACAGGCAGCCGGCAGCGTACGCGCCGCCGTACACGTCCTTCATCCCTTGCGCCGTGCGCGTATCGACCACCGCGACGATGTCGCCGCCCTTCTCGAGGCGCGTGATGACCGGGTCCAGATTCGAGATTCCCTCCACCTGCCCCTTCTGCACGGCGGCCACCGCGCCGGACGAGGCGCCCACGCCGATGATCGACACGGAGTCAGGAGCGAGTCCGTCGCGAGCGAGCAGTGCATTGACGAAGATGTTGGTGCTCGAGCCCGGCGCCGTGACGCCGATCTTCAACCCGCGGAGGTCCTTCGGCGACTTGTAAGCAGCGGCCTTCGCCTTGGTGAGCCCCAGCACGATCCCGGAGTAGTTGTCCTGCAGCACGAACTCCTGCACCTCGATACCCTTGGCGTGCATGTCGACGACGTGCTCGAACGCGCCGGAGACGACGTCCGCGCTCCCGCCCACCATCGCCTGCAGCGCCTTCGCCCCGCCGGGGAAATCGGCGATCTGCACGTCGAGGCCCTCGTCCTTGAAGTACCCGAGCCTCTCGGCCAGCGTGAGCGGCAGGTAATAGAAGAGGCTCTTTCCGCCCACCGCAATGGTCACCTTCGGCTGCTCGAGCTTCTCGGCCGCGGGCGCGGCGCCGGCGGCGGCGAGGAGCAGCGCTGCTGCTCGGACTGGCAGTCGGTTCATGGCACCCCTCCTGCGGAGGGGACACCATGAAATGGTGTCCCCCAACAGCGTGGACGCACCTTGGCACAGGAGCAGGGCGCCAGGAAACGGCCGGGCTGCAAACCTACTTTCCGTCGACCGTGGCCCCTTCCGCGATCAGCCGCTCGATCTCCGCCGAGGTGAGCCCCGCCTCGCGCAGCACCTCTACGCTGTGCTCGCCGAGCCGCGGCGGGGGCCGGTCGATCGACGGCCGCGATCTGCTCCACCGGCTCGGGATGCCCGTCAGCCGCAGGCGGCCCTCGGTCGGGTGATCGATCTCCTGGAAGAACCCCACGGCTTTCAGATGGGGATCGTCGATCAGGTCGTCCAACTGGTTGAGCCGGACGCAGGGGATGTCGTTCGCTTCGAGCAGGTCGAGCCACTCGCGCGTGGTGCGCGTCTTGAAGATCGCAGCCAGCGACGCGTACGCCTCCTCGTAGTTCATCGCCCGCTCCGCGTAGGTGGCAAGGTGCGCGTTCGCGGCCACGTCGCCGGGCCGCCCGATGGCGCGGAAGAACGACTCCCACTGCTTGTCGTTGTAGACCAGGGCGCAGACGTAGCCGTCCTTGGTCTCGAACGGGCGGCGGTGCAGGAGCCGGCTGTACCCGGCCGGTCCGCGCGGCGGATCGAAGCTTCGTCCACCCATGTGATCGTCCAGCACGAACTGCGCCAGCGTCTCGAACATCGGCAGCTCGACCTCCTGCGCCTGTCCGGTGCGCTCGCGGCAGAGGAGGGCGGCCAGGATGACGTGCACCGCGTTCACCCCGACCACCCGGTCCGCCATGTTGGCGGGCACGTATGCTGGCGGAGCGCCGGCCCGCGCGAGCAGAGCGGGAAGCCCGCAGGCCCCCTGGATGAGGTCGTCGTAGGCGGGCCGGCCCGCGTACGGACCGCCGCTCCCGAACCCGAGCAGGCTGGCATAGACGATGCGCGGGTTCGCGGCGCGCAGCTCTTCGTAGGACAGACGCAGCCGTTGCATCGCCGCCGGCCGGACGTTGTGCACGAAGACGTCGGCCTTCTCGCAGAGCCGCAGCAAGGCGCGCCGGCCGCCCTCCTTCTTCACGTCGAGCACCACGCCGCGCTTGTTACGGTTCATCTGCAGGTGCAGGTGCCCCATCTTGGGGCCGCTCATCGGGGCGGCGCCGCGCATGATGTCGCCTTCGGGCGGCTCGACCTTGATCACGTCGGCTCCGTAGTCGGCGAGGATCTGCGTCGCGTACGGACCCATGATCACGGTGGTCAGGTCGACGACGCGGATCCCCTGCAGCGGGCCGGAAGAGGTCATGGAGCTCAGTATCCCGCGGCGCAGCCGTCGGTGCGCGGCTCGGACCCGCCCTGCAGCGCGCCGGTCTCGGGGACGATGAGGATTCCCTGGTAGCCGCCGCCGTTGCGCTCGACCCAGGCGGCCGCGTGGCCGCGGCGCTGGAGCTGCGCGAAGACTTCTTCCGGAATTCCCTCCTCCACGGCGAGCATTCCGCCGCCTTCCACTTCCGGCCGCCCAGTGGGCGTCGGCGATCCGAGGTGCTCGATGCGCGGCGCTTCGCCGGCAGCCTGCACGTTCATGCCGAAGTTCAGGAGGTTCACCAATACCTGTACCTGGCCCTGGGGCTGCATGTCCGCGCCCATCACCCCGAAGACGAGCCAGGGTTTGCCGCCTCGAGTGGCGAACGCCGGGATGATGGTGTGGAAGGGCCGCTTGTGCGGCTCGAGCCGGTTGGGATGCGATGGATCGAGCGAGAACTGCGATCCCCGGTTCTGCAGCGCGAATCCGAGCCTGCCCGGCACCATGCCCGACCCGAAGTGCTGGTAGATGCTCTGGATGAGCGATACGCAATTCCGCTGCGCGTCGACGGCGGCGAGGTACACGGTGTCGCGGCGCAGGGGTTCTCCCGGCGGCAATCCGGCGCCCGCTCGACGCGGATCGATCAGCTTCCGCCGCTCGGCCGCGTAGCTCTTCGAGATCAGCTCGTCCACCGGGATCCGGGTTTTCTCCGGATCCGCGATGAACCGGGCCCGATCGGCCCAGGCGACCTTCTTCGCTTCGACGAACAGGTGCCAGTAGTCGGCCGAGCGGGGCCCCATGCCGCGCAGGTCGAACGGCTCGAGCAGGTTCAGCATCTGCAGGGTGGTGATTCCCTGTCCGGGCGGCGGCAGCTCCCAGACGCGCACTCCGCGATAATCCGTGCCGACCGGCTCGACCCAAGTTGCGGACGTGTCCGCCAGGTCGTCCGGCGTCAAGAGCCCACCCGACGCCTGCGAGAACGAGAGGAGATCGCGGGCGATACGCCCCCGATAGAAGGAGTCGCGGCCGCCGCGCGCCAGCTCACGGTAGGTCCCAGCCAGATCCGGATTCCAGAAGATCTCTCCAACGCGCGGCGCGCGCCCGGCCGGCAGGTAGGTGCGCGCGGAATCGGGGTTGGCCGCCAGCTCGGTTTCGCTGGCCTGCCACATCCCGGAAGCGACCTCGCCGACCGGGAAACCTTCCTCGGCGATGGCGATGGCGGGCTCGAGCAGCTCGGCCAGAGACCTCGACCCGAAGCGGGCGCGGAGCGCTTCCCATCCGTCCACCCCCCCGGGCACCGACCAGGAGAGAGGCCCGGCGAGGGGGATCTCGGTGAGACCTCGCCCGCGCATCTCTTCCACCGTGGCGCGGTAGGGGGAGCGCCCGGCGGCGTTGAGCCCGAAGAGCTTTCCGCTGTGTGCCTCCCAGACGATCGCGAAAAGGTCGCCGCCCATGCCGCAGGACATCGGCTCGACTACTCCGAGCACCGCGTTTGCGGCGATGGCGGCGTCCACCGCGTTGCCACCCTGGCGGAGCATGTCCAGGCCGGCCTGCACCGCCAGGGGTTGGCTGGTGGCGATCATCCCGTGCCGGGAGTGGACCACGGAGCGTCCGGAGCACCCGGCGCGCCGGACGTGGCGGCACGTTCCCGGCACCAGCTCTGCGGGCATCGGAACCTCCCACGGAACCGCTACCGCATTCTGCTCAGGGCGTGAAGGTGCCCGGCCCCTCCGGCAGGCCGGCTCAGAGGCGCACGCGCTTCAGCCGGAGCGCATTTCCGATCACGGACACCGAGCTGAGGCTCATCGCCGCGCTGGCGAACATCGGCGTCAACAGCAGTCCCGTGACCGGGTACAGGGCGCCGGCGGCCAGCGGAACGCCGAGCGTGTTGTAAGCGAACGCCCAGAACAGGTTCTGCCGGATGTTGTGCAGCGTCGCCTTGCTCAACCGCCTCGCCCGCACGATGCCGCGCAGGTCCCCCTTGACCAGGACGATGCCCGCGCTTTCCAGGGCGACGTCGGTGCCGGTGCCCATCGCGATGCCCACGTCCGCGGCGGCCAGCGCGGGGGCGTCGTTGATCCCGTCGCCCGCCATTGCGACCACCGCTCCCTGGCTGCGGACGCGAAGCAGGATTTCCTCCTTGGCGTCGGGGAGCACCTCCGCGTGCACTTCCTCGATGCCCAGCTTGCGCGCGACGGCTTCGGCCGTGGTGCGGTCGTCCCCGGTCGCCATGACCACGCGGATCCCCTCGTCGCGCAGCGCCCGCAGCGCCTCGGGAGCGGACTCCTTGATCGGGTCGGCGACCCCGAGCACGCCGGCGAGCTGCCCGTCCACGGCGAGGAACACTACCGTCTGCCCCTCGGCGCGGAGCGCATCGGCCTGGCCGTGCGCGTCGCCCACGTCGACGCCCAAACCGTCGAGCAGCGCGGCGTTCCCGAGCGCGATCTTGCGGTCCTCGACGTTCCCGACCACTCCCTGGCCGGGGATGGCGCGGAAGGAGGACGCCGGTGGGGCTTCGATGCCTCGCTCCTCCGCGGCCGCGAGGATGGCGCCCGCCAGCGGATGCTCACTGCCGCGCTCGAGGCTCGCGGCAAGCCGCAAGACGTCTATGTCAGCGAACCCCTCAAGCGCGACAACCGAGACCATGTGCGGCTTTCCTTCGGTCAGGGTGCCGGTCTTGTCGACCACCAGCGTATTCACCTTTTCCATAATCTCGAGCGCTTCGGCGTTCTTGATCAGCACGCCCTCGCTCGCGCCGCGCCCGGTAGCAACCATGATCGACATCGGAGTTGCGAGGCCGAGCGCGCAGGGACATGCGATGATCAGCACCGCGACCGCATTCACGAGCGCATACGCCATCCGCGGCTGCGGACCCACGAGCGCCCAAACGATGAAAGTAATTCCGGCCGCGAATATCACGGCCGGGACGAAATACGACGCGACCACGTCGACGAAGCGCTGGA
>DATFTN010000159.1:0-64669 GCA_035261845.1 Myxococcales bacterium | reverse complement strand
CACGCCGGCGGGGCCAGGCCGGCCAAGGCGAGGCGCAAGTGAGCCCCCGCCGCCCGGTGCGCGCGTGGATCGGCAAGCCCCACGTCGATCCCGCGGAGCTCTCGGGCCCCAGCGGCCTCACCGAGGACGTGCTGCGCGGCGAGGACGAGGCAGCGGAAGAGGGGCCGCAAGGCGACGACGCCTTCTGGGAATCGCTCCTCACCCCGCAGCGGCTGGCGCGGATCGACGCGGTCGTCTCCGCCCGGATGCGCAGCGTCACGGTGGTCCTCGACCGGCTGCTCGACGCGCACAACGTCGCCGCGGTCCTGCGCACCGCGGAGGGCCTGGGCCTTTCGCGCGTGCACGTCGTGCCGCACGACGCGCGCGACGACGCCGCGCACCGCCGGGTGACGCAGGACGCGCACAAGTGGCTCGACATCGAGACCCATCCGTCGGGAGCGCAGGCGGCGCGCTCCCTCGCCGCCGAAGGCTTCGCGGTGTACGCCGGCCACCTCGACCCCGGGGCGCGACCCTCCACGGACATCTCCGCGGACCGGCCGGTGGCGCTCTTGTTCGGCAACGAGCACGAAGGCCCTTCCCCCGAGACGCTCGCTGCGTGCACCGGCACCTTCCGCATCCCCATGGCGGGGTTCACGCAGAGCTTCAACGTCTCGGTCGCGGCAGGGATCGCGCTCTCGCAGATCTGCGCGGGCCGCCGCGCGTTCGTGGGGAGGGCGGGCGACCTCCCGTCACAGGAAAGGCGCGCGCTCCGCTCGCGCTTCCTGCGCCTGGCGGCGAAGCTGGCCCGGCGCGTGAAGCGCTGAACACGGGCGGGCGCCGCGCCGTCGAACGCGGTAAAGAGAAGCCCGCATGCGCATCTTCATCGCCGCCCTGCTCGCCGCAGCGCCAAAAGTCCAGGCGGCCCCCGCCCAGGACCCGGCGGCCGCGGTCGCCCGGCGGGTGCAGCGGCACTACGAGCGCATCCAGGACTTCACCGCCAGCTTCGCTCAGACGTCCACCTACCCGACGTTCGGCAACGTGAAGAATGCCACCGGAAAGGTGTTCCTCAAGAAGCCGGTCCTGCTCCGCTGGCAGTACGACGACGGTCGGGTCATCCTGATCGACGGCAAGGAGCTGTGGAACTGGAACCCCGAGGACAAGGAGGCGCAAGTGAAGCGCGGCTTCGGCGTCGACCAGGTTCCCCCCGAGTTCGCCTTCCTCTTCGGCAAGGGCAAGCTGCTCGACCGCTTCGCCGTCCGCGGGGTCCCGCGGCCCGAAGGCCTCCCCGCGGGTGACGCGATCGAGCTGGTCCCCCGGAAGGAAAGCGCGGACGTGCAGAAGCTCCTCTTCGTGGTCGATCCGCGCGGCCAGGTGCTGGCCACCGTGCTCACCAACGGACAGGGTGACGTGAACCAGCTGATCTTCAGCGACGTGAAGGTGAACTCGGGCCTGGCCGATTCCCTGTTCCGCTTCGTTCCTCCCAAGGACGCCCACGTGCAGGTGATGCAATGAAGCGCATCTTGCTCCTCGCCGCCCTGCTCGCCGCCTGCGGCGGGCCCGCCCGCACCGTGATCGTGAACGGCAAGGAGGTGAGCTACGAAGACGCCGCCAGCGACGTGCTCGGCCGCGGCAAGCGCGCGCTGGCCGCGGGCCGCACGGACGAGGCGATGAAGGTCTTCCGCGACGTCATCGACCGCTTCGGCCAGAGCGCGGCCGCGGACGAGGCGCGCTTCCTCGAGGGTCAGACGCTGTCGCGCACGGGCAAGCTCCAGGAAGCGCAGGCGAAGCTCACCGAGCTCCTGGAGAAGTATCCCAACACCGCGTTCAAGAAGGAAGCGGCGCTGGAGCTGTCTGCGGTGCAGACCAAGCTGGGCAATACGCAGGAAGCGGCCGAGGCGATGAAGACCGCCGTCTCGCAGATGTCCGACGCCGAGAAGCAGCAGGCGGCGAGGAGCATCGCGGAGGCCTACGCGAAGACCGGGGAGGCGGGGGAGGCGGCCCGATTCGCCGCCCGCGCCGTGGAGGCCGCCCAGACCCCCGAGGAACGCGCCGCGCGCCTCGCGGACTACGACAAGGCGCTGAACGCCGCTCCAGGGCAGGTGGTCGCGCAGCTGGTGGCCGACCTCGACCGCCGCAGCGCCGCCTGGCCGCCGGCGGCGCTCAAGCTCGCCCGGCTCCAACTCCACGCCGGCGACCGCGCGCACGCCGACGAGCTGACCCGGCAGATCCTCTCCGAGGTGAACACGGGGCCGATCGCGCAGGGCGCGCAGACCATCCAGCTGTCCATCTCTTCCTCGGGAATCCTGAAGCCCAGCCTGATCGGCATCGTGCTGCCGCTCAGCGGCGAGTACAAAGCGCTGGTAGACCTGATGCTGAACGCGATCGCGCTGGCGGTCGATCTGCAGAACCGCACCGGGGTGCAGGTCTCCATCAAGGACTCCAAGGGCGAGCCCGACACCGCCGCCCAGGCGGTGGAGGATCTGGTGCGCGAGGGCGCCATCGCCATCCTGGGACCCATCGCCCTGGCCGAGGGGCAAGCCGCGGCCGTGCGCGCGCAGCAGCTCGGCGTGCCCATCCTTTCCCTCTCCCGCGCCGAGGGGCTCACGCAGGTCGGCGAGTACGTCTTCCGCGACATGCCGACCAACAGCGCGCAGGCGCGGGCCATCGCGCAATACGCGCAGAAGAAGCTGGGCGCGCGCAGCTTCGGCATCTTGCAGCCCGACTCCACCTACGGCGACGAGGTCACCCGCTTCTTCTGGGACGCGCTGGACGCCGGGGGGGCCGGCGTGACCGCGTACGACCACTACCCGCAGCGCACCACCACCTTCAAGCCGTTCGTGCAGCGCCTGGTGGGAAGGACGCAGGAGGACCTGGAGGGGCGCAAGGAGTTCAGCGACGAGGTGGAAAAGATCAAGCAGACGATCTCCAATCCGTACCAGCAGCGCAGGGCGCTCAACGCCTTGCGCAACCAGAGCGCGCCGGTGGTCGACTTCGACGCCCTCTTCATCCCCGACAGCGCGCGCACCGTCCGCCTGATCGCGCCGGCCATCGCCGCCGAGGACGTGATCACCTCCGGCTGCGATCAGCGCGAGCTGGAAGTGGTGCGCAAGACCACCCGCAGCGCGAACCTGCGCACCGTGCAGCTGCTCGGGACCAACCTGTGGAACAACCCCGACCTGGTCGACGAGCGGATCGGGGCCGCCAAGTACGTGCAGTGCTCGATCTTCGCCGACAGCTTCTTCGCCCAGAGCCAGCGGCGCGCCACCCGCAAGTTCGTGGAGGATTACGAGGCCGCCTACCACAGGTCCCCCGGCTTCCTCGAGGCACACGCCTACGACGGGGCGGCTCTGCTGAGGAAGATCGTCGAGGAGCGCCGCCCGCAGTCGCGCGACGACATGCGCAACGCGATGGCCGGGATGGGGAGGCCGTTCGAGGGGGCCACCGGCGACACGGTATTCGGCCGCGATCGGGAAGCGCAGAAGCCGCTGTTCTGGCTGTGGATCAACCGCGGGACCATCCAGGAGTTCGACCCGGATGGACCGCCCCCCGTCCCGCCCACGCCCGACACCAGGACAGGCTCCCGCTGACGTCGCCACCACGTTGACGCGCCGCGTCCCGTCCCGGGACAGGACGCGCTGCGTTACATCTCGCGTGCTGCTCGAACGACCGCGCGGCATTCGAAGAAGCACCGCTCGCGCGCGAGTCGAGTTCCGCGCCCGCCGCTGCGCCCGACTCTTCCCCTGAAAAGCAACGGAGACCCGCGGTCGAGTTGTCCTCGCCGTGGAGAGGGGTTCGAGCGGTGAATGGTTAGACTCCCGTGGAAATGGGCGCCAAGCAGGTCATGGTGTTCCCGTTCACGGTTCCGATGGACGGCGGCGGGCAGATGCGCGACCCGGCGCAGGGCGTGTACGCCCGCTCTCTCGCGCGCACGCTCGCCGAGCGGCTCTCGCTGGGCCCCGGAGTGTCCGCCACAGCCGCCACGCTCACCGCCGACGGCCTGGACGGCAAGCCCCAGGACCAGGGCTGGGTGGTCGCCAGCCACGCCTGGACGCTGGAGGAAGCGTGCGCGATCGGACTGCCGGAAGGCACCGAGTACCTCCTTCACGGCGCGGCCGAGCTGACCGACCGGGTGCGGCTGCGGCTCATCCTGGTCGATCAGAAGGAGCGGCGGACGGCGCTCGACCACGTGGTGCTGCGCCCGCGCTCGGAGTTGTTCGGCGCGCTGGAAGAGGCGGCCCTGGCGATCGCCCAGGCGCTGGGCCTGGAGCTGCCCGTGGCGGAGTGGCCGACCGCGGACGTAGAGGCCTACCTGGCCTATCTGCGCGGACGGGACCTCTCCGCCGCCCACGAGGTGGGCGTTCGCGTCGTCGACCCGGCGAAGAGCTTCGATCCCTATCTGGAGGCGGCGCAGCGGGACCCGGCGTTCGCAGACGCGCAGGACCGGCTGCTCTCCCTGGCCCTCGACTTCACGCTCGGTGGCGCGGGACCCTCGTCCGCGGCCCGGGCCGGCTGCGAGAAGCTCCTGCAACTCGACCCGACCGCCGTGAAGGCGCACGCGGCCCTCGCCGAGATGGACCTCGCCGCAGGCCGCCCCGCCGAGGCGGCCGAGCGGCTGCAGAAGGCCCTGCGCATCCGGTCGGATTGGTGGCCCGCGTTCGAACGGCTCGGCACCGCGCTGGTGCGCCTGGGGAAGAACGCGGAGGCCATCCCCTGGTTCGAGAAGGCGCTGGCCGAGCGTCCCGAGGACCCCGACGCGCTCACCGGCCTGGGCGTGGCGCTGGCCGAGACCGGGCGGCTGGAGGAGGCCGTCCAGGCCTGGGGCCGCGCCCTCCGCTCGGGCGAGGGAGGGGCGCACCTGCACCAGAACCTCGCCCGGGTGCTGCGCCAGCTGGGCAGGCGCGGCGAGGCGAGGCGCCACGCGGCCATCGCGCGAAGACTCCTGGGCCGCGGCGGCTTCTTCGGTTACCTTCAGGACGCATGGGACAAGCTGACCGGGGCCCGAGTGTGAGCGAAGCTCCGCTGGATCTCCCGCGGCCGTTGCCCGGCACGCTGGGCAGTCTTCGCCCGCCGCTCCTCAACCTGCTCCTGTTCGTCCTGACCGCGGCGTCGGCGTTCGTCACCGGCACGCTGTGGACGGATACCCAGCTCCCCCCGCCCACCCAGGCCGAGGCGATCCGCCACGGGCTGGCCTTTTCCGCCGCCTTGCTCGCGATCCTTCTGGCGCACGAGATGGGGCACTTCGTGCTGGCCCGCCGACACGGAGTAGACGCGACCTGGCCCTTCTTCATCCCCGCCCCCCTGCTCTCGCTGATCGGCACTCTCGGCGCGGTCATCCGGCTGCGCAGCGCGCCGCGCACCCGGCGCGCCCTGGTGGACATCGGCGCGGCGGGACCGATCGCGGGGTTCCTGGTCACCATCCCGGTGCTGGTGATCGGGCTGCGGCTCTCCCCCATCGTCCCCGCGGAGGGCCCCTTCCGGCACTGGACGCTCTGGGAGTCGCTCTCGACCTGGTTGCGCGAGGGCCATTTCCTGCGGCTCCGCGAGGGGTTCGAGCTGGGGCGTCCGCTGGGGATGGAGCTGCTCGAGAAGCTCGTGCTGGACATTCCGGCCGGCCAATCGATCGCGCTGCATCCCGTCGCCGTGGCAGGGTGGTTCGGCCTCTTGCTGACCGCGCTGAATCTCCTCCCGCTGGGGCAGCTCGACGGCGGGCACTGCTTGTACGCCGCATCCCCGCGCCTGCACCGCCTGGCCGGCGCACCGCTCTCCGCCCTGTTGCTCGCCCTGGGCGTCTTCCTTCCGTTCGTCGGCTGGGCGCTCTGGGGCCTCATCACCGGGATCTTCCTCAATCACCATCCGCCGGTCGCCGAGCCGGAGCCGGGCCTCTCGACCGGCCGGCGCGCCGTGTTGGTGATCAGCCTGATCATCTTCGTGCTGTCCTTCACGCCCGTGCCCCTGGCCCCGCTCGCGGGGTAGAACGGCAAGCGTGCCGTCGCTGTCCGATCTCCTCCAGGGCGAGCTCCGGCGCGCGCTCCCCTTGTTCGAGCCGCGCCCCTCGCAGCTCGCCATGGCCGAGCAGGTCGAGCGCGCCCTCACGCAAGGCCGGGCGCTGGTGGTCGAAGCCGGCACCGGGACCGGAAAGACGCTCGCGTACCTCCTGCCCGCGGCGCGCAGCGGTCTCAAGGTGGTGGTCTCGACCGCCACCAAGACGCTCCAGGAGCAGCTCGCCGACAAGGACGTGCCGCTGGTGCAGGCGCTGGGCGTCAAGGCGCGGTTCGCCTTCCTCAAGGGCCGGCAGAACTACCTGTGCCTCTTGCGCAAGGAGCACTTCGACCGGCAGCCGACCTTCGCCGCGCGCGAGGAGGCGGGGATGTACGGCCAGCTGCACGCCTGGGCGGAAGAGACGCGCACCGGCGACCGCGCCGAGCTCGCCGGCCTGCCGGAGAGCTTCGCCACCTGGCGCGAGGTCAACTCGACCGCCGAGACCTGCACCGGGCAGAAGTGCCCCTACTACGACCGCTGCTTCGTCTTCTCGATGCGCCGGCAGGCGGCGGAAGCGGACGTGATCATCGTCAACCACCACCTGTTCTTCGCCGACCTCGCTCTGCGCAGCTCGAGCGCGGGCGACGCGGGCGCGGCGGTGCTTCCCCGCTACGACGCGGTGATCTTCGACGAGGCGCACGCCACGCCGGAGGTGGCCATCGAGAACTTCGGCGCGCAGCTGTCCAGCTTCCGTTTCACGGAGCTGGCGCGCGACGTGCTCCGGGTGCCGGCCACGCCGCCGCACGCCCGGGATCTGGCCGGGCGCCTGCTCCGTGAAGGATCGTCCTTCTTCGAGGCCGCGGCGCGCTGCCGCCCGGCCGGCGGCAAGTTCTCCCGCGACTCCGATCGGTGGTCGCTGCCGCCCGGGTCGCTCCTGCCCGCCGAGCGCGAGCGGGAGGCGCTCACCGAGCTGCTCCGGGCCTTGAGCGCCGCCCTCTCCGGCAGCGGAAGCGACGAAGTGCAGCTGCTCGAGCGCCGCTGCCTGGCGCTCTCCGCCGACCTGCTCCTCTTCGCCGGCTCGCAGGCGGTGAGTGGGCGGGGCGACGTCGAGTACGACGAGCCGCGCCCCCCCGATCGCCTGGTGCAGTGGGCCGAGCAGCGCTCGGGCCATCTGTTCCTCAACGCCTCGCCGATCGACGTCGCCGGGATCTTCCAGGACCACCTCTACGACCGGGTGGGGCCGGTCGTGTTCACCTCGGCGACCCTGGCGGCCTTCGGATCGCTCGACTACTTCGCCCGCCGGGTCGGACTTCGAGACTCGGGCGGTCCGCTGTTCCCCCTCGACGAGGCCGTGCTGCTGTCGCCGTTCGATTACCAGGCGAACGCGGCCATCTACCTGCCGGAGCGCATGCCAGACCCGCAGGACGAGCGCTTCGCGGACGCGGTGGCCGACGAGCTGCGGCAGCTCTTGCCCATCACCGGCGGCCGCGCCTTCGCCCTGTTCACCTCGCTGCGCAACATGCGCCGGGTCTACGAGCTGCTCGCGCCCGAGCTGCCCTGGCCGGCCCTGCTGCAGGGCGAGCGGCCCAAGGCCCAGCTCTTGAAGGCGTTCAAGGACAAGCCCAGCGTGCTCTTCGCCAGCCAGAGCTTCTGGGAAGGCGTCGACGTCCAGGGAGACGCGCTCAGCCTGGTGGTGATCGACAAGCTGCCTTTCGCCTCCCCGGGAGAGCCCCTGGTGCAGGCCCGGATCGAGCAGCTGCGCGCCGCCGGAGAGGACCCGTTCTACGCCTTCCAGCTGCCCGAGGCCGCGCTCGCCTTGAAGCAGGGATTCGGCCGGCTGATCCGCTCCGCGCGGGACCGCGGCATCGTGGCCCTCCTCGATCCGCGCATCGCCGGCCGCGGATACGGCCGGCGGTTCTTGCAAAGCCTGCCGCCTTGCCGGGTGGTCCGATCGCCCGACGAAGCGCGAGGCTTCTGGAACGGCCTGCCGAAGCGGTAGAGTCGGCCCCATGGCGGGGGGCGAAGACACCGTCGAGCGCGAGCTCGACATCCCGGACGTGCTGCCGCTGCTTCCGGTGCGCGACGTGGTGGTGTTCCCCGCCATGGTGGTGCCGCTCTTCGTTTCGCGCGAGGTCTCGCTGAACGCAGTCGAGCAGGCCCTGAAAGGCGGGCAGCGGCTGCTGTTCGCCGTCGCGCAGCGCGACGGGAACGAGGACGCTCCGCGGGCGCCCGACGGCGTGTACCGGATGGGCACCATCTGCCAGATCGTCCGCCAGCGGAAGCTGCCCGACGGCCGGGTGAAGGTGCTGGTCCAGGGCCTCCTCAAGGCCACGCTGGAGGAGGTGGTGGCGGACGAGCCCTGCACCAGCGCGCGGGTGGCGAAGATCCACGAGCTGCCGTTCGAGGCCGTCGGCGACCGGGGCCTGGAGGCCGAGGCGCTGGTGCGCAGCGTAAAGGGCCATCTGGAGAAGCTGATCGCCACCGGGAAGGGGATCTCGCCGGAGCAGCTGCTCCTCTTCAGCGGCGTGCAGGACCCGGGGCGCCTGGCGGACCTGGTCGCCGCCAATCTCTCGCTCAAGATCCAGGACGCCCAGGAATTGCTCGAAGTGATGGACCCCCTGCAGCGCCTGCAGGCCGTCCACGAGCGGCTGTCGAAGGAAGCGCAGCTCCTGGCCATGCAGGCGCGCATCCAGAGCCAGGCGAAGGAGGAGATCAGCAAGACGCAGCGTGAGTACTACCTGCGCGAGCAGCTGCGGCAGATCCAGCACGAGCTGGGCGAGCGCGACGAGAAGGCGGAGGTGGTCGCCGAGCTGAAGCGGCGGGTCGACGCGGCCCAGCTTCCCCGCGCGGCGCAGGACGAGGCGGACAAGGAGCTGCGCCGCCTGGCCGCTATGTCGCTCGAGTCGGCGGAGGCAGCCGTCTTGCGCGCCCACCTGGAATCGATCTGCGAGCTGCCCTGGACCAGGCGCAGCCCGGACTCGCTCGACTTGTCTCGCGCGCGGCAGGCCCTGGAGGAGGACCACCAAGGCCTTCTCAAAGCGAAGCAGCGCATCCTGGAGGCGCTCGGAGTGCGCAAGCTCAAGCCGGACGGCCGCGGTCCCATCCTGCTTTTCGTCGGCCCGCCCGGAGTGGGGAAGACCTCGTTGGCGCGGAGCATCGCGCGCGCCATGGGCCGCCAGCTGGTCCGCGTCTCCCTCGGCGGAGTGCGGGACGAAGCGGAGATCCGCGGCCACCGGCGCAGCTACGTGGGTGCGCTCCCGGGCAGGATCCTGCAGGGGATGAGGCACGCCGGAACGCTGAACCCGGTCTTCGTGCTGGACGAGATCGACAAGCTCGGCGCCGACTTCCGCGGCGACCCGTCCGCGGCGCTCCTGGAGGTCCTCGATCCAGAGCAGAACCACGCCTTCCGCGACCACTACCTCGACCTCGAGTTCGACCTGAGCAGCGTCCTCTTCATCGCCACCGCGAACGCGCTGGACTCGATCCCGCCTGCGCTGCGCGATCGGATGGAGCCGATCGAGATCCCCGGCTACTCCGAGGAGGAGAAGGCGCTCATCGCCGAGCGCCACTTGCTTCCGCGCCTGATCGCCGAGCACGGCCTCCGCCCGGAGCAGCTCGAGCTCCCGCGCGCCACGCTGCTCGCCGTCATCCGCGGCTACACGCGCGAGGCCGGGCTGCGGGAGCTGACCCGCGAGCTGGCCTCGGTCTGCCGGAAGACCGCCCTGCGCGTCGCCGAAGGAGGGCCGGCGAGGACGCGCATCGGAGTGCGGGAGCTGCACGCCCTGCTCGGAGCGCCCCGCTTCGTTTCCCTCGCCGAGCAGGAGCCGGAGACGATCGGTTGCGCGACCGGCCTCGCCTGGACGCCGTACGGCGGGGAGATCCTCAAGGTCGAAGTGGCAGCCATGGCCGGCCGCGGGCCCCGGGCCGGCGGCCTGATCCTCACCGGGCAGATGGGCAGCGTGATGCAGGAGTCCGCCCAGGCGGCGTTGTCCTACCTCCGGAGCCGCGCGTCCGACTTCGGCATACCCGCGGACTGGTTCGAAACGCACGAGCTGCACCTGCACGTGCCGGCCGGAGCGGTCCCAAAGGACGGGCCGAGCGCCGGAGCCACCATGGCGTGCGCGCTCTTGTCCCTCTTGTGCAGGCGACCATGTAGGGCGGAGGTCGCCATGACCGGGGAGGTGACGCTGCGAGGCAGAGTCTTGGCGGTGGGCGGTCTTCGAGAGAAACTGTTGGCGGCTGCACGCGCGGGGGTGAAAATCGTCTGCATCCCGGAGGCGAACCGTCGGGACCTGCTGGAGCTGCCGCGGCCGCTGCGCCGCCGCATGCAGGTGGTCACGGTGAGCACCCTGGACGAGCTGTTCGGCCACGCCCTGTCGGGTGGCGCGCCGCAACCAGGCCGGCAGCCGCCGGTCGCGAAGGCATGAGGTGAGGAGATAAGTGCAGTTCAACACGGCCCAGCGCGAGCTCACGCTCAAGATCGTCTATTACGGCCCCGGTCTTTCGGGGAAGACGACCAACCTGCGCGCGCTCTACCAGCGGATCCAGCCGGCGCTGCGCGGCCACCTCATGACGTTGGATACGGCCGACGACCGGACCTTGTTCTTCGACACGCTGCCGCTCGTGTTCAAGAGCGGCAACCTGAAGGTGAAGCTCAAGCTGTTCACGGTGCCGGGCCAGGTGATGCACAACTCCACCCGCCGCATCGTCCTCCAGGGCGCGGACGCGATCGCCTTCGTGGCCGACAGCCAGCCCGCCAAGCGGCAGGAGAACTACAAGTACTGGATGAACATGGTGGAAAATCTAAAGTCGAACGGGCTCTCCATCGATTCCTTGCCCTGCGTGGTCCAGTGGAACAAGAAGGACCTGGGCGACGCCACCACCGCCGAATCGGTGGCGAAGATGCGCGAGGAGGACAAGCAGCCCGTCTTCGAGGCGGTGGCGGTGCGCGGCGAAGGAGTGGTGGAGACGTTCCTCGCCCTGGTCGACCTGACCTTCGAGGCGATCGACAAGACGTACCTGCTCAAGGACAAGATCGGGCTCGACCGGCGGGCGTTCATCGAGGAGGTGCGGCGCTGCCTGGTCGATCCGCCGCGCATCGAGGACGTCTTGCCGCCGCGCGGCGGAGGGAAGGGGGGCGGCGGCCGGAAGAAGAGCCGCGGCGGCAACGGTTCCGGAGAAGGAGGGGACCCCGGTTCGCGGGGCCCTTCGTCGAAGGCCGGCGGAGCGTAGACCACGGTGGCGGAAAGCATCCTCCAGAAGAAGCTCGTCCTTGGCGAGCTGCTCGATCTGCCCACGTTCACGCAGGTGTGCAAGACGTTCGTCGATCTCTACAAGATCGGCCTCAAGGTCTTCGACTCGAACGGCACCAAGCTGGTGGACATCAAGATCGCCAGCGGCGATTTCTGCGCCTACATGTTCACCGGCGCCAACGGCCGCAGGCTGTGCACCGAGACGGTGACGCACATCAAGGTGCGGCCGCTGGAGGAGCCGCAGATCGCCGTGCGCAACTGCTTCACCGGGCTGCGCTACCTGATGCTGCCGATCCTCTACGAAGGGGACATGCTGGGCCGCATCATCTTCGGACCGTTCCTTCCCGAGGACGTGGGCGACCTGGGAGGGGACCTGAAGGCGCTGGAGGGCGAGTTCGACCTGGCCAAGGCGCGCGATCTGATCGGCCGCATCCGCCGCGCTCCGGAGAGCACGGTGCGCAAGGTGCTGGACCATTTCGCCCGGCTGGTCGACGTGCTGATCTTCACCTCCCACAAGGCCCTGATCACCTCGCAGCTGCACATCGAGAGCGTGACCGAGAGCTACCGGGAGGTGCAGGAGAAGAACAAGAAGCTCTCCGAGGCGCTGGACCGGCTCCAGGAGCTCTCCCGCCTCAAGTCGAACTTCCTCGCCACCGTCTCGCACGAGCTGCGCACGCCCTTGACCAGCGTGATCGGCTACAGCGAGATGCTCCTGGCGGGGCTGGCCGGCGAGCTGAACGACGAGCAGAAGGACTACCTCAAGACCATCCTGGACAAGGGCGAGTCGCTCTTGCGGCTGATCTCCTCCATCCTGGACCTCTCCCGGATCGAGGCCCGCGGGGTGCAGCTGCAGCGCAACGTGGTGGACGTGAACGACATCCTGCAGGCGGCGGTCGAGTCGGTGATGCCGCAGAGCTTCAAGAAGAAGCTGACCGTCTCCACCGAGGTCTCCCCCAGCATCCAGAAGGTGCAGGTCGACCCGGACAAGATCCGGCAGTGCGTGATCAACCTCCTCTCCAACTCGGTGAAGTTCACCCCCGCCGGCGGGCACATCGCGGTCCGCGCCGGCCCGGCGCAGCAAGCGCCGCAGAATGCGGGGCCGTTCGGCGGGGCCGGCTACTTCCAGATCCAGGTGGAGGACAACGGGATCGGGATCCCGAAGGAGCTCCAGTCCAAGGTGTTCGACACCTTCTTCCAGGCCGACTCGTCCGCATCGCGCGAGTACGGCGGCGCGGGGCTCGGCCTCTCCATCGTGAAGAGCTACGTCGAGGCGCACGGCGGCGGCATCTCGGTGCGCAGCGAGCCGGGCAAGGGCAGCGTCTTCACCCTGGTGGTGCCGATCGAGCCGCCCGGCGCTCCGCTCGAGTCGTCGCTCCGCGGCGCCTAGAGACGAAGAGATCACCGCGGAGGCGCGGAGGTCGCGGAGTTCTTGGGTCAAAAAACGAAATCCTCCGCGCTCTCCGCGCCTCCGCGGTAAGCATTTGGTCCTCTTGTGAATGAGCTGGGTCTCATCGACGCGTTCCTTGCTCCTTTCGGAGTGCGGCGCGATGCGCGCCCGGACGGTGCCGGCGTCCTCTCCGGCCCCGGCGACGACTGCGCGGTGGTGCGCCCGTCCGCCGGGAAGAAGCTGGTCCTCAAGGTGGACGAGCTGGTCGAAGGAGTGCACTTCGACTGGCGCTGGTTCGCCCCGGCGGACGCGGGGCACAAGGCGCTGGCGGCGGCCTTGAGCGATCTCGCCGCCGCGGCGGCGCGGCCGCGCTGGTTCCTCTGCGCCCTGGGCGTGCGCCCGGAGGGGGATGCGCCGCGCATCGCTCGAGGACTGGCGCGCGGGATGGCCGGCCTGGCCCGGCGGCACCGCTGCACCCTGGTGGGAGGCAACGTCACCCGGGCGGCGACATGGTCGGTGTCGGTCAGCGCGCTGGGAGAGGCGGACAGCCCGCGCGGGCGCGGCGGGGCGCGGCCCGGGGACGCGATCGTGGTCGCCGGGGAGCTGGGACGCGCGGCGCTGGGCCTGCGCCTCCTGCGCGGAGGGGCGAGGAAGCCGCCCTCGCGACGCGCGGCAAGAACTATTCGCGCCCAGCTCCGGCCGGAGCCGCTGGTCGCGGCCGGCCTGGCCGCGGGCGGCCTGGCCACCGCCGCCGTCGACGTGAGCGACGGGTTCCTGCGGGACCTGGGCCACGTCTGCGCTGCCAGCCGCTGCGGAGCGGAAGTCGAGGTCGAGGCGCTGCCCGTGGACCCGGCGGTCCGGGCGGCCAGCGTCGAGCTGGCGCTCTCCGGAGGCGAGGATTACGCGCTGGTGTTCGCCGTACGCCCCGCGAACGCAGGCCGCCTCCTGTCACGGCTGCGCCGGACGGGGACCCAGGCCGCCCAGGTGGGCCGTTTCGTCCGCGGCCGGGGCATTCGCCTGCTCGAACGGGGCCGGGAGCGCAAGCTGCCGCCACGGCTCGGCTGGGACCACCTCGCATGACCCCGGCCGAGCGCGCGGCCGTCGGATTCTCCACCCACACCGGATGGGCAGCCGCGGTGGTGCTTTCGGGCACGGCGAAAAGCCCGCGGGTGGTCTTCCGATCGCGTGTCGAGCTGTGGGATCAGCCGGACCCGCACGTGTTCCACCGAGCCGCCGAGATGGATCTGCCGGCGGCCGGGAAGCTGATCCAGGGGGCGGAGGACCTCTCCCGCCGCAAGGCGCGCGAGGGATTGCGCGCATTGCTCGAATCGGTGCAGCTGCGCATGGTCGCCGCGGGCATCGTCGGAGCGAACTCGCGGGTCCCGTCGGATCTGGCGGCGATCTTGCGCTCGCACGCCCTGGTCCACGCGGCCGAGGGCGAGCTCTTCCGCGGCGCCCTCGCTGCCGCCAGCCAGGAGGCAGGGCTGAAGGTCACCGCGGTGCCGTCGCGAAAGCTCCCTGCGCTCGTTGCCCGGGCACTCGAGATCGCGGAAGCGGACCTGCCGCGCACCCTCGCCGACCTGGGACGCGGCCTCGGCGCTCCCTGGGGGAAGGATCAGAAGGATTGCGCGGCAGCCGCGTGGCTTGCTCTGGCCGGCGAGTGACGGTCCCGGCTGGCTCGAGCCGGCTCGGCTTGACTTGACGGGCACCGGGCCCTACTCCACGCCTTCTCCGATGGAGTCCTTGAAGGCGGCGGTCGCGCCTCGCCCAGGCAGCCCGACCGCCCTGGCAGAGCTCATCGCTTCCTTCCGGACCGGCCGGCGCGCCCGGGCCACCGGCCTGCAAGGCGCCTCGCGCGGCTACGCGCTGGCCCACCTGGCGCGCGCCCTGAAGCGCCCCCTCGTCTGCGTGGAGCCCGACGAGGAGGCCGCCGAAGCGCTCGAGCGCGACCTGCGCTTCTTCTGGCCGCCCTCCGGCGAAGGCGCCATCGTGCGCCTTCCCGGCGACGAGGTGCTGCCGTACGAGGGGCTCACCCCGGACCCGCAAGCCGCGATGGGGCGCCTGGCGGGGCTGTTCCACTTGCACCTGGGCAACGCGCGGGTGGTGGTTCTCTCCGTCCGCGGGCTCGCCCGCCGGGTGCTCCCACGGGAAGCGCTGGACTCGCGCTCGCTCCAGCTCGGCGTGGAAGCTACCCAGGACCGGGACGAGCTGGCCAGGAAGCTGACCGCGGCGGGGTATGCGAAGGTCCCTCTCGTCGAGGATCCGGGCACCTTCGCGGTCCGGGGCGGGGTCTTCGACGTCTGGTCCCCGCTCGACGCCAATCCCGTCCGCATCGAGTTCTTCGGTGACACGGTCGAGAGCTTGCGCGCCTTCGACCCGCAGACACAGCGCTCGGTGCGCGAGCTGGCCGAGGTCTCCTTGTGCCCGGCCCGCGAGATCGTTCTGGACGAGGCTGGCCGCAAAGCCGCCATCGCCACCGTCCGCGCCGCCGCCGACGCAGTGGAGACGCCCACCCGGCGCCTGCGGGAGCTGATCGACGAGCTGCAGAGCCACTCGCAGGACGACGCGCTGTTCGCCGCCGGCCTCTCGGCGATCCTGCCCGGCTTCTATCCGGGCGGGCTGAAGCCGGTCACCGACTACCTGCCCGGATCCGCGCTGTGGGTGCTGGACGATCCGCTCGAGCTGGAACGCCAGTGGGGCGAGCTGTGGACGGAGCTGTCCAACTCGTTCGCCGCCGCCCGCGCCAAGGGCGAGCTGGCGCTGCCTCCCGACCAGCACTACCTCCACGAGGGCGACGTGCGGCCCGTGCTCGAGGGCGCGGCGGTGCTGGAGCTGGGTGGCCTGGGGTTCGCCGCGGACGCGGCGGCGGGCGTCCCGGAGATCGACTTCGGCCTCGAGCCGACCGCGGATTTGCGCGCGGAGATCGCCGGGCACCACGGCGAGGACGGAGCGCTTTCGCCGCTGGTGCGGCGGCTGTCGGATTTCCGCGATCGCGGCATCGCCGCGGTAGTGGCTTGCCATTCGTCCGCCCAGGCCGAACGCGCCCGCCGGCTGCTGCTCGACCGCCAGCTGATGGCGCGGATCGTGCCGGAGCTGCCGCCCGAGCCCGCCTCGCTGTTCGATCCGTCGGTGCACGCGCACCTCGTCACCGGCGAGATCTCCGCCGGATTCGTCGACGAGCACGACCGGTTCGCTCTCTACTCCGACGAGGACATCTTCGGTCCGCGCGCGCAACCCCGCAGGGCACCCCGGCGGCCGCGCACCTTCGGCGAAGAGGCCGCCGACTTCCGCGACCTGAAGGAAGGCGACCTGGTGGTGCACGTCGAGCACGGCATCGCCCGCTACGGCGGCCTCACGCGGCTCGAGGTGCGCGGCTTCGCCGCCGACTTCATCCTGCTCCAGTTCGCGGGCAAGGACCGGCTCTACCTGCCGGTCAACCGGCTGCGCCAGATCCAGAAGTACGTCGGCGGGGACGCGGCGAAGACCAGGCTCGATTCGCTGAAGAGCCAGACGTTCCTGAAGCGCAAGGCCCGGGTCAAGGAAGAGCTGCTCAAGATGGCCGCCGAGCTCCTGGACATCTACGCGGCGCGAGTGGCCCACCAGGGCTACGCCTTCACGCCACCGGACAGCATGTACCGGACGTTCGAGGCGGACTTCGAGTTCGACGAGACGCCCGACCAGGCGAAAGCCATCGAGGACGTGCTCCTGGACATGGAGAAGCCCCGGCCGATGGACCGGCTGGTCTGCGGGGACGTGGGGTACGGCAAGACGGAGGTGGCCCTGCGCGCCGCCTTCAAGGCGGTCGAGGACAAGAAGCAGGTCGCCGTGCTGGTCCCCACCACCGTGCTGGCGGCCCAGCACCACCGGACCTTCGGCAAGCGCTTCGCCGACTATCCGGTCACGGTGGAGATGATCAGCCGCTTCCAGAGCGCGAAGGAGGCGAAGGAGATCCTTTCGCGGGCCCGCGAGGGCAAGGTCGACGTCCTGATCGGCACCCATCGGCTGCTCTCGCAGGACGTGTCGTTCAAGGACCTGGGGCTGGTGGTGATCGACGAGGAGCAGAGATTCGGGGTGAAGCACAAGGAGCAGCTGAAGAAGCTGCGCAAGCTGGTCGACGTGCTGACGCTCACCGCCACCCCGATCCCGCGCACGCTCCACATGGCGATGATGGGGGTGCGCGACCTCTCCATCATCGGAACGCCCCCGGTGGACCGCCGCGCCATCCGCACCTTCGTGAGCAAGTTCGACGGGGCCACCATCAAGGAGGCCATCGAGCGCGAGCTGTCACGCGGCGGACAGGTCTTCTTCCTGCACAACCGGATCGAGTCGATCCGCGGCGTCTACGACTACCTGGCGAAGCTGGTGCCGCAAGCGAGGATCGGCGTCGCCCACGGCCAGATGGCCGAGGGCAAGCTGGAACAGGTGATGACGGACTTCATCGATCGCAAGTACGACGTGCTGCTCTGCACGGCGATCATCGAGTCCGGGCTGGACATCCCCAGCACCAACACCATCCTGGTGGACCGGGCGGACCACTTCGGGCTCTCGCAACTCTACCAGATCCGCGGCCGCGTCGGCCGCAGCCGCGAGCGCGCGTACGCGTATCTTCTGGTCCCTGCCCGCCGCCCCATGACCCGCGACGCCCAGAAGCGGCTGCAGGTGCTGCAGCAGTTCACCGAGCTGGGCGCCGGCTTCCAGATCGCCTCGCACGACCTGGAGATCCGCGGCGCCGGGAACCTCCTGGGGCCCGACCAGAGCGGCCAGATCGCCGCGGTGGGGTTCGACCTCTACACGCAGCTGATGGAGGAGGCGGTCGCGCAGCTCAAGGGCGAGGAGCCGCGGCAGGAGTTCGAGCCCGACGTCGAGCTGCCCGTGCCCGCGCTGATCCCCGAGGAGTATGTCCCCGACGTCCAGCAGCGGCTCTTCTTCTACAAGCGGTTCGCCTCGGCAGTGAGCGAGGACGAGCTGTACGAGGTCAAGGGCGAGATCCGCGATACCTGCGGGGAGCCGCCCCCGGAGGTGGATTCGCTGGTGGAGGTCATGGACCTGCGCAACCAGCTGCGCGCGCTACGCATGCGGGGCCTGAAGTGGGGTCCGGGGCGGCTGATCGTCCAGCTCGGGCCCGACGCTGCGCTCGATCCGGCGAGGCTCGCGGAGCTGGTGGCCAAGGGGCGGGGCCGGTACCGCCTCACCCCGGGCATGGAGCTCGTGCAGGCGATCGAGCAACCGCCCGCGCCGCTGCCCGGCGCGCCGCACCCCCCGCCTCAGCCCGCCCAGGTCCTGGAAGCCGCCCGGACCTTGGTCCAAGAGCTGCGCCGCTGCACGGCCTGAGGATTAGCCCCTTCCCGTCGACTGTTGAGAGGTGGTATCTCGCCCCTCTCTCGAGCAAAGGATCGTCCGCATGAACACCAGGCACGCATTCCTCTTTGCCGTCTGCGCGCTTGCGCCTATCGCGTGCAAGAAGGGCGCTTCCGGGCCGGTCGTGGCCCACGTCGGCGACGACGTGATCACCGCCGAGGAGTTCAAGCGGCGCATCGACGAGCAGAGCCCGTTCCTCAGGGCCCGGTACAGCACGGTCGAGCGCAAGAAGGAGCTGCTCGAGGCGCTCATCCGCAACGAGCTGTTGGCGCAGGAGGCGCAGCGCGAAGGCCTCGACAAGTCGCCCGCGGTGCGCGACGCGACCAAGCGGGCGATGATCCAGGAGCTGATCAAGCGGCAGCTCGACGAGAAGATGAGCGGCTCGGACATCCCGGAGACCGAGCTGAAGGCCTTCTACGACGCCCACGTCGACGACTATGTGAAGCCCGAGCGCGCGCGCGTGTACCACATCTTCCTCCCCGCCAAGGAGCCCAAGGAGAAGGCGCAGGCGAAGGCCAGGGCCGCGGCGCTGCTCAAGGACATCCAGGCGCGCGAGAAGAAGGGCGAGGTGAACGCCTTCCAGGCGACCGCGATCAAGGAGAGCAAGGATCTCCTCTCCGCTCCGATGGGCGGGGACCTGCGCTTCCTCAGCAAGGAGGAGCTGGCCAAGTCGCACGGCGCCGCGCTCGCGGACGCCGCCTTCGGCCTGAAGAACCCGGGCGAGGTCGCCGGTCCGCTGGAGACGCCGGCCGGGATCGAGCTGGTCAAGCTGCAGGTCAAGACGGTCGCCCTCAACCGGACCTTCGAGGAGTCGAAGGAGACGGTGCGCGGCCGGATGGCGCGCGAGCGGCGCAGCCGGCAGTACGACGACTTCGTCAAGAAGCTGAGGGACGGCGGCAAAGTCACGATCGACGAGGCGGAGCTCGCCAAGGTGGAGACCGAAGTGGCGGCGCCCGTGCCGGTCGCTTCTCCGCAGACGCCGCCTCCCGCTTCCGCGAAGATCGGCGGGAACTGATGCGGGTGGGGGTGGCCTTTTGCTGGGCGGCGGCCGCGCTGCTGCTCTGCGCGTGCGCACGCAAGAAAGCGCCCCCTGCTGCGCCAGCGCCAGCCGTCGCGGTGGTGGACGGGGTCCCGATCCCGGTCTCCGCCCTGCAACGCGAGCTGGACCGGGCGAGACGCGGTGCCGGGTCTCAAGTGGTCGACGGCTTCCCCACCCCGTCGAAGATCGAGTCCAAGGACCTGCCCCGCCTGGCCCGGGCGCTGCTCGACCCCCTGATCGACCGCGTCCTGCTGGTGCAGCGGGCGAAGCTCGCCGGGGTCGTGGTCACCGACGCGGAGGTGCAGTCCGCCATGGACGCGCTGGCCGAGACGGCGCGCGCCTCGGGCGAAACCTTCGCGGACCGCCTCGCCCAGGACGGCCAGACGGCCGAGCAGTTCGCCGACGACATGCGCGAGCGCCTCCTGGCGGAGAAGTGGGTGGCGGAGCAGACCCGTGGAGAGAGGCCATCTCCGGCCGAGGTGCGCGCCTGGTTCGACCAGCACCGATCGGAGCTGGACGTGAAGGAAGAGGTGCACGCGCAGCAGATCCTGGTGGCCACGGCGGAGGAGGCGAAGAGCCTGCTCGACCAGATCCGGGCCGGCGCGCCCTTCGAGCAGCTGGCCCGATCCCACGGCCGTTCGCCCGACGCGCAGCGCGGAGGCGACCTGGGCTGGTTCGCGCGGGGCACCATGCCCAAGCCGTTCGACGACGCGTGCTTCGCGCTCAAGCCCGGCCAGGTCTCGGGCGTGGTGCAGACGAGCTACGGGTACCACCTCTTCAAGCTCTTGGGGCGCCGCGGGCCCCGGCAGCGCAAGCTGGAAGAAGTCAAGGAAGAGGTCGCGCGGCGCGCCTTCGCCGAGAAGCAGGCCCAGGCGGAGCGGCAACTCCTGGAGCAGGTGCGCAAGAGCGCCAAGGTGGAAATCGACGAGGCAGCCTTCTCGCTCCTGAGATAGAGTCGGCTTCGATGAAGCGAGTGGTCCTCTCCGTGCTCCTCTGCGCCGCCGCCGCCCGCGCGGAGGTCAAGGAGCGCATCGCGGCGATCGTGAATGGACAGCCCATCCTGCTCTCCGACGTCGAGGAGCGCGTAGGACCGGAGCTGGCCCGGCTGATGCAACAGCCTGCGGGGCTGCAGCGCGACAAGGAGCGTTCGAGCCTGCTCCACCGCGGCCTGACCGAGCTGGTCGACGAGAAGCTCATCGAGTCGGAGGCGACCACCCTGGGCCTCTCGATCACCGAGGAGGAGTTGCAGCGCGCCCTCGACCAGCTCGCCCGGCAGCAGGGGATGGAGCTGGCCGACTTCCGCCAGGCGCTCGAGCAGCAGGGAGTCCCCTGGGAAGCCGCGCGAGATGCCGTCCGGCGGCAGACGATGATGGCGGAAGTGCTGCGTTTCAAGGTCAAGCCGCGCAAGGTAACCGACGAGGAAGTGCAGGCCGCCTACGCGACCGAGGAGCACAACGCGCAGCACGAGGTGCGCGCGCGCCACATCTTCGTGCCCGTGCCGCAGAACGCGACTCCGGCGCAGCAGGCCGCGGCGCTGGCGAAGGCAGAGCAGGCGCTGCGCAGGGTGAAGGCGGGCGAGACTTTCGCGCTGGTGGCGCGCGAGATGTCCGAAGGACCCACGGCCAAGCAGGGCGGCGACCTCGGCTACTTCCGGCACGGTCTGATGCTCCCGGCCATCGAGCAGGCGGCGTTCTCCCTCAATCCCGGCGAGGTGAGCCAGGTGATCCGCACCAACTCCGGGTACCACATCGTCCTGGTCGAGGACCGGCGCGTCATCCCGCCCAAGCCGCTGGCGGAGATCAAGGAGGAGATCCGCAGCCGTCTGGCCAACGACTCCGTCTTCAAGGAGCGGGAGAACTACCTCGCCACCCTCCGCAAGACCGCACAGATCGACGAGAAGCTCTGAGCCGATCTACTGGCGCTTGGCCTCCTCGGCCGACAGCTCGTCGAACGCCTTGTCCGCGTTGGCGCGCACCGTGTCGCGGACCTTCGCGTTCAGCTCCTTCATCTTGTCCAGGTTGTTCTTGAAGGTCTCCATGTCCAGCTGCGCCAGCGAATACTCGGTCCCGTCGGTGTCCACCCAGTGGTCGACGATCAGGACGCCGGACAGCTCCATCTGCGAGTACGTCTTCAGCGCCTGCTGGACGTGCTGCTCCTCGTTCGAGGCGCTCATGTCACCGGCGGTGGTCGAGGCCTGGTAGTCCTTGTTCAGCACGGCCACGTAGGTGTCGAGCGTCTTGGCGATCTCGCTGCGCGCGCGCGAGTCGGCGGTGGACCTGCGCAGCGCCGCGTTGCGGATGCCGCTCGCGATCCCCACCCCGTAGAAGTTCTTGCCCTTCTCGCCGCCGAACGCGCCCGACCCGCGGTTGACCCAGTCGGGGCCGTTGGCGTGCAGGATCTGGTTCGACATCTCCGGCTTCTTCTCTCCGCCGCAAGCGAACAGCGCCGCGGCGACCGCTGCCATCCCGATGACCTTCTTCACGTCCATCCTCCGTGTAGTCGCGGCGCGCCCAAGGCCCGCGATGAGATTCAGAGACCTGCGTTCTCCTTCGCCACCAGCGCTGCCGCGAGATCCGTGCCGGCGGCGATGCCGGCCTCGTTGGCCGCCGCCTGCTGCGCCGCTTGCGGGGTGCGCCCGAACCCTTTGGTCTGCTTCACCGACGAGGCGACCACGGCGCCGCTCTGGCTCTCCAGAGCCCGGACGTCCAGCGAGGCGGTGGCGGCCACCTGGCTGAGCACGCGTCCGCCCGGCACGGAGTTCCCTTTCACCACGATCACCCACGGCATCCCCTGGGCACGCGCCGTGTCGAGCGCCTGCTGCTCGGAGCCGCTGGGTTCGGTGATGGCCGTGAAACCCTTGGAAGACAGCGCCTGTGCGACCGCGCCCATGACCCACTCCGGCGCGACCAGCACCGCCCGGCGGGCCTTGGCCTGCGCCTTGGCGACCGCGTCCTCCGCCGCCTGGCGGAGCTGTCCCGAAGTGCGCAGCTGGGGATCTCCGAGCTCGATCTGCTGGGGCAGGGACCGCGTCTGGGCCGCCACGTCGCGGTAGCGAACCAGCGCGGCGAGCACGTTGCCCTGCCGCTCCTGCGCCTGCGCCTCGCGCATCCGGGAAAGGGCCGCCAGGGCGGTCTGCTTCTGCTCGTCCTCTTGGCGCACCCGCTCCGCTTCGAGGTCCGCGCGCGAGAGCTTGATGAGCACCCAGACGTCGAAGGTGTCGATGACGGTGGCGCCCGCCTTGCGCGAGAACTTCTCGTAGTACACGTCGGCCATGCGGGCCCCGCGGACGAGCGCGGTGGCGCGCCCCTTCACAGTGTCCTGCACGCGGTCCGACCCGAGGTCGGTGGACATCACATCCTTGTGCTCGGAGGAGACGTCCACGCCGATGTACTCGGCCGCGTGGGCGCGGGCGACCTGCATCGCCGCGTCGGTGCCTTCCTCGAGGGAGCCGGCGCCTTCGCGGGCCCCGGAGAAGTACAGGGTGTCGCCTTCCTGCGGCACTTTCACCATCCAGGCCGGCGGCCTGGGCGAGGAGGCCGTCTTCACCACCGCGGGCGCCTCGGCGGCGCAAGCGCACAGGATCGCCAGGGCGGTGGGCGCGGAGCCGCCGCGGAAGGGTCGGGCGCTAATTGACACCAATCGCCCCGGGCGCCGCGGTCTGCTCGGAGACGCGCTTCGCCTCGTCCTGCAAGCGCCTGATGTTGTCCAGCTCGCGCAGCAGGTCCTTGTCGTTGGTCAGCTCGTACGCCTTCTGCACGGTGGCGGTGGCGTTGTCGTAGTCGCCGGCGTACTCGTAGGCGAGGCCCAGGTTCCAGTACGCCTTGGCGAGCTGGTCGCTCTTGATCTTCGGGTTCTTCTGCCCGTCGGCGATCGCCTGGGAGAAGGTCGCCTGGGCCTTCTTCCAGTCGCCGCGCTCCGCCCAGCCGATGCCTCCCTCGAGCTGCGGGATGTCCGAGTCCTTCTGGAAGTTCGCCGTCACGTATTCCTGGTGCGGGACGATGGCGCGCATGAACCGGTCGATCACGCCCCGGCGGGCCGAGCGCGCCAGTCCCTCGACGTCGATCGGATCGGGGCGCTGGTTGACCCCGGTGTTGGTGTCGTCGCGCCGCTCCTCGTAGGTCTTGGCGATGATCAGCCGGCCGGTGGCCACGTCGACGATCTTGAAGGTCGCGCGGGTCCGCATCTCGCCGCGCAGCTTGAAGATGATCGTCACCGTATTGTCCTTGTTCCTGATCCGGTCCTCGGAGGGGACCTCGCGGTACTGCTCGTCCACGTCGCCGTAGATGAGAGCGCCCGCGCTCATCACCTTGCCGAGCTTCGCGGCATTGCTCGGATCGGCCAGGTCGCTGGCCGAGAGCGACAGCTCGCGCATGATGGAGTTCATGTGCTGCCGGTCGAGGACCGAGAAGCGGCCGGTTCCGAGCAGCGCCTCCTCCAACGCGTTGCCCATGACGACGTTGCCGCGGCCGCGCATCTCGCCCACCGCGACGGTCTGGTAGGCGACCATGTTGATCTCCGCCGGGCGCGTGACCGGCACGCGCACCGGCACCGATCCACAGGCGCAGAGCAGTAGGAACGGGAGCGCGCAGGCGGCGCGGGCGCTGCGAACGGGCGAGGTCATTGTTTTTTCCGGCGGGTTCGAGTGCGTGAGGATGTCCGGGTTCGATCGCTAGCACCGCGCTGGAACTATGGTCAACTTCATCGCTCGCCGGCCGGAGAGGGGCCCTTGCACGGCGTGGGAAGGCGACCTCCTCCTACATGGCAAGGGGCCGCTTGCGGTGTCACGACTGCCGCTGCCCGATCAGACGTTGAACAAGAAATGGATGACGTCGCCGTCCTGCACGACGTACTCCTTTCCTTCGACGCGCAGTGCGCCCTTCGCCCGTGCCGCCGATTCGCTGCCGTAGCGGAGCAGCTCGTCCCAGCGGATCACTTCCGCCTTGATGAAGCCTCGCTCGAAATCGGTGTGGATCGCCCCGGCCGCCTGGGGTGCGCGGGTGCCCTTCCGGATGACCCAGGCGCGGCATTCGTCCTCGCCGACGGTGAAGTAGCTGTGCAGCCCGAGCAGCTCGAACCCGGCGCGGGCCAGCTTGTTCAGCCCGGGCTCCGACAGCCCGAGGTGGGCGAGGAATTCCGCGCGTTCGCCCGGCGGAAGCTGCTGGATCTCCGCTTCCGCCTTGCTGCAGATGGCGACCCAGCGCGCTCCTTCGCGTTCGGCCAGCGCCGCCACCTTCCGCACTTGCGGGTCGGTGTCGAGCCGCTGCAGCTGCCCTTCGTCCACGTTCGCAACGTACAAGACCGGCTTCTTGGTGAGGAGAAACAGCTCTCGCACCCGCGGCTCCTCCTCGTCGGAGAGCGGAACGCTGCGGGCGGGCCTCCCTGAGTCGAGCGCGGCCTTCAGCTTCTCGTAGAGCTGCAGGTCGGCCTTGGCCTCCTCGCCGGGCTTTCCCGGCGCCTTGGCGTCCTTGGCCCGGCGCTCGCGCTTCTTTTCCAGCGTCTCGAGGTCCTTCAAGGCCAGCTCGGTCTCGACCACCTCGCGGTCGCGCTCCGGATCCACCGCGCCGTCCACGTGCACCACGTCGGGATCGTCGAAGCAGCGCAGGACGTGCGCGACGGCGTCGACCTCGCGGATGTTGGCAAGGAACTGGTTGCCCAGCCCCTCGCCCCTGGAGGCCCCCCGGACCAGGCCCGCGATGTCGACGAACTCCAGCGCCGCGTGGGTGCTCTTTTTCGGCTCGAAGAGCGCCGACAGCTTGTCCAGACGCTCGTCGGGCACAGGAACCACGCCCACGTTGGGATCCTTGGTGGCGAAAGGATAGTTCGCCGCCAGCACGCTCGCTCCGCTGAGCGCGTTGAACAGGGTGCTCTTGCCCACGTTGGGCAGCCCGACGATGCCGATCGACAGACCCATGAGGCCGCCGATCTACACTACCTGGACGCCCAGGCGATCAGAATCCGGTCTCGGGGCCCTGGTTCGGCCGCCACTTGAGCAGCCGATTCTCGGCGAGCGTGATCAGCGACTCGGCGGCGAGCGCGACCACCGCCAGGATGAACATGGCCGCGAACACGCCGTTGGCGTTGAAGGCGCCCTGAGCGGTGGCGATCAAGAGGCCGATGCCCTGGCGCGCCCCGAGGAACTCTCCGACCACGGCGCCGACCAGGGCGAAGCCGAAGCTCACGTGCAGGCTGGCGAGGATCCAGCCCAGCGCTGAGGGCATGATCACCGACCAGGTCACCTGGCGCGGCGAGGCGCCCAGGAGGCGAGCGTTGGCGATCAGGTTGCGGTCCGCCTCGCGGACGCCCTGGAAGGCGTTGCCGAACACCACGAAGAAGACCATCACCACGCCCAGCGCCACCTTGGACGGCATCCCCAACCCGAGCGCGACGACGAAGATCGACCCGAGTACGACGCGCGGGATGGAGTTCGCGATCTTGACGTAGATGTCGAACACGTCGGCGAGCAGCCGGTTGCGCCCCAGCGCCACCCCGAAGACGACACCGAGCAGGGCGCCGATGCCGAAGCCGAGCAGGGTCTCCTCCAGCGTCACCAGCACCTGCACCCAGAGCGGGCCCAGCGAGGTCCCCTCCGCCATCCACTCGCGGATCTGCTGGACGATTCCGGAGGGCTTGCCGAAGAAGAACGGATCGACGATGCCGGTGCGGGCGCACAGCTCCCACGTTCCGAGCACCAGCGCCAGGACCGCGACCTGCAGGGCCACCACCAGGCGGCGGCGGTGCGACGACCGCCGTACGGCCGCCGGAGCGGCCGGTTTCGCCTCGGCGACGCGCGCCTCGGTCATGCCGCCGCTCCGGCGGCCCGGCGATGGCTCACCATCACTTCCTCGCGCAGGTCGTTCCAGATGAGCCGCGACAGCTCGACGAAGCGGGGCTCGAAGCGGATCTCCGAGGTGACGCGCGGCCGCGGCAGATCGATCGCGTAAGTCGACTTCACCGTGGCGGGGCCCGCGGTCATGACCACCACCCGGTCCGCGAGCGCGATGGCCTCCTCGAGATCGTGCGTGACGAAGACCACCGAGGCCCGGGCGGTGGACCAGAGCTGCAGCAGCTCGTCCTGCATCAGCACCCGGGTCTGCACGTCGAGGGCGCTGAACGGCTCGTCCATGAGGAGGATGGAGGGCTCGTTGATCATCGTCTGCGCCAGCGCCACGCGCTTGCGCATCCCGCCGGAGAGCTGGTGCGGATGATGGCGCTCGAACCGTGAGAGGCCCACTCGACGCACCCAGTCCGCAGCGCGTTTGAGCGCCTCCTTCTGCGGCATGCCGCGGAAGATCGGCCCTGCGGCCACGTTGTCGAGCACGCTCCGCCAGGGGAAGAGCGCGTCGTTCTGGAAGACGAATCCCACCCGCCGATCGACACCGATGACCGGCTTCCCCAGGACGAACACCTCGCCCGAGCTGGGAGGCGCGAGCCCGGAGATGAGCGACAGCGTGGTCGACTTTCCGCATCCGGTCGGCCCCACTACCGCGCAGAACTCGCCCGCACGGACGGTCAAGTCGACGTCGCGGATGGCCGTCAGCCTGGCCCCCGTCGGAGTGGTGAAGCTCCGGGTCGCGCGCCGCAGCTCGATGCTGGGAGCGCCCTCGGCCACGGCTACTTGGCTGCCTTGGCGAACTCGGTGGTGTAGGTCTTGGCGAGGTCGACCTTGTTGCCCTGCAGCGCCTTGTTGGAGAGGGCGAGGACCTGGAGGACCGTCTCCGGTCCCTTGTCGGGCATCACGCCGTCCGCCGTGAACATGACCTTGCCGTCCGCCAGCGCGCGCACGTACATCTCCTTGTCGCCGGCGTAGTAGTCCTTCGGCATCTTGTCGGCGATCTCCGCGGCCGGGTGGTCGTGGATGAAGCGCAGCGTCTTGACCAGCGCGTTGGCGAGCTTCTGTACTTCGGGCTTGTGCTTGTCGACCCAGGAGGTTTGCGCGTACAGGCACGCGGCGGGGTAGGGCCCGCCCAGCGCCGCGGCGGTCGTCGCCGGCGAGCGGAGATCCACCAGCACCTTCGCCTCGCCCGTCTTGAGCAGGCGCGAGACGGTCGGCTCGGTCGTCATGCCCGCGTCGATCTTCCCCTGCTGGATGGCCGCGATGAAGGTGCTGCCCGCTCCCACCGGCACCATGACGAACTCGCCGACCTTCACCCCGTTCCTCACCGCCAGGTACTGGGTGAGGAAGCTGGTGGAGGACCCCAGCCCGGTGACACCCAGGTGCCTGCCCTTGAAGTCCGCCGGCGAGCGCACCTTGTCCGCGATTTTCGCCGAGACCAGCTCCACCTCGCCCGGCGCCTGGCTGAACTGGACGATGGATTCCACGAACTTGCCCTTGGACTGCAGGTCGATCGAATGGTCGTAGAAGCCGACCACCCCCTGCACCTCGCCCGCCAGCATCGCGTTCTCCGCCTGCACACCGGCGGGCTCGCTGAGCAGCTCCACCTCGAGCCCCTGCTCCTTGAAGTACCCAAGCTGCTCCGCAAGCTTCGCCGGCAAGTAGATCTGCTTCTCGATCCCGCCCACCATGATGGTGATCTTCTCCGCGCGGGCCGGCGCGGAAACGATCATCCCGAATGCGATCAGGGGCCCGCTCAGCCGAACCATGGTCCACCTCGCAGGCGATGGTTGGGGCGGATGGATTCGAACCATCATAATGGGATTCAAAGTCCCATGTCCTGCCTTTAGACGACGCCCCAGCAGGGCGCGAGGGTGCATGGGCGGGGCGCGCGGGTCAAGCGAAGCGGCGCACGCGGGCGGCGCCCTCCCGATGACCGATGGGCGGCGCGGCCGCGGCGTGGCGGAATGGCCGGGCGATGGGCGGGGAGGGCGGTCAGGCGTTGGTCGAGGCGGCGTTCGCGCTGCCGCTGACGGTGGTGCTGATCCTGTGCGCCATCCAGATCACCCAGCTGCAGCGGGCGCGCCTCCTGGTCGAGTACGCCGCGTTCAGCGCGGCCCGCGCCGGCGCCGTGCTGAACGGAAACGACGGCCGCGACGGCACCGACGGCCCGATGCACGATGCGGCGGCGCTCTCCCTCGCGTCCAGCCAGGGCCCGGCCGACGGCCTGGGCGCCTTCGCCCGCACCTTCGCCTCCTTCCGCGCGCGCGAGGCCGCGCTGCGGGCGCTCGGGCTGCCCCTGGTCCAGGTGACCGTGCTGAACCCGCGGCGCGGAGACTTCCAGCGCTTCGGGCAGCACCTGGGCGGCCGGGAGATCGATTTCGACGACGTCCGGCCGAAGGCGGTCGACGCCAGCCTCTTGTCCATCCAGGTGCGCTACCTGGTCGAGCTGCGCGTGCCGCTGGCGAACAAGCTGATCCATTCGCTCTGGCTCGCCAGCCGGGGCGGGCGGGGCGTCGAGGACGGCGCCCGGGGCGGGCTCGATTTCGCCTCGCTGGCGCTCGCCGGCAAGCAAGGCCGGTATCTCGTGCCCGTGCAGGCCTTCCACACCATGCGGATGCAGTCGAACCCCTTCCTGCGGTGGGCGGCGCCGTGATCCTGCTCTTCCACCGGCTGCGGCGCGACGAGGAGGGGCAGGTGCTGGTGCTCGGGGCGATCTTCGGGCTGGTGCTGATGCTCTGCGTGCTCTCGACGGTGAACCTGGGGCGCGCGGTCTACGCGAAGGTGCAGCTGCAGACGGCGGCCGACGCGGCCGCGTACAGCCAGGCCGCGGTCGAGGCGCGGGTGCTGAATTTCACCGCCTACACGAACCGCGCCATGGTCGTGCACTACGCGTCGATCATGGCCGCGGCGGCGTACCTCACCTGGGTCCATTTCCTCTGGGCGGCGATCGCCCCGATCCTTTCGGTGCTGCGGAACGTGCCCTACGCCGGGCCCGTGTTCGCCGCCCTCCAGGAGGCCTTTCGCGGGCTCCTGGTCCTGTTGGACTCGGCGGTGGCCGTGATGACGCCGCTCGTCTCGGCGGCGAACGTCGTGCTCTACACGCTCCAGGAAGGGGCCTGGCTCTCGGTCGGAGCACCGGGAGGAGGCAGGCTCTCGCGGCTTCCGCCCGAGGCGCACTCGGGCGACTCGGCGGCCGCGCCGTACCAGGAGATCTGGCCGGGCCTGGTGCACGCCGCGAATCAGGCGGTCTTCGCCCGGACGCGCGGCAAGCCTCTGCTCCTCGAGGACGCCGCCGACTCCGCGAAGGTCCTGCTCAACGACAAGGACGAAGCGGTGCAACTGGCGCGCGCGCACATGATCGAGATCGCCAACTCCGCGCGCCACCCTTGGGTGGCCTACGGAGACAGGTGGAACGACCCGTCCAGATCGCCTCTGGCGCGCCACGCCGCCTGGCAGGTCGGATGCCCCATCTTCCGCGGCCACATCGGCTTCCAGATCGTTTCGCGGACCGAGCTGGGCGGTCCGCCTCCGCCGGCCAGCGCATCGCGGGCAAGGGCCGCCTCGCAATCCCAGGTCTACTCCGCTCAGCGCCTGCAGCTCGGCGTCCGGTGCGGTCCGATCGACAAGCGATACAGCGTCTTCCAGCTGGCCACCATGGACCAGGTGTTCGCCAGCCTGCGGCCCGGCAAGTGGTCCGATTTCGAGGTCGGGCAGAAACGGGGCGGGCTGCTCGGCCGCATCCTCGGCTACATCCTGCGCGGCGTGCTCTCCGGCGTCTCGCGAGCGGCGGCGCGGACGCGGCCCAACCCCAACGTGCGCCTGTTCTGGCTCTCGCCTTACGTTTCGTTCGCTCCGCAGGCCCGCTCGCGTCCGGGCGGGGCGCTCGGGCAGCTGGGCAATTTCGCGCAACCCGACGTGCTGGTCGGACTGGTCCGACGCGCCCCCGACCACGACCGCGAGCCCGGAGCTCGCCAGTACTTCGGCCGCCGATTCGGGATGGACATGGGCGGCGCGGGCGCCGGAGCGACGGATTTCTCCTTCGCCGCCGGCGGAGACGGCCGCGCGGCGGGGCTGCCTCTCTTGCCCGAGGGGTTCACCGCCTTCGCCGCGGCGCAGGCGTACTACCACCGCCCGGGCGACTGGCGCGAGGTGCCGAACTTCTTCAACCCGCTCTGGGGAGCGCGCCTGATGCCGATCGCCGAATCGAACGCGGCCAACCTGGTGCCGGGGCTGGTCGACAATCCGGTCGTCCGCGGATTCTTGCTCCACTGACCATGCGGACCCTGGCCGGACAGAGCGGCTCGGCCCTGGTCGAAGCGGCCATCCTGTTCCCCTGCCTGCTGCTCATCCTCTTCTGGTCGATCGCGCTCACGGACGTGCTGGTCTTGAAGCTCAAGGCGTCCGAGGCCGCCCGCTTCGCCCTCTGGGAGACGGCCGCCTGGAAATCCCCCCGAGAGATCGACCGCGAGGTGCGGCGGCGCTTCGCGGACCTGCGCTCGCCGGCCGGCATCGAGCGCGCCAGCACGAGCCTGCTGCTGTACCCGCGATCGTCCAGCTTGCGCTGGGCCGCGGAGGTCGACACCGCGGCCGCCGAGGTGAAGCTCGCCGGGGACCGCCCGCCGTTCAGGGGCGGACCCGGCGTCCTCGGATCGTTCCTCTCCGCGGCGACGGGTTGGATGGCGGGTGGAGTGCAGGCGGCGATGCGCGAGGAGCGCTTCAACACCTGGGGAGTCGCCTCGGCTCGCGCGCGGCTGCGCGCCGGCCGCGAAGGATCGAAGGTGCTCGCCGGCGGCGACCTGCCCGGCCGCCGGGCCGGAAACGACCTCGGCGCTCCGGCCTCGATCGCACAGCTCGCCCTGGCGTCGCCGGGGCCGGGGCTTCGTCCGCTGCAGCTCGTCTTCGATACCTGGAAGGCGTGGCCCAGGCCCCCCGCGTTCCAACTCGCCGGCGCGCCCACCGACCTCGCGGCGCCTCCGGAGCAGACTCATCCCGAGGTCGAGAAGCAAGTCACCGCGCAAATGGGAGCGGTCGCCTTCTTCGGCATGCGGCGGCAGCCCTGGTTCGCGGCGCTGGACTCGGTCACGGCGCGGATCCGATCGAGCGCCGTCGCCGGCGCGCTGCTCGGCGGCCACCTCCCGGGGATCTTCTCCACCGGCCGCATGGACTCGGCCGAGCGCGGTCCCGTGACCATCCTGCCGCAGGGCATGCAGCGAGCAGGCGACCTCATCTCGGAAGGACCCAAGACGCTGGTCGGGCTCGACGCGTTCACCGACGGCGAGGACGCGACGCGAAGCACGGTGCCGCACACGATCAACACGCAGTATTGGCGCGCCTCGGGAGGGATCGACGGCGTCTGGAGCAGGGGCGTGTTGCCCCTGCCCGCGCGCCTTTCGACCGCGAACCAGTACGTGCAAGCCTGGAACTGCCGCGGCCGTTTCTTCGCCGGCTCCATCGCCGCCCAGGAGCACGACCCGCGCCGGCGCTACCGGTCTTCCTGCAGGTGACGGAATGCTCCTCGTCCGCAGCGCCATCGCCGTCCTGGCCAGCGCCGCCGTGCTCCTCGTCGGGGCCTGGGCGGGCGGCGCCTGCGCGCCGGCGCTGGCGCAGTCCGCGCGCACGCCTCGGGAAGAGCTCCCCGGCCCGCCTCCCGCGCACCGCGAATCCGGGCAAATCCCGGTCGGCGATGCGCTGGTCGTGAACGGCCAACCAATGCAGCTGTCCGTCTTCTACACGGCCGACCGCCCCTTCCAGGTGGCCGACTTCTACTCGGCCGCCTTCCGCGCGCGGGGGCTCATCCCCGTCGCCATGAGCGAACTCCAGCTCGGACACGTTTCCGCCTTCGACCCGGCCGACGGGCTGCAGCGCTCCGTGACGGCGCTCGGCGAATCCCCAGGACAGACGCTGGTGCTCCTCGCCGTGTCGGATCCCAGGCGCATCGCTCTGCGTCCCTCGCGAGAAGCGGAGACCTCCTATCCGGTGCCGGACGACCATCGCGCGTTCCTCGGCTACAGCTCAGAGGACGGCAACGCACGGGCGCACAGCGGCCAGTTCGTGACCAACCTGGCTCCTGCCCAGGTGGCGGACTTCTACCGCCTGCGGCTCTCCGCGCAGGGCTACGAGCAACGCACCGGAGAGCCGGGCGCCGGGCTCCTGGTCTTCGAAAGGGACGGCAGCGTCGTCTCCGTCGCCCTGCAGGCCCTTCAAGAAAGGGGCGGCTCCGCCGTATTCGTGAACCGCACCGAGGGCTCGCCCTGACTCCGCCCGAGCCACGCCGGCGGGCGCGGGGGCAGGCGCTGGTCGAGACTTCCCTCTTGTTGGCCACGCTGGTCGGTGCGCTGGCGGTGGGGGGCGCCTGGCTCGTGCGCTCGCACCCGCGGATGCTTCGCGCCATCGACGCTGCGGTCCGCGGCGACTACTTCGCGCTCTCGCTGCCCTTCCCTTGATCGCCCTGGAACATCGGTCGGGCACCGCGCTCGCCCAGGCCGGTCAGCTCGACGACCGTGCGCCGTCCCTCGACGCGGACCAGACCCCAGAGCGGGACTTGGTCGGCACGCCACACACGCGTGGTCTCGCCGCGGGCGACGATGCGGATCTCCTCGGCATGGAAGGTGCCGGCCGGGACGGTCACTTCGGCGCTCCCCACGCGCATCGCCTGCACTGCCGGATCGCGCGCCGGTTTCGTTTCGGCGGGCTGCAACTCGCCCAGGGGCACTTCGATCGGCGCCAGCCCCAGCGCGTACACGATCGCGCGCTCGAGCCGTCCCGAGCCGCCGACCAGCAGGCGGGCGCCGAACGGCAAGTCCTGGTCTCCGAGGGCGGCGACTTCGAGCCAGGCGCGCCCTCCGTCGAGGGCGGGCGGGACCACGGAAAGACGCACGCGGACGTCCTCCTCGCCGCTCGCCCGGACGAGGTATTCCGCCCAAGAGCCCACCTTGGGGCGGAGCGATCCGAGCGCCGCGAGCAGCTCGGGGGGCCCGACGGCGAACATCGAAGCCGGGGCGGGGCTCTGGGACGGCGCGGCGCGTGGCGCGCTCTTCGCCGCTGCGAGCGGCGCCGGAGGACCCGAGAGAGAGACCGCGGCCATGAGCAACGGAAGCAGCACGTCGCGAGCGTAGCGCAGCATTGCGGCAGAATGCAGCCATGACCCGGGTCGCCGCCATCGGCCTCTATGCGGTGCTTGCTGCGCTCGGCGCCGCCCTCCTCGCCCGGCCCGCCTTTCTCTGGCTGTACGGCTTGGGCCTTGCCCGCCCCGTCCGTCCATGGGAGGTGCCCCTCGGCGGGGCCGCCGCGTCGCTGATGGTCGTGCTCGCGGCATTCACCTCGGGCGTTCTGGTCCATGTGGCCCGCGGCGGAAAGCTCCGCCGAGGGCACCACTTCGCGCTGCTGCTGCTCGTCGGGCTCGCCCTCGCGTTGCGCGCCGGCTCGGGCGACATCCGGGCCCCCGCCGACCCGGCGCCGCGTCTGATCGCCGGCCTCCGAGCCGCTTCGGCCGCCCTGGACGCCGGATACGTCTTGACCGGCCGCTACGCACCCGACGCCGCGCTGATCCAGGGCGCGCTCTCCGGGTTGCCCGGCGCGGGGTTCGTCCATCGCGGCCACCAACTGGGCCTCTCCGCGCACATCCTGCACGGCATGCACGGTCCGCAGCTCGAGGCTCTGCCGGGCGATCTCCCGGGCACCATCTACGTCGCCATCTCGTCCGACGAGCAACGCGCGTGGTTCTCCGCGCTGTCCTTGCACCGGGTGCTCCCGATCACGGTGGAGGCGACCGCCGGAACGCACTCGGCGCCCGGCTTCGACCCGTTCCTGCCCGTCTACCCGGACGCGCCGACGCCCTCGCGACTCAGGTGACTACAACGCATCCCATGACGTCCGCGCCATGAAAGGCGTAGCGCCGCCCTATCGGCGGCGACTAGATATCCAGGTTCGTCGCGTCGAGCGCGTTCTTCTCGATGAACTCCCGCCGCGGCTCGACCGCATCGCCCATCAGCGTGGTGAACATCGTCTCCGCCTCGGCGACGTCGTCGGCGTGGACCTCGAGCAGCGTTCTCCGCGCAGGATCCATGGTGGTGCTCCAGAGCTGCTCGGCGTTCATTTCGCCCAGGCCCTTGTAGCGCTGGATCTCCAGGCCCTTCGAAGCCGCGCGCTTCACCAGGTCCACCAGCTCGAGCGGGTTGCGGGCCTGCTGCTCGGCCCCGCCGCCATCGCGCAGCGAGAGCGTGAACGGCGCGCGGCCGAAGCCCGCGAACTCCTGCCGCAGCTTGGCCAGTTCCGCCCAATCCGGGCTGGTGACGAAGACGTGGTCGAGGTGCGTCTCGCGCATTGCCCCGTTGTGCCCGAGCTTGACCACCAGCTTCTGCGCCCCGTGCTCGGTGTCCTCCGCGATCGCCACCGAGAGCGTCTCGTTGGGCACCGCCGCCTTGAGCTCCGCCTCCAATGCGGAGCGGACCTGCTGCAGGCGCGCCGGCTCGCGCAGCGTTTGCTGGTCGAGCGCGGAGCCGGCCAGCGCGGCGTCCACCACGCGCGCGTCGCGCCGCTTGTCGATCTTCGCCAGCAGCCGGCGGTAGGCGAGAACCCTCTCGAGGAGCTCCTTGAGGCGCGCGCCCTGCACCGGCTCCGACCCTTCGCCGCGGACCGCGACCCCCTCGGTGCCCAGGTTCAACATGTGCGCATCGAGAGCCGCGTCGTCCTTCAAGAACAGCTCCTGCTTGCCCTTCTTGACCCGGTAGAGCGGAGGCTGGGCGATGTAGAGGTGGTGCTTGGTCGCGCCGTCCGCCAGCGAGCGCGCAACCACGTCGTGCATCTGCCGGTAGAAGAAGGTGAGCAAGAGCGTCCGGATGTGGCTGCCGTCCACGTCGGCGTCCGTCATCAGGATGATCTTGTGGTAGCGCAGCTTGCCGATGTCGAACTCGTCGTGGATGCCGGTGCCGATCGCCGTGATCATGGTGGCGATCTCCTGCGACGAGAGCATCTTGTCGAAACGGGCTTTCTCGACGTTGAGGATCTTGCCGCGCAGCGGGAGGATCGCCTGCGTGCGGCGGTCGCGCCCCTGCTTGGCCGACCCGCCGGCGCTTTCGCCCTCGACGATGTAGAGCTCGCACTTCTCCGGATCGCGCTCCTGGCAGTCGGCCAGCTTGCCCGGCAAGGAGGCCGAGTCCAGCGCGCCCTTCCGCCGCACCGTCTCCCGCGCCTTCCGCGCCGCGATGCGCGCGCGCGCGGCGTCCGCCACCTTGGCCATCACGCGCTTGGCGATGGCCGGGTTCTCCTCCCAGAACGCGCGCAGCTTCTGCGCGACCATCTCCTCGACGAGGGCCTTGGCCTCGGTGTTGACCAGCTTGCCTTTCAGGTTCCCTTCGAACTGCGCGCCGGGGATCTTCACCGAGACGACTGCCGTGAGGCCCTCGCGGATGTCCTCGCCCGAGGGACTCTCCTTGATCTCCTTCCAGGAGTTGTTCTCGTCGCCGTACTTGATCACCGACCGGGTCAGCGCGCTCTTGAAGCCGATCAGGTGAGGCCCGCCGTCGATGGTGTTGATGTTGTTGGCGAAGGAGAAGACCTTCTCGTCGAAGCCGTCGTTCCACTGCAGCGCGACGTGCACCTCGGCGCCGTTCACCTCACCCTTCATGGCGATGGGCTTGTCGAAGAGCACCGTCTTGTTCTTGTTGAGCAGCTCGACGTACGCGACGATGCCGCCCTCGTATTTGAAGTCGTGCGACTTGTCGGTGCGCTCGTCGCGCATGGTGACGCGCAGGCCGGGGTTCAAGAAGGCCATCTCGCGCATGCGGTTGGAGAGCACGTCGAAGTTGAAGTCGGTCGCCTCCAGCACGGTCGAGTCCGGCTTGAAGGTGACCTTGGTTCCCCGCAGCGAAGTGGTGCCGAGGACGTGGACCTTCCCGGTCGGCACACCCTTCTCGTACCGCTGCTTGTGGATCTGCCCGCCGCGGTAGACCTCGACCTGCAGATACTCGCTGAGCGCGTTGACGCACGAAACGCCGACGCCGTGGAGGCCGCCGGAGACCTTGTAGCTGCCCTGGTCGAACTTCCCGCCCGCGTGCAGCTTGGTCATCACTACGTCGAGGGTGTCCATCGGCTCCGTCGGGTGCGGCCCCACCGGGATGCCGCGGCCGTCGTCCTCGACCGAGAGCGAGCCGTTCACGTGGATGGTCAGCTTGACGGTGGTCGCGTGCCCCGCGAGCGCCTCGTCCACCGAGTTGTCCACCACTTCGTAGACGAGGTGGTGCAGTCCTTCGGCCCCGGTGCCGCGGATGTACATGTGCGGCCGCTTGCGCACCGCCTCCAGGCCCTCGAGGACCTTGATGCTGTCCGCCGAGTATTCTCCGCCTGCGGACGTGCCATTGGCGGGGCCGCGCGGCTCCGCGGTCCGCTTCTCACGAGCTGTTTCCAACCATCCACCTCGGAATTCGGGGGTCTCCCGCGCCGCCGGAAGGGGGCGGGAAGACGCCGCGAGGGTAGGCTTGGAAGTATCACGCGAGATCGCGCACCGTCAAGGCGAACGGACGTGCGCAACCATTCAGAGTTACAACAGTTTCAGACTCGGTCCGACCGCTCGATCCGGCCTTCACGGACCGCGTGGAAAACGGCCGGCGCGGCCTGCGGATCGCTGCCCGCGGCACCCGCCACCAGGCGCGGATCGGTGGTCGTGAGCACCACCTGACCTTGCAACTCCCCCAGGTAACGCATCAGGTGCGCGTTGCGCTGCGGATCGAGCTCGCTGGACACGTCGTCCAGAAGGAGCAGCGGTGCCTGGCCTTGCAGGCGCCGGAGATTTTCGATCTCGCCGATCTTGAACGCCAGCACCACCGCGCGCGCCTGGCCCTGGCTGGCGAACAGGCGCGCCGGCCGCTCTCCCAGCGAGAGCGACAGATCGTCCGCGTGCGGACCCACGCTCGTGTACCCGCGCTCGCGATCGCGGGGGAGGCGGCGCCGCAACGCCGCGAGCAGCCGTCCGGCCAGCTCCCCTTCCCCTCGCAGGCTCGCCTCGGTACCGAGGCCGTCCGAGTCGCGACCCGCCGCCTGGTAGGCGAGATGCAGCGGCTGCTCCCCACGGGCCACCTCGGCGAACGCCCGGGCCGCGTGTCCGCGCAACTCGTCCACGAGTTGCTCGCGCCGGAGCCGCAGCCGCGCGCCCAGCTGCGCCAGCGGCTCCTCGAACGCCTCGTGCAGCGCGGGAGTGGCTCCCTGCCGGAGCAGCTGGTTCCGCGAGCGGAGCGCCCGCAAGTAGTCGCGCGCGTCGGCCAGGTGCGCGGGATGGCGATTCTGGACCGCCCGGTCGAGCAGGCGCCGCCGGCCTTCGGGGGCGCCTTTCACCAGGTCGAGGTCGTCGGGAGTGAACGCGACCACCGCCAGGCCGCCGAACAGCTCGTCGGGGTCGCGCACCGGTTTGCCGTCGACCCGGGCGGAACGGTGGCCGTCGGCGACCGCCACGTCGACCTGCCGCACGCCGCCGGGCAACTCGAACCCGCCGGAGACCGTGGCCTGTGCGGCCCCGAACCGCACCAGCTGCGAGAGCCTTTGGGCGCGCAGCGGCCGCAACGTACAGAGCAGGTAGCAGGCCTCGAGGAAGTTCGTCTTCCCCTGCCCGTTCGCCCCGGCCAGCACGGTGGTGTGCGGGGAGAGCTCCACCGCCTGCGGGGCCAGGTTGCGGAAGTCGTTCGTCGCGACGCGCAGGAGCCGCAGGAGGCTACTCCCTCACGCACAGGTCGACCGGAATGTCGCCCCCCTTGCTCCTGCACTTGTAAGGCGGAGGGCAGCGCGGCGGCGGCGGTTTCTTGAGGATCCTCTCGGTCGTCTGCGGGTCCTTGGCGGGAAAGCCCGGGCGGGTCTTGGTGAGCCCCGCCTCGAGGCTTGCGCAAGGCAGCGCGCAGACGCCTCGGCCGAAGACCTTCCCCCGCTGGTCGCGCTGGCGCATGCAGATCTGCGCTTTCGAGGAGCACTCCGTGCGCTTGGTGCAACTCCGTCCCAATCCAATCGTCCGCGGATCCCTCTTCACGGGCTTCGCGGTCGCTCCGCCCTTCTTCGTCTTCTTGCTCGTGCCGGACCCGGTCCCTGCCTGCGCGGAGGAACCGCCCGCAGGCGACTGCCCGGTACCCGTCTGGCCGAGCGCGGCCGCGGAGAGGAACGCACCGAGCACCAGCGCCCGCACGGTGGGTTCCACGTGGAACATCAGATCCGCATCGGCATGATCACCGCGGTGTAGCGCGTGGCCGGCGCACCCGCCTCTCCGATCGGCTTGAGCACGCCGGGAGACAGCTCGTCGCACAGCTCGACGTTCATCTGCGGAGCCTCCACCACGCTGAGCACGTCCATCAGGTAGCGGGCGTTGAAACCGATCTGCATGGGCGTCCCGCCGTAGGCGACCGGGATCTCCTCCTTGGCGTCGCCCAGGTCCGGGTTCTGGCTCGTCACCCGCAGCATGTCCTTCTGCAGCTCGAACTTGACCGCGTTGGTCGAGCGATCGCTGGAGAGGATGCTCATGCGCTTGAGCGTGTCGAGCAGGCGCGGCCGGTCGACGGTCACGGTGCGGTCCGCCTCCTTGGGAATGACCTGCATGTAGTCGGGGAACACGCCGTCGATGAGCCGCATCACCATGGTCAGATCGCCCCGGCGGAAGACTCCCGAGCTCTCCGTGAACCCGAGCTCGCAGGAGCCGGTGATTTCCTCGCCCAGGAGCCGGCGCAGCTCCAAGAGGCCTTTGCGGGGGACGATCACGCCCTTCTTCATGTGGAAGTTCCCTGGCGCGGGCCGTTCGACCAACGAGAGGCGGTGCCCATCGGTGGCGACCATCCGGACGTTGCTCTGCGCCGTCTCGAAGAAGACGCCGTTCAAGTTGTGCCGCGTCTCGTCGGCCGAGATGGCGAACTGGGTCTTCTCGATCATCTCCAGGAGCTGCTGCGGCTCGACCGCGACGAACTGGACCTTCTCCGCCCTGGGAAACGGCGGATAGTCCTCCGCTGGCTGCCCGACGATGTTGAACTCAGCCGCCCCACTGGTGATCTTCACCCGGTTGTTCGCCTCGCGGCGGAGCACGCAGGTCTTCTCCGGCAGCGTACGGACGATGTCGTAGAGCTCCTTGTGCTTGATCGCCACGGCTCCCGGCCGATGCACCTCGGCAGGGTGCGTGCCGGTCACTCCGATCTCCAAGTCGAACGCCGACGCTCGGAGCCGTCCGCCCCCTTCCCCTTGGGTTGCCTCGAGCAGCACGCTGGCCAGGATCGGCATCGTGCTCTTCTTCTCCACGATGCCCTGGGCTCGGTACAGGGCGCGGGAGAACTCGTCGATCCCGATCTGCAGCTCCATCGCGTGTGACCTTTCTGATCAGGAACTAGAGGATCTCGTCTTCGACGTAGAGCCTGTGATCTTGTGGGGCGCGGAGCCAGCCCCGGGACATCGCTGAGGAAGCTCCTGGGGACGGCGGCCGGGCCGCTGTGTGAGGGGCCTGTGTAGCAACCGGGCCGGGAACGGTCAACACGCTTGCGAAGACCTTTTCCGGAGCGTTTTCCACAGGCAGGGACTACCCGTTGAGGCGGCGGAGGAGCGACTCGACCGTGGCCCGCAACTCGTCGTCCTCACGCATGAGCTGCTCGATCCGCTGCTCGGCATTGATGACCGTGGAGTGGTCCTTCCCGCCGAATTTCTCGCCGATGGCAGGGTAGCTGAGCCCGGTGATCCGGCGCGTCAGATACATCGCCACCTGGCGGGCGCGGGCGATCCCTTGCTGCCGGCGTTCCCCCTTGATGTCCTGCGGCTTGACCTGCATCTGCTCCGCGACCGCCCGGATGATCTGCTCCACGTCGGGCTTGTCGCCGCGGACCACCAGCACCGTCTTGAGGACGTCCTTCGCCAGGTCCACGGTGATGGACGACTTGGTGAGCGAGGCGAACGCAGCCAGCCGGATCAGCGATCCCTCGAGCTCGCGTACGTTGCTGCGGATGTGCGAGCCCAGGAAGAGCGCGACGTCGTCGGGAAGGTGGATGTTGTCGGTGGCGGCCTTCTTCTTGAGGATCGCCACCCGGGTCTCCACCTCGGGCGGCTGGATATCCGCGATCAGGCCCCACTGGAACCGCGAGCGGAGGCGCTCTTCGAATCCTTCGATCTCGTTGGGCAGCTTGTCGCTGGTGACGAAGATCTGCTTCCCGGCTTCGTGCAGGGCGTTGAAGGTGTGGAAGAACTCCTCCATCGTCTGCTTCTTGTTGCCCAGGAACTGGATGTCGTCGAGCAGGAGGATGTCGCACTTCTCGCGGTAGCGCGCGCGGAACTCGGGCATCTTGTGCTGCTCGAGCGCGTGGATCAGGTCGTTGGTGAACGCCTCGCTGGACAGGTAGAGCACGTGGCAGTTGGGGTTCGCCTTGAGGGCGTGGCTGCCGACGGCGTGCACCAGGTGGGTCTTTCCCAGCCCCACGCCTCCGTACAAGAAGAGCGGGTTGTAGGCCTTCCCCGGGGCGTTGGCGACCGCGGTGCATGCCGCGACGGCAAACTGGTTCGAGGGACCGACCACGAACGAGTCGAAGGTGTACTTCGTGTTCAGCGCCGGCGGCCGGACGGGGATGCCGGGGCTGGTGGTCGCGACGCTGGCGGGAGCCTCGGGTCGCGCCGGCTGCGCGGTCGGCACGTCCGCCTCGGTTCCCGGCCGTTCCCGGACGACGAACCTCACCGTGCACTTCGCGCCGTGCTGCGCCTCGAGGTCCTGCACCAGGACGTCGAGAAGGTTGTCGCGCACCCAGTCGATCATGAACTTGCTCGAATGGGCGAGCGTCAACTCGCCGGCGTACAGCGAGACCGGCTTGATGGGCTCGAAGTAGGTCTGGAAGGTATGGCGGGAGAGGCGGGCCCTGAGACGCTCGATGGCCCGCGTCCAGAGATCGAGAGCCGCTTTCTCCGCCGCATCGTCGAGTGGACCGTCCACAGGCTTGTTCACAGCTGTGGACAAGGAGCCAGACATCAGCAGTCCCCGCGTTGAAGACTCAGGAAATACAAGTGCCTACGTGGCCCGCGCCGCGGGTCCGTTCGCACCGTGAGTCGCCCTCTCGGATGTCCGTCGCTGAACGCAACTTCTCGAGACGGACGCGGACCCTAGCACCGTGCTCCGAAGCGGATCAAGGGCGTTTCCGGAAGTGGTCGGATCTACGCCGGATCCCCCACCTGCCCTCCGCTTCCCAGACCATCGTCACGCGGCCTTGCGGACGGCCAGGTCGAGCGACGCGCGGGAGCGTCATCCGGCTGCGCTCGTCGAGACGCGAAGCGCGCGCCCGTGTCGCAAGAGTGACGGCGCCGCTGCGCCCGGCTTCCTTGACACCCTGCGCCGGGCGTGCTTACGTGCCGCGCTTTTCGCGCACCGCGTGGAGGCAGTGGACGTGAAGCGCACGTACCAACCGAGCAAGGTCCGCCGCAATCGGGAGCACGGGTTCCGCAAGCGGATGAGCACCCGGCAGGGCCGCGCCGTGCTGAAGCGCCGCCGCGCCAAGGGCCGCAAGCGGCTCGTGGTGAGCGCGCCGAAGAAGTAGCCGGGCCGCGATGCCCCGCGCCGATCGCCGCACGTTTTCCTTCCCCAAGTCGGCGCGCCTGCTGCGGCGCAGCGACTACGACGTGCTCAAGGAACGAGGGCGCCGGTTTGCCGAGGGTCCGCTCGCCGCCAGCTGGATCCCGCAGACCGGCGGACCCGCTTCCGCGGGAATGAGCCGCTCGGTCGCGCGGGTTGGAATCGCGGTGTCGTCCAAAGTGGGACATGCGGTGGTCCGGAACCGGGTCAAGCGCCGGCTGCGAGAGGCGATCCGCCACGAGCTGCGCTCGTTGCCCGCGGTCGACCTGGTGTTGGTCGCCCGCTCCTCGGCCACCCGGGCCACGGTCGCCGAGCTGCGCTCCTGGCTGCGCCGCGCCTCCAGCCGGATCGGAGCTGAGCGCGAGGGCACGCCGTGATGCTTCCAGACCGGGCGACCGCCATGTTCCACGTGGAACGCTTCCGAGCGCCGGCGGCGCTCGCCGAAGGGGACGCTCCCAAGTGGGGGCGTGTCCTTGCCTGGCCACTGCTCGCGCTCCTGTGGATCTACCGGCGGCTCGTCTCCCCCGCCCTGCCTCCGGCTTGTCGCTACTACCCGAGCTGCTCGCAGTACGCCGTGGAAGCGATCACCTTCCATGGCCCGTTCCGCGGCACCTGGCTCGCCGCCCGCCGACTGTTGCGTTGCCACCCGTGGGCGCCCGGCGGGCCCGATCCGGTTCCGCCGGAGCGCGGCCGCCGCGACCCCGAACGAGTGCCGAGATGAAAGACTCGAACCAGCGACTGCTCTTGACCGTGGTCCTGTGCATGGCCGTGGCGCTGGTCTGGAGCCTGATCTTCCAGCCCAAGTCGCAGCCGCACACCGTCCCGCCGCAGGCCGCGACGCAGCCGGCGCAGCCCGCTCCGGCCGCGACTCCCTCGCCCGCTCCCGCCCCTGGATCTCCTCCCACGGCGGGGAACGGAGCTCCGCGCGCGACGCCTGTGCCGCGCCCTCCCGAGCGCACCGTCGCGCTGGATTCCGAGAAGCTGCACGTGGTGCTCACCTCCGAAGGAGCGGCGCTCCGCTCGGTGCAGCTCAAGGGAGAGAAGTTCCAGCGGCGCAAGCGCGGGTCCCCCCAGGTCACCCACGTGGACCTGGTCGAGCCCCAGCCTGGGCTGCCGCTGCCGCTCGCCACCGCCTTGCGCGACGGAGCCGGCGCCGATCTGGTCCCGGCCGACGCGGGCTACGAGCTGATCCGGCAGGACGGACGTTCCGCCGTCTTTCGCACGGTCGCCGGCGGAGTGACGGTCCTCAAGACGTTCACCCTGGATCCGCAGCTCTACAGATTGGACCTCGCCATCGAGGTCCGGTCCGAGACACAGCTCGCGGGGCAGCTCGCGGTGCTCTCGACCGGCCACGGCGAGGCGCCCTCGGGAGGATTCTTCAGCGGGCACACCACCACTCCCGCGCGGCCGATCTGCAAGGCCGGGAACAAGCTCGAGCACATCGCCGTGGGCGACAAGCACTCGGTCTGGGAAGGTCCGGGCGCGGCGGCGTTCGCGGGCATCGACGAGCAGTACTTCGTCCGCGCGGTGGTGCCGCCGCCGGGGTCCACGGCGACCTGCCGCCTCGAGGCCAGGCCGGACGGGGCGCTCCTGACGACCCTGACCGTGCCCGTCTCGGTGCCTGCGGGAGGGACCGCGGCGATCCCCTTGCTCGTCTACGCCGGGCCCAAGGACACGGACGAGTTGGGGGCGGTCGCCTCCGTCCTGAAGGACTCGGTGGACCTGGGCTTCTGGTCGGTGATCGCCAACGTGCTCCTGGCGGTGATGAAGTTCTTCTACCGCGTCGTGCCGCCCCACAACTGGGGCGTCGCCATCATCCTGCTCACCGTCACGGTGAAGATCCTGACCTTCCCCCTGCAGCACAAGTCGATGAAGAGCATGCAGGAGATGCAGAAGCTCCAGCCGCAGATCGAGGAGATCAAGAAGAAGTACGCGGGCGATCAGCAGCGGCAGAACGTCGAGCAGATGAAGCTGTTCAAGGAACACGGGGTGAATCCCATGGGCAGCTGCCTGCCCATGCTCATCCAGATGCCCATCTGGCTCGCGCTCTACACCACCCTCCAGGTCTCGGTGGAGCTGTACAACTCGGTGTTCATCCCGGGGTGGCTGGACGACCTCACGGCCAAGGACCCGATCTACGTCCTGCCGGTCGCGATGGGCGTGACGATGCTGCTGACGCAGATGCTCACGCCGACGCCCATGTCCAACCCGCAGCAGAAGTACATGGGCTACGCGATGAGCGTCTTCTTCTCCTTCCTCATGCTCAACCTGCCCTCCGGGCTCACCCTCTACATCTTCGTCAACAACGTCCTTTCCATCCTCCAGCAGATGTGGCTCCGCCGGGCGATGCGCCCGCCTCCGGCGAGTAGCCAGACCCTGGCAGTCACACCGCGGCGCGCATGACGGGCAGGATCCCGTCCGAGAAGCGGCGCCGCAATCCGCTCCTCGGAGCGGCGGTGGTCAAGGCTCTCTTGCAGCGCCGGGCGGGAGACGACCAGAAGAAGACCATCTCGTTGTACGAAGGAATCCTCCGCGACCTCGGGCTGACGGACGAGCAGGTGGAGAAGTACCTGGTCGAGCACGCCGAGGAAGTCGAAGAGGCGATTCGCGGCCACGGCCGCCGCGGCAGTTGATCCGCTCTACCGGCGACAGCACGCTCTTCGATCGTGAATTCCGCGTCCGAGGATCACTCCACGAGGATCTCGATTGCTTTCCAGGGGACTCGAGTGCGCGGGTGGACAAGCCAGCTCGCACGGCCAGGAGACCTCAGTGAACTTCGGCAACTGGGCGTTTGACGCAATGCGGCCCGTCCCGGAACAAGTCGAGCTCCGGCACCGGCGACCCGGGAGGTCGCCCGGGCTTGCGCCACTTCCCACTAGCTCCCTCTGAAAAGCACCGAGACCGACGGTCGCTTTTTCCTCGGACGCGGGTTCGCGAATCGACGGCGCTCGCAATCGTGAAGCGAAGAAGTGACCCATCGGGAGAACTCGCTCGCCCCTTGACCCCCCAACAGATCGCGGTCAACAGAACGCCGGCGGAGGCGAACGCGATGCCGACGTTCCACGTGGAACAGATCCGGTTGCTCGAAGAGGGCGCCGCGGCGATCGGGCTGCGGCTCGATCGCGATCAGATCGCCCTGCTCTCGCGCCACGTCGACCTGCTGCTCCGCTGGAACAAGTCGATCAACCTGACCGCGATCACCGATCCGGCCGAGGTGGTGGAGAAGCACGTGATCGACTCCCTCGCGCTCGCCCCCCTGGTTCCGGCCGGGACGCTTCTGGACGCGGGCACCGGCGCCGGATTTCCGGGAGTGCCCGTTCGCATCGCTCGCGCCGACGTGGAAGTCGTGCTGGTCGACTCCGTGCACAAGAAGGTGGCGTTCTTGAAGAGCTTGCTGGCGGAGCTGCGGCTCCCGTCGGCGCGCGCGGTGGCGGTCAGGCTGCGGGGCGACCCGGCCGGCGAGCATCTTCCTCGCGTGCATGCGGCGGTGTCCCGCGCCGTCGCGGAGCCGCGCGCCTGGCTCGCCCTGGCGGAGCCCTACGTGCTCCCCGGCGGCTTCGCCTTCTGCATGCTCGGGCCCTCGGACGCGGTTCCCGAAGCGCACGGCGATCTCGTCCTGCGCCGGGAGCTCGGATACCGGCTGCCCATCTCGCGCGCCGAGCGGCGGATCGCCGCCTTCCAGCGGAAGTCCTGAGCCGGCCGTTCCACGTGGAACATCCTTGCGCCCCGGCGGAGGCGCGTGATACTGCCCGAACGACGGCCGTGCCGCGGAGGGACATGGCGCTCGTCCTGGCGATCGCAAACCAGAAGGGCGGCGTGGGGAAGACCACCACGGCGGTCAACCTGGCTGCATCACTGGCAGTTTCCGAGCGGCGAACGCTGCTCGTCGACCTCGACCCGCAAGGCAACGCCACCAGCGGTCTCGGCGTGGCGCGCGACTCCTCGGAGCAACCTTCCATTTATCACGCGCTCTTGGGAGAGGCGCCGGCCCGGGCGGCGATCCGCCCTGCCGGCCTGGAAGGGCTGTTTCTCTTGCCCTCGGACCCGGACCTGGTCGGCGCGGAGCTGGAGCTGGTGTCCGCCAGCGGCCGCGAGACGCGGCTCCGGCGGGCGCTGGAGCCCGTCCGCGGCGACTACGAATTCGTGCTCATCGACTGCCCGCCTTCGCTGGGCCTCTTGACGCTCAACGGGCTGGTCGCCGCCGATCGCGTGCTGGTGCCGCTGCAGTGCGAGTACTACGCGCTGGAAGGGCTCGGCTCGCTCTTGCGCACGATCGATCTGGTCCGCGGGAGCTTCAACCGCGAGCTGGGGCTCGAGGGCGTGGTCCTCACCATGTTCGACGCCCGCAACAACCTCGCCGGGCAGGTGATGGTCGACGTGCAGGCGAATCTGCCCGGGCAGGTCTACGCCACCGTCATCCCTCGCAACGTGCGGCTCTCGGAGGCGCCCAGCCACGGCCGGCCCGCGCTCCTCTACGACATCGAGTCCAAGGGAGCGCAGAGCTATCTCGCGCTCGCCAAGGAGCTCTTGAAGAGGTGCGCCGCCGGCGCGGAAGCGGAGGTCAGGAGAGAGAGCGGATGGAGCAAAAGTCGATGAAGAGGCCCGCCCTCGGCCGGGGATTGAGCGCGCTGATCCCGGGCGGTTCGGCCGTGGAGCGCAAGGGCGTGGTCATGCTGGGGATCGAGGAGATCCAGCCCGACCGCGGCCAGCCCCGGCGATACTTCGACGAGCAGCACATCCTGGAGCTGGCCGAGTCGATCCGGGCGAAGGGAGTCCTCCAGCCGCTCCTGGTCCGCCGCGAGGGAGAGGGCTACGCCCTGGTGGCGGGCGAGCGGCGGTGGCGCGCGGCCCAGCGCGCCGGGCTGCGGGAGCTGCCCTGCATCATCCGGGACGTCTCCGAGCCGGAGGCGTTCGAGCTGGCCCTGATCGAGAACATCCAGCGCGAGGACCTGAACGCGATCGAGGAGGCCGAGGCCTACCAGCGGCTGATCGAGTACCACGGTCTCACCCAGGAGGAGCTGGCCCAGCGGGTCGGCAAGGATCGGTCGACGGTCGCCAACGCGCTCCGGCTCCTCCGGTTGCCGGAGCCGATCAAGCTGGCGATGTCGTCCGGGGCGCTCACTATGGGCCATGCCAGGGCGCTGCTCGCGCTGGGCGACGAGACCGACCTGCGGCGCGCCGCGGAGAAAGTGATCACCGAGGCCCTCTCGGTGCGCCAGGTCGAGCAGCTCGTCCAGCACCTGAAGGGCAAGAAGGTGATCCGGCAGGAGCGCGCGCGCGACGGCGGCGTGCAGCTCCGGCACGTGGTGGAGAGGCTGCAGCGCAAGCTGGGCGCGAAGGTCGCCCTGCGCGACCGCGACGGCGCCGGGACCGTCGAGATCCGCTACCACAGCCACGCCGAGCTCGACCGGATCCTCAAGTCCATCCTCGGGGAAGGCTGACAAAGACGAGCGGGCCCGGTTCCCTTGGGGCCGGGAACCGTGGTCTCTTGACGGTCGATCCGGCCCAGGCTTGGCGAGGAGCCGCCGCATGAGAGAGATCCAGCGGGGAGAGGTCCCGAAGGCGGGCGCGGACGACCTGCCGGCGCCCGAGATCGCGGTCAGTCATCCCACTCCGCGCGAGCGATCCGTGCAGCCGGCGCCGGGTCCGGCCCGGAGGCGGGAGCTGACGTTCCGCGCGGTGGCGACAGCGATGGTCGTCGCGGTCATCGTCGGCGGCTCGTACCCCTACGTGGTGCTCAAGATCGGCTACGGGCCGAACATTTCGGTGGTGAGCGCTTTCTTCGGGTACCTCGCGCTCGCCGGCATCGGGTTGTTCACCGGGACCCGCGGCACCCGGTGGGAGAACAACCTGGTGCAGACGGCCGGAACGGCGGCCGGCGAGGCCGGGTTCATGTGCGTCGTGCTGGCCGCCATGGACATGCTCAATGCCCGCCCCGAGCTGGGCTTCTCGATCCACCTCTCCTCCCTGCAGATCTTCGGGTGGCTGTCGGTGGCGGGCCTCATCGGCGTGCTCCTCGCCGTTCCCCTGCGCCGCCACTACATCGACGACGAGGACCTGCCCTTCGCCGACGGTACCGCCGCGGGCGAGACGATGCTGGTGCTCGACCTCGACCGCACCCAGGCGCGGGCCCGGGTGCGCGCGCTCGGTTGGGGCCTGGGCCTCTCCGCCCTGGCTGCCTTCTTCCGCGACTTCCACTGGAAGACGGCGCTCTTCGGCAAGGCGCGGGAGCTCCTACCGATCATCCCGGGCGAGATCCCCTTCGGCGCCCACGGCCCCGCGCTGCGGATGGGAACCGAGCTGAGCCTCCTCACCTTCGGCTCCGGGATCCTGGTGGGTCTCCGCGTCACGCTCTCGATGGGCCTGGGCATGGTGATCTCCTGGGTGATCGCGCCGCCGATGCTCGCCGCGCGCCAGATCATCTCCGATCAGACCTACGCGCTGGTGCTGCGCTGGGTGATGTGGCCTGCCACCGGCTTGATGGTCGCCGGCGGGCTCACCGCGCTGGCGCTCAAATGGAAGTCGATCGTGCGCAGCTTCGCCTCCATCAGGGCGGGCGAGCTGGCCGCCGCCGGCGAGGAGTTCCCGATCAAGTACGTCGCCGTCGGGGTGGGAGTGCTCACCGCCGTCTTGTGCGTGGTGCAGCACTACTCGCTCGACTTCCCGGTATGGCTCACGCTGGTCTCCCTGGTCCTCTCGCTCGTGCTGATGCTGGTGGGCACGCGCGTCCTGGGCGAGACCAACTGGGCCCCGATCAGCGCGCTGGCGAACCTCATGCAGGCCGTCTTCGCCGCGCTGGCGCCCGGCAGCATGCCCGTGAACATGATCGGGTCGGGCATGTCCGGCACGGTGGCGGCGCACGGCGAGCACCTCATGCAGGACTACAAGGCCGGAAAGATCGTGGGGGCGAACAACCGCCACCTCACCATCGTCCAGCTGATGGCGGTGCCGGTGGGCTCGGCGGCGGTGGCCATCGCCTACCCGGCGCTGCGCGATCGCTACGGGTTCGGAGGCAGCGGAGGCCTCGCCTCGCCCATCAGCGTCAAGTGGGCCGGGTTCGCCGAGCTGCTCAATCGCGGCTTCGACCAGCTCCCCCGCGGCTGCTTCACCGCGATGCTCGTGGCGCTGGTGTTGGGCGTACTGCTCACCGTTCTCGAGCCACGCTGGCATAAGTACGTGCCTTCTCCCACGGGCGTCGGGCTGGGCATGCTGATCCCCGGCTACTCGACCATGCCGATGGTGTTGGGTGGCATCGCCAGCTACCTGTGGGCGAAACGCGCACCCCAGAGCGAACGGACCTACAGCACCCCACTCGCATCCGGCTTCATCGCCGGGGAAGCGCTCCTGGTGCTGGTCTTCTCCGTGCTCGCATTGTTCGGAATTCGTGCGTGAAGAAACGTTTGTCGCCGTGCGTTCAGGGTGGATGCTAGAACAGCCCATCAGAACGAGGTGACACACATGGCAATGCGCAGGGATGAGGTGGAGAAGGGCCCGACCGCGATCGGAGCCGCCAGCGCGGCGCGCGGAACGGGCGAGCTGAATGCCCTGCTCGGCAAGGGCAGCTCGTTCGAGGGCAAGCTCTTGTTCGAAGGCACGGTGCGCATCGACGGCAAGTTCACCGGAGAGATCGTTTCGACCGACACGCTCATGATCGGCGAGGGCGCGGAGGTCAAGGGCCAGATCCAGGTGGGCTCGCTGATCATCGTCGGCGAGTACAGCGGCGACGCGAAGGCCAGCAAGGGCATCGAGATCAAGGCGCCCGCCAAGGTCCGCGGGACGCTCACCACCGCTTCGATCGTGATCGAGCGCGGGGTGTTCTTCGAGGGCAACTGCAAGATGGACACGAGCGGCGCTCCCCCCTCGACTTCAGGCGGGCCACGCCGGCCGATGCCGACGCCCGAATCGGCGCACTAGCCGCGGCGCTGCGCCTTTCCAGACAAAGCGAGGCGGAGCCCCCCCTCGAAGGGGTGCTCCGCCTCGCCGTCCTCTCGCGTCCTGTTTCGCGGTGCGGCAGTTACTGCTTGGTCGCGGCCGCCGCCTGGCTGGGGCGGGCAGACTCGACCTGCACCTTGATCTGCCGCGGCTTGGTCTCGGCCCGCTTGGGCAGCACGATGCGCAGCACGCCGTCCTTGCTCTCCGCCGAGATGTGCTCGGAGTCCACCGTGCTGGGCAGCGTGAAGCTGCGGCTGAACGCGCCGTAGCTCCGCTCGATGCGGTGGTAGCCGTCGCGCTCCTCCGCCTTCTCCAGCTTGCGCTCACCGCGCACGGTCAGCTGATTCGCCTCGACCTGGATGTCCACGTCCTTCGCGTCGACCTCGGGGACCTCCAGCTTGAGGGTGATCGCATCGGCGTCCTCGAACACGTCGACCGCGGGAGTCCACGCGCCGGTCAGGGCGCTCTCCTCTCGGGTGCCGTACGCCTCGCCGAAGCTTCGGAACAGATGGTCCTGCAGCCGGAACAGATCGCGGAAGGGGTCGTACCGGGTAATGGCCATGGCAATGCCTCCTTTGAAATTTGAAAAACGAAAAGCCTCTTTTGCGCGCCAACACGGCGCCACGTGCCGCAGGCCGCCGGGCCCTCGCCCCGCCTTCCTGCGACGCGAGCGAACGTAACCAGCGCAAAGGGTCGGTCAAGGGCCGGCCGCTACCGCCGGCGGCGGCGAGGGCGCGCGCCGGTCGGGGCGGCGTTCGGCAGGTCCTCGATCAGCCCGCCGGGCACGCCTCCCTCCGCCACCAGCGTGGCGAGGGGGTGCTCCCTGTGCCGCCGGCTGGGCCGGCGCATCCGCTCCAGCTCCTTCTTGGCGGCGCGCACCAGCCGATCCCTGGCCGAGTCCATGGACGCGTAAGAGTCGGGCGTCGTCTCCTCGATCTGGATGGTGCGCGCGCCCGGCATGTGCAGCGTGAGGTGACACTCCTTGTCCACCCCGCCCTTGGAGCCGTTCACGTCGCCCAGCTCGACGCGGAGCTCGGCCGCCTCGTTGTCGTAGAAGCGATTGAGCGGGCCCACCACGTGCTTCTGGGCGTAGCTCTTGAGCCCTCGCGACAGGCGCAGCTGCTTCCCCTGGATGATCACCTTCATGGCGGCAATCTGGCGCCGCCCGAAAACGAGTGCAAAGGGCCTCGAGCCGTCATTGACCGACCAGGGGCTCCGTGCTACGGAACCGCGTCTTTCGCGCCCCCAAGCGAGCGAAATCGAGGGTTTTGCAGTGATCGAGGCCAGCATTTCCCGCCGCTATGCCCGCGCGCTGTTCTCGCTCGCCCTGGAAGAGGGCAAGCACGAGCGCACGGGGGAGGAGCTGGACGCGGTGGCCCAGGCGATCCGCGCTTCCAACGAGGCCCGCACGGTGGTGGAGAACCCGGGCTACACGCCGGGGCAGCGGCACGCGCTGGTCGACGTCCTGGCGCGGAGCCTGTCGCTGTCTTTGCTTTTGACGAACTTCCTCCACCTCCTGGTCGATCGCCACCGGCTGGCGGAGGTCCCGGCCATCGCGCGCAGCTACGCGGAGATGGTGGACGAGAAGGTGGGCCGCGTCCGCGCCACGGTGACCAGCGCCAAACCGATGAACGACGACGAGCTGCGCCGCGTGCGCGAGGTGCTGGCGGAGGCGACCCGGCGCACCATCGTGCTGGAGGCGCGCGCCGACCCCGGGATCGTCGGGGGGCTGATCGCTCAAGTGGGCGCCCGGGAATGGGACGGCAGCATCCGCACGCAGCTGGAGCGCATGAAGCGCGAGCTGAAGGGCGGCGCTCTCTAGGAAACACGGGAGAAACGACGAGATGCAGATCAGGGCCGACGAGATCAGCCGCATCCTGCGCGAGCAGATCAAGACGTACGGCAAGCAGATCCAGGTCAACGAGACCGGGACCGTGCTGTCCACCGGCGACGGCATCGCCCGCGTCTACGGCCTCTCCGGCGTGATGGCGGGCGAGCTGGTCGAGCTCCCGCACGAGCTGATGGGCCTGGTGCTCAATCTCGAGGAAGACAACGTCGGCGTCGCGCTGATGGGCGAGGGCCAGGAGATCCGCGAAGGGGACGTGGTCAAGCGCACCGGGCGGATCGCGGAGGTGCCGATCGGCCAGGCCATGGTGGGCCGGGTGGTGAACGCGCTCGGCCAGCCGGTGGACGGAAAGGGCCCGATCTCCTCCAAAGAGACCCGCAAGATCGAGGTGAAGGCGCCCGGGATCGTGCAGCGCGAGAGCGTGAAGGAGCCGCTGCAGACGGGCATCAAGGCGATCGACGCCATGATCCCCATCGGCCGCGGGCAGCGCGAGCTGATCATCGGCGACCGCCAGACCGGCAAGACGGCGGTGGCGATCGACACCATCATCAACCAGAAGGGCCAGGGCGTCTTCTGCATCTACGTGGCGATCGGGCAGAAGCAGTCCACCGTCGCCCAGGTGGTCGACAAGCTGCACAAGTTCGGCTCGATGGAGTACACCACCGTCGTCGCCGCCAATGCCTCCGACCCCGCCCCGCTGCAGTTCATCGCTCCGTATTCGGGCGTGACCATCGGCGAGTTCTTCCGCGACCACGGCCAGCACGCGCTGATCATCTACGACGACCTGTCCAAGCACGCGGTCGCCTACCGCCAGCTCTCGCTGCTCTTGCGCCGGCCGCCCGGGCGCGAGGCCTATCCAGGCGACGTCTTCTACCTGCACAGCCGCCTCTTGGAGCGCGCCGCGAAGATGTCCAAGCAGCGCGGGGGCGGCAGCCTCACCGCCCTGCCCGTGATCGAGACCCAGGCGGGCGACGTGTCCGCGTACATCCCCACCAACGTCATCTCGATCACCGACGGTCAGATCTTCCTCGAGACGGACCTCTTCTACGCGGGCCAGCGGCCGGCCATCAACGTGGGCATCTCGGTATCCCGCGTGGGCGGCAGCGCGCAGATCAAGGCGATGAAAAAGATCGCCGGCTCGTTGCGGCTGGAGCTCGCCCAGTACCGCGAGCTGGCCGCCTTCTCGCAGTTCGGCTCCGACCTGGACAAGGCCACCCAGGAGACGCTGGCTCGCGGCGCCCGCCTCACCGAGCTCTTGAAGCAAGGCCAGTACGAGCCCATGCCGGTGGAGAAGCAGATCGTCCAGATCTACGCCGGCACCCAGAGGGACAAGAACGGGGTGGTCTGGATCCGCAACGTCGAGGTGAGCGACGTCGGGCGCTACGCGCGCGAGCTGGTCGAGTTCATCGAGACTCGCCACCCGGAGGTGCTGAAGCTCTTGCGGGAGAAGAGGGACCTGACCGACGACGTCCGCGCCGCGCTCGACCGCGCGCTGGAGGAGTTCAGGGACGTGTTCCGGCCGACCGAGTCGGCGAAGGCGTAGGGGAACGTGGCGTCTCTCCGCTTCATCCGCACCCGCATCCGATCGGTGCGGAATACGCAGAAGATCACCAAGGCCATGAAGATGGTGGCGGCGGCCAAGCTGCGGCGCGCGCAGGACGCGGTGGTGCGCGCCCGCCCCTACGCCCAGCTCATCGACGAGATGCTGGCGCAGCTGTCGCGCGCCCGGGCCGAGGCGGACCTCCCGCCCCACCCGCTGATGGCCGTCCGCCCGCTCTGCCGGGTGGAGCTTCTGCTGATGACCTCCGACCGGGGGCTCTGCGGAGGGTTCAACTCGAACATCATCCGCCGCGGCCAGCGCTTCCTGGTGGAAGAGGGCAGCCGGTTCGAGCGGATCCAGTTCTCCACCGTCGGCCGCCGGGGGCGCGACTTCGCCCGCAAGCGAGGGATCGAGACGCGCAAGGATTACGTTGGCTTCTTCGGCCGCCTGCGGTACGCGCAGGCGCGCGAGGTGGCCGAGGACCTGATCCAGGCGTACGAGCAGGACGAGCTCGACGCGGTGTACCTGCTCTACAACGAGTTCAAGAGCGCGATCGTGCAGCAGATCAGCCTGGTGCAGCTCTTGCCCCTGCAGCCGCGTTCCCAGGCGCCCACCGCGTCGGGCGAGAAAGGCTTCATCCGCCCCGAGCACGTCTTCGAGCCCAGCCGGCCCGAGGTGCTGCAGGCGCTCATCCCGCGCTTCTTGGCGATGCAGATCTGGCGCGCTTTGCTGGAATCCGAGGCCAGCGAGCACGGCGCGCGCATGACCGCGATGGACTCCGCCACCAAGAACGCATCCGAGATGATCGGGCGGCTCACCCTCGACTACAACCGCGCGCGCCAGGCGGCGATCACCAAGGAGCTGATGGAAATCGTCAGCGGCGCCGAGGCGCTCAAGTAAGGATCCGGAGACGACATGGCAGCAGTGGCGAGGACCGAGATGCAGAAGACGGGCAAGGTCACCCAGGTGATCGGGCCGGTGGTGGACGTCGAGTTCCCGCCCGGCGCCCTGCCGGAGATCTACACGGCGCTCACGCTCTCGAACGCAGGCATCTCCAGCGAGCCGGACAACCTGACGGTCGAGGTGGCGCAGCACCTGGGCGAGAACACCGCCCGCTGCGTCGCGATGGACTCGACCGAGGGCCTGGTGCGGGGCCAGGTGGCGAAGAACACCGGGGCGCAGATCTCCGTGCCAGTCGGCAAGGAGACGCTGGGGCGCATCCTCAACGTGATCGGTCAGCCGGTCGACGAGCGGGGCCCCGTCAATGCCACCCGCCGCAACCCCATCCACCACCCGCCGCCGTCCTTCGTGGACCAGGACGTGCGCGTACAGGCGTTCGAGACGGGCATCAAGGTGATCGACCTGCTCGCCCCGTACACCCGCGGCGGCAAGATCGGGCTGTTCGGCGGCGCGGGGGTGGGCAAGACCGTGCTGCTCCAGGAGTTGATCAACAACGTGGCCAAGGCGCGCGGCGGCTTCTCCGTCTTCGCCGGGGTGGGCGAGCGCACCCGCGAGGGCAACGATCTCTACGCCGAGTTCATCGAGTCGAAGATCGTCAACCTCGAAGAGCCGCAGAAGAGCCAGTGCGTGCTGGTGTTCGGCCAGATGAACGAGCCGCCCGGCGCGCGCGCCCGGGTCGCCCTCTCCGCCCTCACCATGGCCGAGTACTTCCGCGACGAGGAGGGGCGCGACATGCTCCTCTTCATCGACAACATCTTCCGCTTCACCCAGGCAGGCTCGGAGGTGTCGGCGCTCCTCGGCCGCATCCCCAGCGCGGTCGGCTACCAGCCCACCCTGGCCAACGAGATGGGCGAGCTGCAGGAGCGGATCACCTCGACCAAGAAGGGCGCCATCACCTCGGTGCAAGCGATCTACGTGCCGGCCGACGACCTGACCGACCCCGCGCCCGCGACGACCTTTGCGCACCTCGACGCCACCACCGTGCTCTCCCGCGGGCTCACCGAGATCGGCATCTATCCGGCGGTGGACCCGCTCGACTCCACCAGCCGCATCCTCGACGCGAACGTGGTGGGAGAGCGGCACTACAAGGTGGCGCGCCGCGTGCAGGCGGTCCTGCAGCGCTACAAGGAGCTGCAGGACATCATCGCCATCCTGGGCATGGACGAGCTGTCGGACGAGGACAAGCTCACCGTGGCGCGGGCCCGCAAGATCCAGCGGTTCCTCTCCCAGCCCTTCGCGGTGGCCGAGGCCTTCACCGGCATCAAGGGCGAGTACGTGAAGCTGGAGGACACCATCCGCAGCTTCGAGGAGCTCCTGGAAGGCAAGCACGACAATCTCCCCGAGCAGGCCTTCTACATGGTCGGCTCCATCGAGGGCGCCGTGGCGAAGGCCAAGACGATGGCGGCGTGAACGAGCCATGCTGCTGACCCTCGAGATCGTCACTCCGGAGCAGCGCGCGCTGACCGTCCAGTGCGACGAGGTGCGGCTGACCGGCGTGGAGGGCGGCTTCGGAGTCCGCCCCGGGCACACTCCGCTGGTCGCGACGCTGGCTCCGGGGGAGCTGGCCTACGATGCCGCCGGCTCGACGCACCGCTACGTCGCCGGCGAGGGATTCGCGGAGATCTCCGACGACCGCGTCCGGGTGCTGGTGGAAGAAGTGTTGCGAGCGGACCAGATCGACGCGCAGCGCACCGCCCGCGAGCTGGCCGACGCGCGCAAGAAGCTGGAGATCATGGGGCCGGGCGACCCCGACTATGACAAGGTGCGCGCCACGGTGGAGCGCGTCGCCGCCCGGGCGCTGGTCGCCACCCGGGGCAGGTAGCATGGCCGCGGACAAGCGGACTCCCGAAGAGCTGGAGCTGCAGGCGCCCGACCGCCTCGACGCGGCCGGCCTGGTGCAGCTGGACCCCGATCACCCCGGGTTCCGCGATCCCGTCTACCGGGCGCGGCGCGACGCCATCGCCCGGATCGCGTTCGAGTACAGGGACGGCGACCCGGTCCCGCGCGTCGACTACACCGAGGAGGAAGAGGAGGTCTGGCGCACGGTCTGGCGGAACCTCGCTCCGCTGCACGACCGCTATGCCTGCGGCGCGTACCAGGGATGTTCCCGGCTGCTGAAGCTCGACCGCACGCGGGTGCCGCAGCTCGCGGACGTGAACGTCTCTCTCGGCCGCGCCACCGGGTTCCGCATGAGGCCGGTCGCGGGGCTGGTCAGCGATCGCAACTTCCTCGGGCACCTGGGACGAAGCGTCTTTCTCGCCACTCAGTATACGCGGCATCCCTCCCGGCCCCTATACACCCCCGAGCCGGACGTGGTGCACGAGCTGGTGGGGCACGCGGCGACCTTCTGCGATCCAGCCTTCGCGCGGTTGAACCGCGCCTTCGGCCAGGCGGCGGTGCTCGCCACCGCCGAGCAGCTCGGCCGCATCGCGCGCGTCTACTGGTACACGCTGGAGTTCGGCCTCTGCGAGGAAGAAGGCGCCGTGAAGGCCTACGGAGCGGGCCTGCTCTCCTCGTTCGGCGAGCTGGGCCGCTTCGAGCAGCACGCACAGCTGCGGCCGCTGGATCTGGAGCTGGTGGCGGCGACTCCCTACGACCCGACCGACTACCAGAAGGTGCTGTACGTCTCTCCCGATCTGGGTCGCACCGCGGAGCTCGTCTCGGCGTGGCTCGAGCGAGCTGCAAAGGTCAGCTGAGCCCGAGTCCCGAAAGAGCTGGCACGTTCCGGCGGATCTCCTCCGTCAGCTCGGAAGAAACGATTCCGGCAGGCTGGGCCCGTGCGCGCTCGACCCGCAGGACGCCCCGAGGCGTGGCGATCAGGTCGACGCGGAAGTCGTGCGCCGCCTCGGGCACCGCGCGCACGATCTGCAGCGGGTGCACGGTGGTGGCGACGACCGTCCGCTCGTCGATGCAGCCGGCCGCGCGGCACAGGGCGTACTCGAGGTCGGAGTAGCCGCCTCCTTTGCCGAGGCGCGCGCCGCGGCGGGTGACCGCGACCGACCCCGCGACCACCAGGTCGACGTGCGGAAGCTCCTCCGGCGCGACCGGGCGCCCGAAGCGGGCCGCGCCGCCGATCGAAGCAGCTGCCCGGACGTCGGGCAGGCGCTGGGGGTCCAGCTCCCAGAAGCACCGCGCGTCGCGGAGCCGCGGGACCGCCATGTAGACGAGCTTTCCTTCGCGCAGCGCGCGCAGCCGCACGTACCTCTGCGGCGCATCGGGATTGCACTTGAGAGCGCGCGCGGCCCGCCACTCCCCGGTCGCTGCGAGGCGGTCCGCTGCAGCCGAGGCGCCGACGAAATTCGGTATGCGTCCTCGCGCTCCGGGGAACGCGGCCACTCCTCGCTCCTCGAGCAGGTCCCAGATCCGTTCGCGGATGCGCTGCTTGTCGTCGCGCGAGCCGGCCATCGTCATGCGGGCTCCACCCCGTCGTCCGCCAGCTCGTCGTAGTCGCCGAATGCCTCGCGGAGGAGCGCCGCGACCGCCGCGTCGGGCAGCTCCTCGTCCCGAGGAGCGCGGGGCAGCTCCACGGAGAGCGCCGCCCGGGCACAGAGCTCCTCCAGCAAGAAGACCGCTCCCGAGCGGAGCCTTCCGCGGTCGCGGCCCAGGTCCAGCCGGGCGCCGCATCCGGGGCAGGTCCGCTCGAGGTCGAGCAAGGCGGCGGCGCCGAAGGAAGCCAGGTGGGGCGCAAAGGTCTTGCCGCAGGCGCCGCAAACGAGATCGACGGGCGGCAGCGGCAGGAGAAGAAAGCGCGGGGAGTCGACCACGTACAATGTGTAGTCGCGATACCCGGGATCGGGTTCCTCCTCCTGATAGGGATCTCGACGCCCCTCCTCCGGAAACACGACCTGCGAGACCGCCGTCGCCGCGCCGCCTCCGGCGAGGAGGGCTCCCGCGCTGGCGGCGGCGGGGAGGTCGTTCTGATCCGGCTCGCCTGCCGCCGGCAAGGACAAGCGATCGAGCTGCGCCTCGGACGAGCCGTCGAGTACGCCGAGGTCCAAGAGCCCGCGCCACAGCCGCGCCGCTTGCGGTAGGAGCACCGCCCGGCCGACGTCGTCGGGCAAAAGCCAGCGGCGATGGCAGAGCTCCAGCTGCGCGGGAGTGCGGATCGGGTCGACGCGCTCGCGGTGGAGGGGCATGCCCGTGATGTGCCCGCCGAGCCGCCGCGGTGCAAGCCCACTTGCGCCCCAAGCGCGTGGCGGCGGGGACCGCCCCGGAGCATACTGCGCCCTGACGGAGGAAGGGATGGCCGAACGCGAGGGCAGCGAGAAGAAGACGCACCGGCGCCGGCGGCGCGCGGTCCGCAGGGCGCCGCGCCAGGCTGGCGGGGCCGCGCCTGAGCCCGCCAAGCAGCCGGCCGGCAACGGCGAGTGGGCGGAGATCGCGGACCGCGCCGCCCGGAAGATTTCGGACTTCGCCGACAAGGCGCGCCCGGCCGCGGAGAAGGCCGGAGAGACGGCCAAGAAGGTGGCGGTCGATCTGTCCGAAGGGCTGGAGGGGGCCCTGGCGAAGATCAGCGCCCAAGCGCGCGATTTGATGGCCAAGGGCCAGCACACGCGGGTGCGCGTCAAGTTCCGCGGCAAGCAGATCGCCGAGATCCCCATCGCGGTGGTGGCGGCTGCGGAAGTGGCCAGCTTCTGGTGGTTCGGCCCGCTCCGCGTGGTGCTCGGACACGTGGTGGGGCGGGCGGTGCTCGACGTCGAGTTCGTCTCCAACGCCGATCACCACGTGGCCGAAGGCCGGCGCTGGCTGCAGGAAGGCGAGATGGAGAAGGCGCTGGCCGAGTTCGACAAAGCCCTCTCGATCGACCGCCGCCACGCCGGGGCCAACCTCGGGCGCGGCATCGCCCTGAAACTCCGAGGCGACAAGGCGTCCGCCCGGGAGGCGTTCCGCGAGGCGGAGCATTGCGACCCGCGCAGCGAGGCCGGCCGCGAAGCCAGGCGCCATCTAGATAATTTGTAGGGACTAGAAGCGAATGACGAGCTTGCCGCCGGCCGTGCAGAGCACGACCAGGTTCATGGCCAGAAGCATCAAGTCGTAGTGCCAGCCGTATCCCTTCTCGCCCCAGAAACCGGTCTTCCAGGTGAAGACCTTCTTCTGGATGGCTCCCAGCCCCACCAGGATGAGGCCGGCCGCGCCGATCTGGACGAGGATCCCCGTGACCAGGGCCACGCTCGCCAGCACCTCCGCGGCGCCCAGCGCGGCGGTGAAGGCAGGGCTCATCTCGATGCTCTTCGCCCTGCCCGCGGGGTCCTTCAGGTGGAGGTAACCGCTGCCCCCGAACACGATGGCCGAAACCAGCCGCAGGAGCAGCAACGCGAGGTCCTGGAAGCGCAGCAGGTCCGGGAAGGTGACGCTCACCGCGGCAGAGGATCCTCCTGCGGATCGCGCCTGTAAAGGGCAGGCGATTCCAATGGCAAAGACCCCGCCGGCACGATAGAAAACGAGGTCTCCCAACCCCTCAAGACACCGCCCATCCACATGGTCCAATCGCATGGCTGAAGCAACCGCTCCCTCGCTCGTCCCCGTCGCCATCGAAGACGAGATGCGGCAGGCGTATCTCGACTACTCGATGTCGGTCATCGTCGGGCGCGCGCTGCCCGACGTGCGCGACGGCTTGAAGCCCGTCCACCGCCGCATCCTCTACGCGATGTTCGAGCAGGGGATGCTGCACAACCGGCGCTACTCGAAGTGCGCCGGCACGGTGGGCGAGGTGCTGAAGCGGTACCACCCGCACGGCGACGCAGCGGTCTACGACGCTCTGGTGCGCCTGGCGCAGGAATGGAACCTGCGCGAGCCGTTGATCGATGGCCAGGGCAACTTCGGATCCATCGACGGCGATAGCGCCGCCGCCTACCGGTACACGGAAGCCCGCCTCACCAAGCTGGCCGAGGCGATGCTCGCGGACATCGACAAGGACACGGTCGACTTCGTCCCCAACTTCGACGACACCACGACCGAGCCGAGCGTCCTGCCCACCCGCTTCCCCAACCTCCTCGTCAACGGGTCTGCGGGCATCGCGGTGGGGATGGCGACCAACATCCCGCCGCACAACCTGGCGGAGACGATCGAGAGCTGCATCCATCTCATCGAGCACCCCGAGGCGCGGCTGCAGGACCTGCTCGACCCCAAGCTGGGCGGGACGCTGCCGGGTGGCATCCAGGGACCGGACTTCCCCACCGGCGGCATCCTGATGGGAGTCGCGCAGATCCGCGCCCTGTACGAGACCGGCCGCGGCATCCTGCGCATGCGCGCCAAGGTGGAGGTGGAGACCGACAAGAAGACCGGCCGGGACACCATCGTGGTGACCGAGGTGCCGTACCAGGTCAACAAGGCGCGCGCGATCCAGAGCATCGCCGAGCTGGTGAAGGACAAGAAGCTGGAGGGCATCAGCGACCTGCGCGACGAATCGAGCCGGGAGGGCATCCGGGCGGTGGTGGAGACCAAGCGCGACGCCGTCACCGGTGTCGTGCTGAACAACCTGTACCAGCACAGCGCGCTCTTCCAGGACACCTTCGGGGCCACCATGCTGGCCATCGATCGGGGACAGCCGCGCACGCTGGGCCTCAAGGCCCTGCTCGAGCGGTTCATCGCCCACCGGCGCGACGTGGTCACCCGGCGCACGCGCCACGACCTGCGCAAGGCGCGCGAGCGCGAGCACGTCCTGCTCGGCTACAAGATCGCGCTCGACCACATCGACGAGATCATCGTGGTGATCAAGGCGAGCGCCAACCGGGAGGTAGCCTCGGCGCAGCTGCAGGGCCTCTACGGGCTGTCCGAGATCCAGGCCAAGGCGATCCTCGAGATGCAGCTGCAGCGCCTGACCGGCTTGGAGAAGCAGAAGATCCTCGACGAGCTGGGCGAGTTGCAGAAGCTCATCACCCACCTGACCGCCATCCTGGGCAGCGAGGAGCTGCTTCTCGGGGTGATCAAGGACGAGCTGCGCGAGGTGAAGCGCGACTTCGCCGACGCGCGGCGGACCGAGATCGTGGGCGAGGCCAGCGATCTGTCCGACGAGGACCTGATCGCCGACGAGGACATGGTGGTGACAGTCAGCCACGCGGGGTACGTCAAACGCAACCCCGTGTCGCTCTATCGGGCGCAGAAGCGCGGCGGCAAGGGCAAGACCGGCGCGAGCGCCGCCGAGGACGACTTCATCGAGCAGATCTTCGTGGCCTCGACGCACGCCTATCTGCTCCTCTTCACCAACAAGGGGCGCGTGTTCTGGCTCAAGGTCCACGAGCTGCCGCAGGCGGGGCGAGCGGCGCGAGGCAAGGCGATCGTCAACCTGGTGCCGCTGGGGCCCGAGGAGAAGGTGGCCGCGCTCTTGCCGGTGAAGGAGCTGCCCAAGAAGGCGGCCGCCGAGGGCGACGAGCCGGAGGGCGAGGAGACCGCCGAGATTCCGGCGACGGGCGCCGGCGAGGCCGAGCGGACCACCGGCCCGCAGGACGAGGCGCGCGCCGCGGCCGAACAGGCGATCGCGATCAGCAAGGGCCCCTACATCGTGTTCGTCACCCGCAACGGGCTGATCAAGCGCACCGCGCTGTCCGCCTTCTCGCGGCCCCGGCCGAGCGGCCTCAAGGCCCTGTCGATCGAGGAGAACGACTCGCTGGTCAGCGTGATGCACGCCCGGGGGACCGAGGACGTGGTGATCGGCACCGCCGACGGCATGGCCATCCGGTTCGAGCAGAAGGAAGTGCGCTCGATGGGCCGCACGGCGTACGGCGTGAAGGGAATCACGCTGGAGGCCGGCGATCACGTGGTGGGAGCGGAGCTGGTGCATTCCGCCTCGACGCTGCTCACCGTGACCGAGAACGGATACGGCAAGCGCACCGCCATCGACGAGTACCGGCGCACGCACCGCGGCGGCAAGGGCATCATCGACATCAAGACCAGCGAGCGGAACGGCAAGGTGGTGGCGATGCTGCAGGTCACCGACGCCGACGAGGTGATGATCATCACCAACAAGGGGATCATCATCCGCACCCGCGTGGCCGAGGTTTCGCTGATCGGCCGCAACACCCAGGGCGTGCGGCTCATCGATCTGCGCCAGGAGGGCGAGAAGGTGGTGGGCGCCACCCGCGCTCCGGAAGAGCGCGAGGCCGACGCCGCCGCGGAAGTCGCCGCCGAGCAGGCGGCCTCGGGACACGAGGACGACGACGGCGGCAGCCCGCCCAGCGGTTCCGAGGAGACCTGAGCGAGCCTCGCCAGCGACCGGGAGTTTTTCGCGGCGTCGCACCTCGCACCACCAGCACGTCCATGTGGGCGAAGGCGCACCTTTCATTCGTTGCGGTGCTCTGCGGAAACTGGTAGCGATTCTCTTGATGCCGCGAGGATCGATCGCGTTGGGAATCAGCGCTGGACTGCTGCTTTGCGCGTGCGGCAGGAGCCCCGCCGCAAAGCTGGAGCAGGCCCGCGACCTCGCGCTGGCAGGGCACCACAACGCCGCGTTGATCGAAGCGCGGGCGGTCCTCTTCCAACTCGGCGAAGATCGCGGAGACGGCGCCGACGACGTGCGGCGCGGTGCCCTCAAGCTCGCCGGAGATCTCTGCGCCCTGCACCTGGACAAGCCGCGGTGCGCCGCTCAGGAGTACCGGGAGCTGGTGAAGCGGTATCCCACCGCGCCGGAGTCCTTCGAGGCGCGCGAGCGGCTCGGCGACCTCGACCTGCGGCTCGGAGACCTGCGGGGAGCGGTCGAGGCCTGGCGCGACCAGGTCGCCGCCGCGCCGGACCGCCCCGGGGCCGACACCGCGCAGCTGAAGATCGCGCGGGTGCAGAGCGATCGGGCCGACTATCCCGAGGCGCGGGCGGCCGCCGCGGAGTTGCAGAAGCGGTGGCCGGACTCGAAGCTCGCTCCCGCGGCCGCGCTCCTGGCCGCCTCGACGTTCCACCTCTCCGGAAGGCACGCGGACGCCGTGGCCGCCTATCGCGGCGTGATGCAGCAGTACCCGGGCACCCGGGAAGAAGCCGAAGCCCGTTTCGAGATGGGCAATTGCCTGGTGGAGATGGGCGACGACGCCCACGCCGTGCAGGCGTTCACCCAGGCCCTCCGCACCCACGACTCGCCCGACGTGGTCCAGTTCGCGCTGGAGCGGGCGCAGCGCCGCCTCGACATGGCCAAGCCCGTCGATTCGCGGAACCTCTCCGCCGTCTTCGACCGCGGCCTCGCCCGAAACGGCCAGCGCACGTCGACGCACTGACCCGAAGACTCTCCTAAAGCGTTTCACGCAGAGATCGCGGAGGAGCGACTGCGAGGTCGCGGAGGATCCTTTTGATCATTTGATCTCCTCCGCGCCCTCCCTTTCCTCTGCGCTCTCTGCGTGAAACGCTTTAGGCTCTACCGCGGCGAAGCGCCGAAACGTGTTACTCCTTCGCGGGCATGAAGACTGCGAAGTCGCAGAAGGAGTTCGCCCGGGCGAAAGGGTTGTTTCCGGGTGGGGTGAACAGCCCGGTGCGCGCCTTCCGGGCGGTGGGGGGTGAGCCTCTCTTCATCGCGCGTGGCGAGGGCGCCCACCTCGTGGACGTGGACGGCAACCACCTGGTCGACTACGTGCTGAGCTGGGGTCCCTTGCTCGCCGGGCACGCGCACCCGGAGATCGTCCGGGCAGTGGCGGACGCCGCAGCGCACGGGACCAGCTTCGGCGCGCCCACCCCGCGTGAGTCGGACCTGGCGGAGAAAGTGCGCGCGCTGGTGCCGTCGATGAAGCGGATGCGCTTCGTCTCCTCCGGGACCGAGGCGACCTCCGCCGCGCTCCGGGTGGCGCGCGGGTCCACCGGCCGCGAGCGGGTGGTGAAGTTCGAGGGCTGCTACCACGGCGCGTTGGACAGCCTGCTGGTGCGGGCCGGCAGCGGAGTGGAGACGCTGGGGCTCCCCGACTCGCCCGGGGTGCCGGCCGCGCTGGCGAAGCTCACCACGGTGTTGCCGTTCAACGACGTGGAGGCGGTGCGCGGGTTCTTCCGTTCGCCGCAGGGGCGCGAGACGGCCTGCGCCATCGTGGAGCCGGTGGTCGGCAACCTGGGCGTGATCCTGCCCAAGGCGGGTTTCTTGGAGACGCTCCGCGAGGAGACGCGCGCCGCCGGCGTGCTGCTCGTCTTCGACGAGGTGTTGACGGGCTTCCGGGTGGCGCGCGGCGGGGCGCAGGAGCGCTACGGAATCGAGCCGGATCTCACTTGCTTGGGGAAGGTGATCGGCGGCGGCTTGCCGGTGGGCGCCTACGGAGGGCGGGAAGACGTCCTGTCGCAGGTGGCGCCCGAGGGACCCATCTACCAGGCGGGGACGCTCTCGGGGAACCCGGTGGCGATGGCGGCGGGCTGCGCGATGCTCGATCTGGTCCGCCAGCGCGGCTTCATCGAGGAGATCGAGAAGCGCACCGAGGAGCTGTGCGGCCGCCTGCGCGAGGCCTGCGCGGCGGCGAAGGTGCCCGCGCAGGTCAACCAGGTCGGCTCGATGTGGACGATCTTCTTCGCTTCCTCCGAGGTCTTCGACTACCCGAGCGCGAAGCGGTCGGACCTGAAGCGGTTCGCCGCCGTCCACCGCGTGCTGCTCGAGCGCGGGATCTACCTGCCGCCCAGCCAGTTCGAGGCGGCCTTCCTCTCCAGCGCCCACAGCGCGGAGGACGTCGATCAGACGGCGACGGCGCTGCGCGAGGCGCTCCGCGCCGCCTGAGATAGCGCTCGCGCAGCGGTCTGCTCATGCGTGGCCTCCTGACAGCGCAAGGTAGATCGCGCGAGGCGAGCGGGCGCGCCTCGAATCAGGGACCAGCGGGCCGGCGGCGCCTGCCCGAGCCGGCTGCCCACCAGATGATGGCCAGCACGATGATGGCGACGATGATCCACCACACCCACGCGCCGCCGCCGCTCGCCGCCGCGTCGCCCGCGCGGCCCGCCGGGCCAGCCCCGGTGCCGGCCGGAGCATTTCCCGGAGAGCCCGGCGAACCCTGGCCGGCCAGCGCCAGCGCCGGCGCCCAGAGGAGCATCGAGAGGAAGGAAAGGATGGAACGCACCATGAC
>DATFTN010000158.1:0-18421 GCA_035261845.1 Myxococcales bacterium | reverse complement strand
GGTAACATTCCGGGCATGGCGGCTGAAGCCCGCGAAACCCCGGTAGCGAAGCCGCGCACGCTGCCAGCGCCGCCGGCCCGGCTGGTCGAGGACGGGGCGCCGGTGGAGGGCACCTGGGCCGGCGCGTTGAGCGACGTGGGTTTCGGCGGCCTGGGGAAGGAATACGCCCGCGGCCCCATCGAGCGGCGACTGGTGGAGAAGCGCTGGCAAGCGTTGTTCCTGGCCACGCCGAAAGCGATGGTCTCGCTCGCCATCGTCGATGCAGGCTACCTGTCGAGCGGCATCTTCTCGATCTTCGACCGGGGCGCACGCCGGGTGCTGATCGACTCGAACCCGGTGCTGCCGCCTCTCTTCGCCCGGGTGGGCGAGGAACCGAACGACGGGATGCGCGCGGTCCTCGATGGGCCCCGGATCTCGGCGCGCATCGAGCGCAGCGGGGGGCGGATCCTGGCCACTGCGCGCTGGGGAAGCGGGGCGCTGGACCTCTCGCTCGATGCGCGCAGCGCCCCGCCCGCGCTCAGCGCCGCCCTCCGGCTGGGGCCCGGCCGCTTCAACTTCACCCAGAAGCTGATCGGACTGGCCGCCGAGGGCGAGGTGCGGGTGGGGAACGCGCGCTTCGCCGTCCGCGGCGAGCCCGCCGGCCTCGACTTCACCCACGGCCACCTGGCGCGGGATACGTCGTGGCGCTGGGCGTTCGCGACCGCGCGCCAGGGAGGCCGGCTGATCGGACTCAACTTGAGCGAGGGGTTCATGCAGGCTGGCGAGAACGCCGCCTGGGTGGACGGCGCGCCTTGCGCCGTCGGGCCCGTGCAGTTCACCTTCGAGCCGTCCGCGCCTCTCGCCCCCTGGCGCATCCGCAGCGAGGACGGGTCGCTCGATCTCACCTTCCAGCCCGAGGGCTTCCGCTCCCAGAGCGTGGACTTGAAGCTCATCGCCTCGAAGTACCTGCAGCCCTTCGGCGTCTTCTCCGGCCACCTCACCACCGCCGCCGGCGAACGGATCGAAATCGACGCTCTACCTGGCGTCACCGAAGACCACACCGCCCGCTGGTAGCGCTACCGCTTGTGTTGGGCGCGGTATTCGTCGCGGAGGCGGACCACCTCGTCGTAGATGGCGGTCGGGACGACCTTGCCGCGGACCACTTCGTGCGCCCGTTCGGCGACCCTGCGCCACTCCTCGATGTCGGTCGGCTGGTTGATGGTCAGGCCCCGCTTCCTCATCTGCTCGATCGCGTCCTCGTTCTGCTTCCGGACGTCCTTGCGGGTGCGCTCGCCGTAGTCCTCGCCGATCTCCAGGAGCTTCTTCTGCATCTCGGCGGGGATCCGGTCCCACACCTCCTTCTTCACCACCGTCGCCCCGGTGAGGAAACCCCAATGGAGATTGAGCATGTTGTCCGCCTTCTCGAAGATGTGCGTGGTGTATGCGTAGAGCGGCGGCTGGCTGATGATGTTCACCATGCGCGAGGTGAGCGCGGGGATCAGGTCGGTCGAGGAGAGCACCACCGGCCGGAAACCGGCCTTCCTCCAGGCTGCCTCGGCCGCCGGATCGCCGTTCCAGGTGAAGATCTTCCCCTTCGAGAAGTCGGCCGGGGTCAGGTACGGCTCGGTCGAGAAGAAGTAGACGAACCCCACCTCTCCCCAGTGGATCGGGATGTATCCCTTCTTGACCACCGACTCGTCGAGCTTGGGCCGCAGCCGCTCGTGCACGTAGTCGTACTCCTCGTACGAATCGATCAAGAACGGGACGTCCTCGGCCTGCGGCTCGGAGGTGATCTCGCGCAGGCCGATGGCGGTGATCGCCGCGGCGTGCAGCTGTCCGATGCTGATCTTGCGGATCATCTCCCCTTCGTTTCCTTGCGTGCCCCCTGCGTAGATCTTCAGCTCGACCAGCCCGTTCGACGCCTGCGACCACTTCTGCGCCATCTCCAGGAGCAGCTGGTGCCAGGTCGATCCCTGCGGCGCGAGCGTGCCCAGCTTGATGCGCACCGGGGCGCCCCAAGCCTGCGCGGCGAGGAAGAAAGCGAAGAAGAGAATGCGACGGCGCATGGAGCTCCTCGTGAGGTCAGTCGGACAGGATGTCGCTTTCGTGAGCCAGCAGGAACCGCGCGCGCCGCTGGGCGATCTTGTTCTCCAGGCGCTCGTCGCGCGCCTGCGGGGCATCCACGTCGAATCGAAGGGCCTCGCGGAGCAGCCCCTCGAACGTCTTGCGGTCCTGGGCAGGGACCGCGACCGACTCGGCGTACGTCACCAGCGCCGAGATCTTCTTGCCCTTCTGCAGCTCGCGCGCCCGCGCGAAGTGGGCGCGCTGCTTCTCCAGCGTGGTGCCCTCGGGCCGCGCCGGATCGAAGGTGATGGCGAACTCGTGCAGCGCGCCCAGATCGTAGGCCTCGTCGAGGGCAAGCGCCCGGTCGAGCATCGCGGCCACCGCCGGCACGTCCCCGAGGAGCTCCATGTCCGTCTTGCGCTGGGAGATGGCGCCGCCCCACGCCGCCAGGGTCCAGAAGAGCAGCGGTACCTCCTCGCGGGTGGTCTTCGCCAGCGCCGGCGCGCGCTCCGCCTCCTTTCCGCGAAGCTGCTCCTCCGTCATCCCGCGCGCCATGCGCAGCCCGTCGAATCCGTATCCCCGCGCGCGCAGGTAGAGCCGAGCCGCGCGCTCGCGCAGCGCCTTGGCCCGCACGGGATCGGGAGATTCGTCGGCGTCCTCTTGCACGAAGGCGTACGCGTACTGAGTGAAGCCGCGGGCCATGGCCAGGCGCAGCGGGAGGTGGTCAGGCAGTCGATCGGCCAGGGTCTCCATCGTCTTCAGCGCGAAGGGCACCGCGTCGCGGATCAGGTCGGGATCGTCGTCGCGCGCCAGCGCGCTTCCTTCCCCGGTGGAGGAGATCGCATCCGCGACCTGCCGCAGCGCGTAGGTCTTCGGCGAGCAAGCGGCCACCGCCAGGGCCAGCAGAGGGGAAAACTTTGCCAGGCGCAAGATTTCCGAGAGTGATAATGACCGCCGCGGGGATGTCAACCATCCCCTCGCGGCCGGGTCACCGGCTGCCGGGCCGGAGGGAGGTCGAGTGCTGCAAGAGCAGTCCGCGGTGGCAGGACCGCGGGAAGGCGGCGTGGAGCGGGAAGGCGGCTCGCGCGTCGAGCGATGGCTCCTGGTCGCGATCGTCCTCGCCATGATCCTGCTCCCCACCCTCGAGGCAGTGCTGCGCCGCGCCGTCGGCGGGAGCTTCCCGGATGCGATCCCGTACACGACGCATTTGACGCTCTGGGTCGGCTTCGTGGGCGCGATGCTGGCCACCGCCACCGAGCGCCATCTGGCGCTGTCGACGGTGGAATTGCTGCCGGAGAAGCTGCGCACCGCGGCGCGCGGATACGGCCACGTCGTCGGGGCCCTGGTCATGGCGGTGCTCGCCTACGCCTCGGTGAAGATGATCGTCGCCGACCACGGGCGGGTGGACACGCTGGCGGGCGGCGTCCCCGAGTGGTGGTTCGAGATCATCATGCCGGTGGGATTCGCGGTGATGGCGCTGCGCTCCGCGGCCAAAGCGCCCACGCCGACCGCGCGCATCGCCGGATATGTGCTCTGCGCCGCGGCGGTCCCGTTCATCGTCTCCGAGATCCTCGCGCTGCGGGGCCAGGGCTTCCTGCTTCCGCCGGACGGACCCACCCTGATGCGCGGGCACGCAGCCGCGCTGGGTTGGCCCTGCGCGCTGGCCCTCTTCGTCGCCTTCCTGCTGGGCACGCCCGTGTTCGTGGTGATGGCCGGGTTTGCGCTGCTTCTTTTCTTCCTCGCGGGCACTCCGGTCGCCGCTGTCCCGGCGGAGACGTTCCGGCTGGTGATCCAGCCCACCCTGCCCGCCATACCGCTGCTCACCGTGGCCGGCTACGTCCTGGCGGAGGGCGGTGCCTCGGCGCGCCTGGTGCGGGCGGCGCAGTCCCTGTTCGGCTGGATGCCCGGGGGACTCGCGGTGATGGCTGCCTCGGTCTGCGCTCTCTTCACCACTTTCACCGGCGCCTCCGGCGTGACCATCCTGGCGCTGGGAGGGATCATCCTGCCGGCCCTGATCCGGGAAGGCTACCCGGAGGGCTTCTCGCTCGGGCTGGTCACCGCGTCCGGCAGCCTGGGCCTGCTCTTCCCGCCGTCCCTCCCGGTGATCCTCTACGGGGTCGTGGCGGGCGTCGCCATCGACCACCTCTACATCGGCGGCCTGGTGCCCGGCCTGCTGATGATCGTGCTGGTCGCCGCGTACGGCGTGCTGATCGGCGTGCGCAGCAAGGCCCCGCGGCCGCGGTTCGATCCGCGCGAGGCGCTCCGCGCCGTCTGGGGCGCGAAGTGGGACATCGGCCTGCCGATCCTGATCATCGTCGCGATCGGGACCGGGTTCGCCACCATCGTCGAGTCGGCCGCCCTCGGCGCGGCGTATGCGATCGTGATCGAAGTGACGGTGTACCGCGACGTCCACCCGACCCGCGATCTGCCGCGCGTGCTGGTGCACGCCTCGACGCTGGTGGGCAGCGTCGTCATCCTGCTCGGCGTCGCGCTGGGGCTCACCAGCTATCTGGTCGACGCCGAGGTTCCCACCCGCCTGCTGGCCTGGGTGCAGGCGCACATCCACTCCCAGTGGGTGTTCCTCCTCACCCTCAACCTGCTCCTCCTGGTGCTGGGAAGCGTGCTGGAGATCTATTCGGCCATCGTGGTGCTCGCCCCGCTGGTGGCCCCGCTCGGGGTCGCGTTCGGAGTCGACCCGGTGCACCTCGGCGTGGTCTTCCTCGCCAACCTGGAGCTGGGGTTCCTCTTCCCGCCGATGGGGCTCAACCTGTTCCTCAGCGCCAGCCGGTTCGGCAAGCCGCTCCCGCTCCTGTATCGCAAGGCGTTGCCGTTCCTGATCATCATGTCGATCGGGGTGCTGCTCATCACCTACGTCCCGGCCATCACCACCGGAGTAGTCGCCGCAATCAAGCCGGAGTAGTCGCCGCCGTATTCGGCGGCGCTAGCTCTTTCATGGCGCGGACTTCGCGGCATGCGCTGTAGGCCAGGGTGGGTCGCCGGCCGGTTGCGGCGCACATCGCGCTCGCTGCTAGCGTGGCCGGGATGGCCGGCTGGATGCAGTTCTCCCTCTTGTGGTGGATCACCGGCAATCCGCTGGCCGCCGCGATCCTGCTCCTGCTCGGTTACGCGGTGGCCGACTGGTACAGCTTCGGCTTCCTGCGCGGCGTCGCGCACGCCATGCGCAACCTGCGCCGCGCCCCGCGCCTCGCCCGCCAGCTCGCGGTCAATCCCCACGACCGGCGTGCCCGCGTCGAGCTGGGGGAGATCCTCGTCGAGCAAGGACGCTTCGCCCGCGCCATCGAGGTGCTGCGGCCAGCCGCGCAGCAGGACCCGCACGACCTCTCCGCGCTGTACCCGCTGGGCATCGCTTGCCTGCGGACCGGCCGGGTGGAGGAAGGGGAGCTGTTCCTGCGCGAGCTGCACGGCGCCGATCCGGGGTTCCGCCTGGGCCGGGCGAGGCTGGAGATCGGAGCGGACCGGCTCCGCCGCGGCGATGCGAAGGGCGCCGTCGAGCCGCTCTCCGAGTACGTTGCCGCGCATCCGCACCGGGTGGAAGGGCACTACCTGCTCTCCCGGGCCCTGCGCCGCTCGGGGGACCTGGCGGGCGCCGAGCGCGAGCGGCAGCGGGCATGGGAGGAATTCGACACGGCGCTCCCCTACCAGCGGCGGATGGAGCGGCGCTGGGCATGGCGGGCGCGACCTTCCCGCCCGCTCCTGTACGGTGCCGCGGTCTGCGCCGCGGTGCTCTTGGTCGCGGCCGTGACCAAGCGCGTCCGTCCTCCGGCCGCCGCGCGGACGCCTTCCGTCACCAGGGGCGTCCCCGCCAACGCCCGCGAGTAGCTTCAGCCGCGCTTGTCGATCGGCACGTAGTGGGTCTCGGTGGGCCCCGTGTAGATCTGCCGGGGCCTGGCGATCTTCGTGTTCGGGTCCTCGATCATCTCCTTCCAGTGCGCGATCCATCCCGGAAGGCGGCCGAGGGCGAACATCACCGTGAACATCTGGGTGGGGATGCCCAGCGCCCGGTAGATGATCCCCGAGTAGAAGTCCACGTTCGGGTACAGCTTGCGCTCGACGAAGTACGGGTCGCGCAGCGCGGCGTCCTCCAGCTCCTTGGCCAGGTCGAGCATCGGATCGCGGATGCCCAGCTTCTGGAGCACGTCGTCGCAAGCCCTCTTGATGATCTTCGCCCGCGGGTCGAAGTTCTTGTAGACCCGGTGCCCGAAGCCCATCAGCCGGATCCCGCTCTTCTTGTCCTTCGTCTGGTCGATGAACTGGCGGGCGTTCAGCCCCTTCTTGCGGATGTCCTCCAGCATCTCGACCACTTCCTGGTTGGCGCCCCCGTGCAAGGGGCCCCACAGCGCGCAGATCCCCGCGCTGATGGAGGCGAACAGGTTCGTGTGCGCGCTCCCCACCATCCGCACCGTGCTGGTGGAGCAATTCTGCTCGTGGTCGGCGTGGAGGACGAGGAGCAGGTTCAGCGCGCGCACCGCCACCGGGTCGGGGCGGTAGGGCTCGGCCGGCACCGCGAACATCATGTGGAGGAAGTTCGCGCAGTAGTCGAGATCGTTGCGCGGGTAGATGAAGGGGTGCCCGATGCTCTTCTTGTAGGAGAACGCGGCGAGGGTGGGCAGCTTGCCCATCAGGCGCGCGATGGTGATGTCCCGATATTCGTCGGACTTCGCGTTGAGCGCGTACGGATAGTAGGACGAGAGCGAGGTCACCATGGCGGAGAGGATCGCCATCGGGTGCGCCGTCATCGGGTAGCCGTCGAAGAACCGGCGCATGTCCTCGTGGATCATGGAATGGCGGGTGAGGAGCCCCGAGAACTTCTCCAGCTCCGATCGATTCGGCAGGCTCCCGTAGATGAGCAGGTAGGCCGTCTCGACGAAGCTGCTCCGCTCGCCCAGCTCCTCGATGGGGATTCCGCGGTAGCGCAGGATCCCCTTCTCACCGTCGAGGAACGTGACCGCGCTCTCCGTGGAGGCCGTGTTCATGAACGCGGCATCGAGCGTCACCACGCCGGTCTTCGCGCGCAGGTTCTGGATGTCGATCCCTTTCTCGCCCTCGGAGCCGGTGATCACCGGGAACTCGAGGTCCTTGCCGTCCACGGTGATGCGAGCGTTCTCTCCCACGGCCGTTTGCCTCCACATGCTGCGCGCGCCCCTCTCTCGCCCGCAGCGGCGAAAGAGTCAAGACCTGCGCCGGAAGTGTCGCGGCGGTTCGGACGCCGCGCCAGAAAAAACGCAGCGCAGCGCCTGACCGCCCCGGCGTTCCTTCACTCCTGCGCGCGGAGCAGCGCGGCCACGTCCTCAGGCGTTTCGGCGACGTAGTCGGGCGAAGCCGCCACCAGGTCTGCTCGGGCGCCCAGGCCCCAGAGGATCGCGCAGATGCGCACGCCGGCCGCCTGGCCGGTGGCGATGTCCACCGTGCTGTCGCCGACCAGGAGCGTCTCGGCCGGGGCGGCCCCCAGGGTCTTGCACAGGGCGAGCAGCCCCTCCGGCGCGGGTTTGCGCGGCGCCTCGTCCCCGCCGATCACCAAGCGGAACGAGCGGAGCATCCCCAGGCCTCGCAGGATCTCGCGCGCGAACCCGCCCGGCTTGTTGGTCAGGACGCCCCGCGCGTCCGGCGGCGCCGCGAGCAGCTCGGGAATTCCCGGGTAGGGCCGCGTCTTCACCAGCAGGCGCCGCGCATATTCGGCCCGCCAGATCTCCAAGGCCTCCGGAAGCAGCTCCTCGCGGCCCTGGCCGAGCGAGCGACGCACCAGTCTCTCGGCGCCTTCGCCGATGAAACCCCAGATGGTTTCGTCCGGGCGGCGGGGCAGCCCCAGCGCCCGCAACATGGCATTGACCGAGTCGGCGAGGTCGCCCCGGGAGTCCACCAAAGTCCCATCCAGGTCGTACACGACGGCTGTCAGAGGCATGTCCGCCTCTGAACAGCCGGCAGCCGATTAACCCGGGGAGCGCCTGCAGGGTCCGGTGGCCGGACTGGACGGATTCCCACCTGGAGGACGAAGGTCATGAGGAAGATCCTATCCCTGGCTGCAATGGTTGCGGTGGCGGCGTGCGGCGGGGCCGCGCAAGATGACTTCGCCAAGGCCACGCCCTCGTTCGATTCCATGGCGCTGGACATCAGCGCCTCCGATGCGGTCCCGGAGAACTTCGAGGCATCGGCGATGAGCTCGCAGGCGGGCGTCGCGAGCTCCCAGGTGGCGATCGACGACCCCTGCCATCCCCACCTGTTCCTGCGCACCCACACCATCGTGGCGGCCACCAACGGCGGCATCTGGCGGGTGCTGAAGCCCATCCGCAAGCTGATCCCCTTCTCGCCGCGGCGGCGCGACGGCAGCACCCACGTCTGGGAGAAGGTGATCGACGGGTTCGACTTCAAATACTCGATCGTGAAGACCGGCGATCACTCCTTCACCGCCACGCTCCAGGTGAAGAAGGAGTCCGACCCGGACACCTCGTTCGTCACCGTCTATAGCGCCAGCGTGCAGCGCGACCCGGCCGATGGCGACGGCTCAGGGATGGCCACGCTCGACCTGGACAAGCTCGCTTCCGTGACCGGCGACGCGGTCTCGGGACAGCTCAGCCTCAACTTCAACGTGACCCCCGCGGAGAAGATCGTCATCGTCAGGATGACGAACTTCACGGTCAACTCCGACCCGCCGCGCAACGGCCACTTCGTGTTCGACAAGCAGACCGGCAAGGGCGGCAGCCTCAAGTTCATCGACGACATGGTCCTGCGCTGCACCGGCCAGACGCCGCTCGCTACGGGCACGACTCCGGTGACTACGGTGGCGCGCTGGCTGGTGGAGAGCGACGGCATCCACTTCCGCGGCGACGCCGGAGCGAAGGGCGGCCAGATCCCCGCGAACCAGAAGTGGGAAGGCGTCACTTGCGCCCAGGGCCAGGATCCCCGCGAGACCTTCTGGATGATGAAGCTCGAGAACACCACCACGGGAATGACGATCAGCGCGCACTCGTCCCAGAATACCGTCGCCACGGCGGCGGCGTGCGACCCGGCCTTCGGTCCGGTGCCCTCCATCGACAACGCCACCAAGGACTACGACTTCACCAAGGTGGACTTCACGTCGGACGACCCCCTCCCCTTCCCGTAGGGTCGTCGGGCGCAGAGCCGGGGGCGCCCTGCGCGAGCAGGGCGCCCTCTGGTATTTCCGGAGGGTGAGCTCCGTCCCCCGCGCGCTGGAGGACCCGGCCGCGCCGCTGGGCGAGCGGATCGCCGCCGCCCGGGCGCTGGGCGACCGCGATCCGCGACCCGGGACCTTCCTGCGAGTGCCCGCGGGAGAGTTCTGGCGCGGCAACGACCCACCGGAAGGCGAGCCGCCCGAGCAGCCGCGGATCCGGTCCCGCACCGGCGCGTTCGAGATCGGGCTGGTCCCGGTCACCGTGGCGGAGTTCGCGGAGTTCGTGCGGCGCGGATACCTCGACCGGCAATTCTGGAGCGACCCGGGCTGGGAGTGGAGGGAGCGCGGGAGGATCGACCGGCCCCGCTTCTGGGAAGACGAGGCCTGGAGGGCCTACCTGGGTCCCAACCAGCCGCTGGTCGGAGCGAGCTGGTACGAGGCCGACGCCTACGCCCGATTCGCCGGTGCCCGGCTTCCCACCGAGGCCGAGTGGGAGTGCGCTGCTCGCGGAGAGGACGGGCGGCGCTACCCGTGGGGAGAGGACTGGGACCCCTCGCGCGCGGCCGCCCGCGGGGGACCGCGGCACACCCTGCCGGTCGGCTGCTTTCCGGCTGGCCGGAGCCCGCACGGGCTGCTCGATGCCGCCGGGAACGTCTGGGAGTGGGTGGCGGACGTCTTCGATCCCGAGCTGCATCGCAAGCTGCTCGGCCTCCTGCCCCGGCAGACGGCCGCGCAGCACGGGTTGCACGTCGCCCGCGGCGGCGCCTGGAACGCGCACCCTCCGCAGCTCCGCTGCGCCAACCGCAACGCGTGGGAAGCCACTGCCCGCTACTCGAACATCGGCTTCCGGCTGGCCCGCTGACGGTTGCGGCGCGCCCGGGGATGGGGCAGCTTGGGAGCCGCGGACCGGGGGGTCCATGTTCGCCTTCGCCACCAGCGAGCGCTTCGAGAAGCTCCCGCGCAAGGATCGCGATCGGCTCGAGGCGCTCTCGAAGCTGGACGAGTTCTCCCAGGGCGAGGAGATCCTCGTCGCCGGGCATCCCTCGGTGTGCATCTACCTGATCGCCTCGGGCGGCGTGGACGTGCGGGCCAAGACGCGCTCCGGCGACGTCACGGTGGGGCAGCTGGGGCCGGGAGATCTGTTCGGCGAGCTGGAGCCGTTCGCGCAGATGCCGGAGGGCGTGCGCCACGTGGCCCGCGCCCGCACGGTGGTGCGCTCCATCCAGAAGAATCCTCTCCGGCACGAGCTGCTGGTCCACCGGGAGCTGGCGACCGCGCTGCTCGCGGTCTACAGCCGGTCGATCAGCGAGAAGCTTCGCGCGGCCAACGAGGTCGCCGTCCGCCTGGCGCCGCGGGCGGGGATCAGCCGCCCTCCTCCGCCCGGAGCGGGATCCGCGCCGCACCTCTCCGCGGAAGAGGCGGCGTGGCTCGCGGTACTCGGCCAGGAGCTGGAGGTGGCGCCGGGCGAGACGGTGGTGAAGGAAGGGGAAACGACTCGCAGCTTCTACGTGGTGCAGCGCGGGGAGCTGGAGGTTCGCAAGCAGCTCGGGCCCGGCGAAGACCGGGCCCTGGCGCGACTCGGCCCGCGCGACCTGTTCGGCTTCATGGCCTTCGTGGACGGCAAACCCCGCTCCGCTTCGGTGGTGAGCGTCTCCCCCTCGCAGCTCGCCCGCGTCGAGGCGGACGCGCTGGACAAGGCGCTGCACGTGAACTTCACCGTCGCCTTCAAGTTCCTCGGCACCCTCTGCGGCGTCCTCGCCCGCACCTACCGCGACACCCTGCTCAACGTGATCGCCGCCGCGTAAGACTCAAACGTTTCACGCAGAGGGCGCAGAGGAAAGGGAGGGCGCGGAGGTTCATCTTGTTTGAAACCACAGGTTCCTCCGCGCTCTCCCTCTCCTCCCCTCCTCCGCGTGAAACGCTCGAGTCCTTACAGAGTGCGGAGGAGTTGGCGGGAGGCGCGGAGGCCGGTTTCCAGGGCGCCGTCGACGGTGCCGCCGCGGCCGGTCAAGCTGGTGGCCTCGCCGGCGAAGAAGAGGGTCTCCTCCTCGGGCGCGGCGAGGCGCTTCAAGAGGTCGGATGGGGCGCCGGCGAGCTCGTAGGCGTAGGCGCCGCGGCTGAACGGATCCTCGTTCCAGTCGACGATGCGAGCTCCTTCGAGCAGCGAATCCACCTCGCGCCGCTGGCGGCCGAACACCCGGGACACCGAGTCCAGCGCCAGGCCCAGCCGTTCCTCGCGGCGCAAGTGCTCCGCGGCGGGACCGCCTGCCCAGCCGGTCAAGAGCGGGACTTCGCGCGGCGATCCGCGCCACCAGGCGGGAAACGGCGCCCCCAGCGCATGGAAGAAGTCCGCCTTGCGCAGCCCGCGCGTCACCCAGAACGGCTCGCGGAAGCGCAGCAGCGCCTTGACCACCGAGCCCATGCGGACCCAGGCGAGCGCCTCGCTCTTCCCGCGCAGCGGCGGGTCGAAACGCAGCCCGTCGGGCGCCGCCAGGATGCTCACGGGAACCGTCACCACCAGCCGCTTCGCATCGATCTCCTCGGCAGTCCCGCCGGCGGTGCGCCCGCGGACCTCGACGCGCCCTTTGCGCCAGCGCACCCGCGCGGCCGTGAGGCCGAGCCGCAATGCTCCCGCCGCGCGCAGCGTCCCGGCATACCCCCGCAGCGCCCGGTCATATCCACCCATCACCCGACGGGGGCGCATCCCCTGGTCGTTGGCGACGCCTTCGATCCCCACCAAGGCGGCGGGCGCCGCGAAGAAGCCTTCGATGAAGTGCCGCGCCAGCTCCCGCTCCAGCGGATCGAGGTCCGCGGTGGCCAGCCAGCTCTGCGCGGTGCCGGCGCCCCGGGCCGCGGCGAGCTTGCCGAGCATGGAGTGGACCTGGCTCGTGACGTCCCGCAGCTCGCCGTCCCGCAGCTCCATCTGCCGGCCGTTCATCTCTTCCAGCTTCAACTTCGCCCGCTTCAGCTCGCCCGGGTTGCCGTGCACGAACTCCGCGCCCAGCTCCACCACGCGGCCCAGCTCGCGGTCCTCGACGCTGTGGACGCGCCCGCCGACGCGGTCGCGCGCCTCGACGACGAGCACGGTGAGGCGCTTGCCCAACAGCTCCGCCCCTGCGCGCAGGCCGGCGGCACCCGCCCCCAGGACGATCGCGTCGATCACGGCTGGGCGTCGGCGCCGCGCAGCTCTTGCTGCGCGCGGCGGAGCTCGGAAAAGATGCGCTCTGCGTCCTGCACGCTGCGCAGGGCGAGGCCGCAAGCCGGCGTCAGGAGGCAGCGGCCCAGCGCCTCCGGGCGAAGCCGCTCGCGCGCGTCCCGCAGCACCGCGTCCAGATCGTCCGGCGCGCTCAGGTCCGTCGGCACGATCCCCAGCGACAGCACGCCTCCGGCGGCCTGGAACTTCTCGAAAGCCGCGCCGGTGGCCAGCACCGCCTCGAGCGAAAGGCGGGCGTCGATCGACACCACGTCCCATCCCAGGCCGAGGAGCGGTCCCCACTCCGTGTTCCCGCAGCAGTGCACGCCCACCACGGCGCCTTCGCGCCGGAGCGCCAACACCACCACCCGCAGCTCCTGCAGGCTGACCAGGTGCTGCGGATCGCGCCGGTCGAACGCGTACAAGCCCGGCTCGTCGAGGAAGATCACCGGCCGTGCTCCGGTCTCGTGGAGCCGGCGGGCGAGCGCCAGGGCCCGCGCCAGCACCAGCCGGAAGATCTGCCGCTCGATCGCCTTGCCCTCCGGGGCGGCGGCGAGCGGCTCGCCCTGGCTGGTCCGCAGCACCCAGCGCAGCGTGAAGGGGCCGGCCAGCTGGACCTTGGCGAATGGCAGCTTGCGCTGCTCGACCTCCCACAAGAAGGGCCGCAGCGCGTGCCAGGCGGCCGAAGAGGGCAAGAAGCGCTGCAGGCCGTCGTCGCGCTCCAACGCGCGGTCCAGGCGCGCGTCGAGCGTCCCGGCCCCGCGCCGCCAGTCGCCCAGGTCCAGCTCGGCGTTGCCCTCTGCATCCGCCCGCAGACCGTGCAGTCCTTCCAGGGCCTGCGGCACCATGTATTCGGCGGCGTCGCGCCGGGGCAGCTGGGGCGCGGCTGGGATGTCGAGCAGGAGCGCCTGCTGCAGGGCCAGCTCGAGCTGCGTGTGCGGCAGGCTTCCGATGCCGCTGGTGGCGAGCGCCGGGAGCACCGTGCCTGTGATGGATGCCATTAGACCCGCTCCAAAAAAAGGCGAACAGCGTAGCGCCGCCCTATCGGCGGCGACTAGCCTGCCCCGCCCGCGACGTTGAAGTAGGTCGCGTCCGGGTGGTGGAAGACCACGGCGGAGACGCTCGCCTCCGGATCCATCATGCAGCCGTCGGTCAGCTCGACGCCGATCTCCTCCGGCCGCAGCGCGCGGAAGAGGATCTGCTGGTCCTCCAAACGGGGGCAGGCCGGATAGCCGAACGAGTACCGCTTGCCGCGGTAGTTCGCCTTGAAGCGGTCGATCATGGTCATCTCCAGCGGGTCGGGGAAGCCCCACTGGCTGCGCAGCTTGGCGTGGAGCAGCTCCGCGTATCCCTCGGCCGTCTCAAGCGCGAGCGCCTGGAGGAGGTGGCTCTTGAGGAAATCGCCGTTCTTCTTGTAGGTCGCGGACCGGTCCCGGATGCCCGCGCCGGCGGTGGTGACGAAGAGCGCCACGGCGTCTTCCGCCGCCAGGTAGTCGGAGAGGCAGAGGCCGTCCTGGCCCTCCTGGCGGGGGAAGGTGAAGCGGGCGAGCTCCACCCCGCGCGGGTCCAGCAGGACCAGGTCGTCGCCCTGCCCCCGCGCGCGGAAGAACTGGTACACGGCGCGCGCCTGCATCGCGCCCGCGCGGCACTCCGCCTTGAGGTCGTCGAGCGCCGCCTTGAGCTGCAGCGCCTTGCGCCCCGCCTCGGTTTTCTCCAGATCGGCCCGGTTGCCGGTCTCCACGTCCTTCACCACGCTGCTCTTGAGGCCCATGTGGCGGCCGTAGATCATCACCGGGTTGATGAACTTCCAGATGTGATCGAGGGGCGTGTTGGCGAGCACGTGCCGCTCCAGATCGGGCGGAGGAGGCGGATTGGAGATCAGCGCCACCCTGCGGGATCTTTGCGCGGTGCTCGCCGCGGCCCGGGGCGCCGGCCGGGCCGCGTCCACGGCCGCGAGCTGGGCGCGCCGCTCCTGCAGCTCGCGGCGCAGGTGCTCGAGCTTGTCCGCCTGGGTCACGCGCTTGGCCAGGTCCAGACCGCTCATCGCATCCTGGGCGTAGGCAACGGTGCCGTCGTAGGCGGGCGCGATCTGCCGGTCCACGAAGTTCCGGGAGAGCGCCGCGCCTCCCACCAGGAGCGGCAGGTCCACCCCGGCGGCCTTGAGGTCGGTCGCGGTGGCGACCATCTGGTGCGCCGACTTGACCAGAAGCCCGGAGAGGCCCAGCACGTCGGGCCGGTGCTCGCGCACCGCCTGGATGAGCGCCGCCGGCGGCACCTTGATCCCCAGGTTCACCACCTCGAACCCATTGTTGGAGAGGATGATGTCCACCAGGTTCTTGCCGATGTCGTGCACGTCGCCCTTCACCGTGGCGAGCAGCACCTTCCCCCGGGCCGCGCTGCTCACCTTGTCCATGTGCGGCTCCAGATAGGAGACGGCCGCCTTCATCGACTCGGCGCTCTGCAGGACCTCGGCGACGATCAGCTGGTTGGCGTTGAAGAGCCTGCCCACCTCGTCCATGCCGCGCATCAGCGGTCCGTTGATCACGTCCAGCGGCTTCGCTCCCTGGCGCAGCTTCTCGGCCAGGTCGGCTTCGAGACCGTCGCGCGATCCCTCCACGATGTAGCGCGCCAGGCGTTCGTCGAGCGGCAGCTCGCTGCGGGGGGGTCCCGCCGGCTTCTTCTCTCGGAAGTGGGCGGCGAACGCGGCCACGGCGCCCTGCAGCGCGGCCTGATCGCGGCAGAACAGCACCCCCTCGGCGAGCTTGCGCTCGTGCTCCGGGATGGACGGATACCGCTCCAGCTTCTCCGCGTTCACCAGCGACAGATCGAGGCCGGCTTGCACGCAGTGGTACAGGAAGACCGAGTTCACCACCTCGCGGCCGGCGGCGGGCAACCCGAAGGAGACGTTGGAGATGCCCAGCACGGTCTTGCAGGCCGGCAGGGCGGACTTGATCGCGCGGACCGCCTCGATGGTCTCCACCGCGCTCCCCGTGTACGCCGCATCGCCCGAGGCGCAGGGGAACACCAGCGGATCGAAATAGAGGTCCTCCTCCGCGAGCCCGTACTTGCCGGTGAGCAGCTGGTGGCTGCGGCGCGCGACCTCGAGCTTGTCGGCCGCCTTGATCGCCTGGCCGCGCTCGTCGATGCAGCCGACCACCAGCGCCGCGCCGTACTTGCGCGCGACGGGCGCGATTTTCTCGAAGCGCTTCTCCCCGTCCTCCAGGTTGACCGAGTTGATGATCGCCTTCCCTTGCGAGAAGGTCAGGGCCACCTCGACCGCCTTATCGTTGGTCGAGTCGATCATCAAGGGAACGCGCACCTTCTTGATCAGCACCTCGAGGAACCGGCGCAGATCGGCGACTTCGTCCCGGTCGGTCTGCTGGGTCGACACGTCGACCAGGTGCGCGCCCCGCTTCACCTGGGCCCGGGCGATCTCCGCGGCCTCCTCCCATTTCTCCTGGGCGACGAGGTCGCGGAACTTCTTCGATCCCAGGACGTTGGTGCGCTCGCCGACGATCACCGGCCGCACGTCATCGCCGATCTCCAGCGGATCCACGCCCGAGAGCGCGCTGCGGCGCCGGGTGGGGACGATCCGCGGCGCAATCCGCGGGGCGATCTCCGCCAGCCGGGCGATGTGTCCCCGGTGGGTGCCGCAGCACCCGCCCATCAGATTGAGCCACCCGTTCTCGCCGAAGCGCGACAGCGTCCGCGCCAGCATCTCCGGCGTCTCCAGGTACCGCCCGTTCTCGTCCGGCAGGCCGGCGTTGGGAACGCAGGCGACCCGCGTGCGAGCGAGCTGGGAGAGCGTGCGGATGTGGTCGGTCATGAACTCGGGCCCGGTGGCGCAGTTGAGCCCCAGGTAGAGGAGGTCCCGGTGCTCCAGGGAGATCGCCAGCGCTTCGACCGACTGGCCGGCCAGCATGGTGCCCATCGCCTCGATGGTGCCGCTCACCGCCACCGGGAGCCGCTCCTCCGGCGCGAGCGATTCCTGGAACCGATCGATGCCGATCAGCCCCGCCTTGACGTTGCGCGTGTCCTGCGAGGTCTCGATCAGGAAATAGTCGACGCCTCCTTCGTGCAGCCCGCGCGCCTGCGCCTGATAGTGCTCGATCAGCTGCTCGAACGTCACACCGCCCGTCACCGAGATGGCCTTGGTGGTGGGGCCCATCGAGCCGGCAACGAAGCGCGGCCGCGCCTCGGTCCAGAAGGCGTCGGCTTCCGCCCGGGCCAGCGCCGCGGCAGCCCGGTTGATCTCCACCGCCCGGTTCTGAAGCCCGTATTCGGCCAGCACCAGGGGCGTCCCGCCGAACGTGTTGGTCTCCAGGACGTCAGCTCCGGCTTCCAGGTACCCGCGGTGGATGCCGCGCACCGCGTCCGGACGGGAGAGGTTCAGCGCCTCGTTGCACCCCTCCAGCTCCGGGCCCCCGAAGTCCTCCGCCGCGAGCCGCAGATCTTGAAGCGCGGTGCCCATGGCGCCGTCCAGCACCAGCACTCGCCGGTCGAGCTCGGCCCGCAGCCTCGCCACCCGCCCGGCCCGCGTCATTGCGGCACCTCGGCGCAGAGCAGGAAGGGCCGGAACGCCGCCGCACCGCCCGGCAGCATCTCGGTGCTGATGCTGCCGAACCCCTCGGCTTCCAGCGCCGCCGCCAGCTGCGCCGGCTCGAACCCCAGCCAGCGGTGACCAAGCCGGTCGCGCACCCACTCTTCGCCGTGGGGGAGCAGCTCCAGGACCAGCATCCGGCCGCCCTTCTTGAGCAGCTTGCGCGCCTGCGACAGTACCCGGGGCGGATCGTCGACGAAGTGGAGGCTTTGGGAGGCGACCACCAGATCGAAGCGGCGTCGCAGGTCCAGCTTGTGCAGGTCGCCCGCGACGAACTCGACGTTCTTGGCGCCCTCGCGCTCGGCGCGGGCCCGCGCCGCCTCCAGGGCCTCGCGGCTCTTGTCGATGGCCACCACGGATCGGGCCCACCTCGCCATCTCCACGCTGAGCGCGCCGGTGCCGCAGCCCAGGTCCGCCACGTCCAGGTGGGGCAAGAGGCGGCCCAGGGCGCGCGACCAGAGCTGGAAGGACTGCCCCGGCTCGAGCAGCCGTTCGTTGAGCGCCTGCCGGTCCTCACGGCGGCGGAGCAGCTCCGCGAGCCGGGAGAGATCGCCGTCGGCGTCGGTCCGGTCCTCGATCGCCACCTTGACGAGCGGCCAGCGGGCGTCGTCCTTCTCCAGGTCGAGCGCGTAGTAGGTGAATCCGTTCTGCCGCTCCTCCATGAGGAGCTTCATCGCCTTGAGCTTGCCCAGGTGGTGCGAGACGCTGGGCTGGGCGATGCCCACCAGCGAGACCAGCTCGCTCACGTTCAAGGGCGTCTGGGCGATCAGCCGCAGGATGCGCAGACGGGTGGCGTCGCCTAGCGCCCGATAGGCCTGGGACAGGGCCTCCATATCAACGTATCCGCATATCTCGATTTACGTGTCCGCGCAAGCCGGTCGCCGCCGTATTCGGCGGCGCCGTGCTTTCACATCGCGGGCGTCGCGAGTTGCGTCCTGGCCCGGGCGCGGAACCACTCGGCCGTGCGGCGGAGCCCTTCGCCCAGCGGAACCAGCGGCTCCCAGCCCAGCTGATCGCGGGCGGCGCGGGAGTCGACGGAGCTGCGCCGCTGCTCGCCTGGCGCCGCAGGGCCGTGCCCGACCGCCTTCGGGTAGCCCGCCGCGGCGGCGAGCAGGCGCGCCAGATCCTCGATCGAGGTCTCCACGCCCGTCCCCACGTTGAGCGCGCCGGTCGCTTCCGAGGTCAGCGCCAGCAGGTTCGCGCGGGCCACGTCTTCCACGTACACGAAGTCGCGAGTCTGCCGGCCATCGCCGTTGATCACCGGATCGCCGCCGTGCACCATCCTGTGCAGGAAGATCGCCACCACGCCGGCTTCCCCCAAGGGATCCTGGCCCGGGCCGTACACGTTCGCGTAGCGCAACGAGATGGTCGAAAGCCCCTCGCGCCGCGCCAGCTCGGCATACTCCTCGCCGCACAGCTTGGACACTCCGTACGGGCT
>DATFTN010000157.1:0-14319 GCA_035261845.1 Myxococcales bacterium | reverse complement strand
TGCCCGGGTGGCCGAGCAGCCGGTGCCCGTAGCAGAAGGCCAGCTCCTGGGTGACCTGGAACATGCGCCGATTGTAACGCGGCTGTAGCATGCCGCGCCGATGCAGCCGCTCGAATCCTGGGGCCGCTACCCGGCGGCGCGGCAGGCGGCCGTGCCGGTGGCCTGGCGTACCGATCTCCTTCCTCGCGTGCACGGGAGCGTGCTTCCCTTCGGCCGCGGCCGCAGCTACGGGGACTGCTGCCTGAACGACGGCGGCACCCTGCTCGAGACCTCGCGCCTGGATCGATTCATCGAGTTCGACCCGGAGCGGGGCGTGCTGCGCTGCGAGGCGGGCGTGCGCCTCGCCGAGGTGCTCGGGCTGGTCGTGCCGCGCGGCTGGTTCGTGCCGGTGGTGCCCGGCACTCAATTCGTCTCGGTCGGCGGGGCCATCGCCAACGACATCCACGGAAAGAACCACGTCCGCGTCGGCACCTTCGGCCGCCACGTCCTGCGGCTGGAGTTGCTCCGCTCGTCGGGCGAGCGGATGGTTTGCTCGCGCACGGAGAATCCGGAGCTGTTCGCGGCCACCGTGGCCGGACTGGGGCTCACCGGGCTGATCACCTGGGCGGAGCTGCAGCTGCGGGCGGTGCAGGGACCGTTCATCGACAGCGACACGGTTCCCTTCCGCGACCTGGATCAGTTCTTCGCCCTGGACGCCGAGTCTGCCGATCGGTCCGAGTACACGATGGCGTGGGTCGACTGCCGGCCCGGCGGGCTCCGCGGCCTGTACTTCCGCGGGGAGCATTCGACGCGTCCGGGGAAGGTGCCTCCGGCGCGCGAGCCGAGATCGCTGCCGCTCGACTTCCCCCGATTCACCGTGAGCGCGCCCACGATGGCCGCGTTCAATTGGCTGTACAACGCCGGCGGGCGACTGCGCTCGGGCAGCCGGCAGATCCGGTACGGGACCTTCTTCTTCCCTCTCGACGGGTTGGGCCGCTGGAACCGGCTGTACGGCAAGCGCGGCATGCTGCAGTTCCAGTGCGTGGTGCCCGACCGGACGGCGGTCCGGGCCCTGCTCGATCGCATCGCCGCCTCCGGCGCGCGCTCGTCCTTGGGGGTGCTCAAGACGTTCGGTGACGTGCCGTCGCCAGGGATGCTTTCCTTTCCCCGGCCTGGCTTCACGCTCGCGCTCGATTTTCCCAACCGCGGGGCGCCCCTCTTCGCGCTGCTCGAGGCGCTCGAAGACATCGTGCACCAGGCCGGGGGGGCCATCTATCCAGCGAAGGATGCGCGCATGTCGCCGCGCAGCTTCGAGGCCGCGTACCCCCGCCTGGCCGAGTTCGAGAAGCATCTCGATCCGGCCTTCTCCTCTTCGTTCTGGCGAAGGGTCCGGGCCGGATGACCCGCGTCCTGGTGCTCGGCGCCACCTCGGCCATCGCGCAGGAGGTGGCGCGCCTGTACGCCGCGCGAGGAGCGGCGCTGTTCCTGGTGGGGCGCAACCGGGAGCGCTTGGGCGCGGTGGCCGACGACTTGCGCGTGCGTGGCGCCCAGGTGGAGACCGCGGTCGCGGACCTGGACGATCCGGCGAGACACGACGACCTCCTCGCGCGCGCCGCGCCGCTCGAGGTCGTCTTCCTGGCGTACGGCATCCTGGGCGATGCGCGCGAGACCGAAAAGAGCGCCGAAGCCGCCGAGGCGGTGCTGCGCACGAACCTCCTGGGGCCCGTCGCGCTGCTCACCCGCGCTGCTCAGCGGCTGGAGGCGCAGCGGAGCGGCTGCATCGTCGCGCTGGCGTCGGTGGCCGGCGATCGAGGCCGCGCGAGCAACGCCGTGTACGGGGCCGCGAAAGCGGGGCTGGCCGCCTTCCTCTCGGGCCTGCGCAACCGCCTGTATCGGTCGGGCGTACGGGTGGTGACGATCAAGCCGGGCCGGGTGGACACGCCGATGACCGCCCACCTGCCGAAGAACCCGCTCTACAGCTCGCCGGACCGGGTAGCGCGCGACGTGCTGCGCGCGGTCGAGCGGGGACGCGACGTCGTCTACACGCCGTGGTGGTGGCGGCTGGTGATGCTCGCGATCCGGCTCCTCCCCGAGCGGGTGTTCAAGAGGCTCTCGCTGTGACCCCGGCGGCGTGGTAGGTCAACCGGATGCAGATCGAAGGGCTGGGCGAGGTCCGCGCTTCCGAGCCGGAGCGGGTGATCCTGCGCATGCGCGGCGCCGCGGTGACGGTGTCAGGCTGGCGGATCGCGGTCGAGTCCCCGCGCGGGCCGGGGACCATCGTGCTCGCGGAGCAAGGCGGGCAGAAGTTCTACCGGGGCGAGGGCGTGTTCCTGGGCTGGTCGCAGGAGCGGCTGGAGGCCGCCTACCGCGCGCTGCTGCCGCCGTCGCAAGGCCCCGGCGACGACCACCTGCAGCTCGGGTAGACGGCCCGCCCCGAACGAATCAATACGGCAGCGTGTAGGATACGCCGGCGTTCCAGGTGAAGACGCCGAAGCTGTCGCTCAGGATGTGGTACATGAACGCGGTCTGGATCCCCAAGCGCGGCAGCACCTGCGGGATGGGGAAGTTCCCCTGCACTCCGAGCGCGAGGCCCACCTTGGTGCCTGCGCCGCTGCTGATGGGAACGACCGAGAGGCCGGCCAGGCCCGACAGCTGCAAGGGGCCCAGGTGCTCACCGCGAATGCCGGCTCCCGCCGTGATCGGGACCGTGGTCACGTCCCCGAAAGCGAAGGCGAGGTTGCCGAAGGCGAGCCAGGAAAGGTCCGGGTTGATCGGGAACGCGTAGCTGCCGCCGCCGTTGAACCCGAATTGCCCGGTGCCGCTGCTGCCGCAGATGCCCGCGAAGCAGACGCTGACGCTGGTGTTGTAGTACCCGATCCCGCCCCAGATCTGCGCCGGGTGGAACCTGCTGCTCACCGACGACGACGAGCCGCGAGCCGGCGCGGGATCCGGCCCGGGATCCGCCTTCGCCGGTGCTGCCGCGAGCGCGGCGGCGAGCAGAAGACCCCCGAACACTGCTTTCATGGTGCCTCCGTGACGCCGCGCGGGATGCGCGGCCAGGACGGGGGCGTCGTACCACGCGCGGATCGGCTCGTCGTGTTTTCGTCCCGGCTTCCCGGGCGCCGTCAGATCCCGGCCAGGCCCGGCTCGATGCGCTGGTATCCCTGGTCGGCAGCCCACAAATCGAGCGCCAGCGTGACCAGGTCGTCCACCTCGGGAATGGGGCGGGCGTCGAGCGACAGGTCGATCGACTTCACGTACCGCTTGCAGGTGTCGCACGCCTCGATCCGCGCGGAGGGGTCCTTCTCGTCCTGGAAGGAGGGGAGCAGGTGCGGATCCGCCTCGCCGCAGCCGGCGCACCGGATGCGGGGGAAGTCCCACTGGCCGGCGCAGAGCGCGCAATGCAAGAACCGCTGCGCTCCGTGCGACTCCGGCAGGGTGCGCCGGGCGGACACCCAGGGCAGGCCGCTGCAGAACGGACAGGTCCCCTCCCGGCGCTCGCGCACGGGCTGCCGCCGCTCGGCAGCGAGCAGCTCGACCCATGGCTTGAGCAGCGCGCGGGACAGGTAGTCCGTGCGCGCCTCCGGATCGCCGGACCAATAGACGAGCAGCCTGGTGCGGGCGGTCTGCGCATCGTCCGAGAGGCGCGACCGCGCGAGCTCCGCCAGCTCCGGCGGTCCGGAGCTGGCGTAGCGGAGCAGCGGCTCCGCGCCGGCGAGGATGCGACCGGCCTCGTCGTCGAGGTCGGCGCTCAGCTCCGCCGCCGCCAGAGCGCGGGCCAGCTCGCGCTGGGCGCGGTACAGGCCGGCGGCGAACCGCAGGGGACCCTCGGCCGAGGCGACTTGCGGAGCGAGCAGCTCGGCCCGCTCCGCGCGCTTCGTCAGGCCCTCGAGGACGTCAGCGCTTCTTGGCGTCACCCGTCACTTGCCGGTACCACTTGGGGTGGTGGAGCCGGGCCCACTCCTTGGTGACCGTGCCCCGTACGATGGCGCGGAAGGTCCCCGGCTCCGCCGCGGTGCCCAGGTAGATGTGGCCGATGATCATCGCGAAGAAGAGGATGAACGCCAGGTCGTGCACCACGTAGGACAGCTCGCGCAGCCCCTGCGGGAACCGCTCCGGGAACCAAATCACCACGCCCGAGAGGAGCAGGCCCAGGGCTCCCAGGGCCGCCGCCCAGAAGAGCAGTTTCTGGCCGCCGTTGTACTTGCCGACCTCCGGATCCTCGCCCTGATATCTGAAATACCGGATCATCCCGCCCGGGGTGAGGAACTCGCGGTCGTTGGGCGTCAGCAGCATGCCCGAGAACCAGTGCACGAACATCCAGACGGACGCCGCGGCGAAGGCGAGGCCGAACCACGGGTGCAGCACGCGGCAGGTGGAGAGGCCGCCGAAGAAGCCCGCCATCCAGTGGAAGATCGGGATCCAGATGGGCAACCCGGTGAACAGGGCCAGGAAGAAGGTAACCGCCACCGTCCAGTGCAGGACGCGCGAGCTGAGGCGGTGACGGACGATCTCGCCGCCCACCACCACGTCCTCGTTCTTCCTCGCCCCGACGACGGCAGCGTCGCCGACGCCCGTCTGCTTGGTCTGGCCGGGAAGCGCCACCTCGCTCATACCGGACCCTCCCCTCGTTTCTCGTCGCTGCCCTTCGGCTTCTTGGGACCGTAGGTCAGGTAGTGGCCCACCATGGCGAAGAACGCCGCGGCGAAGGCGATCACGCCGACCGGCCGCAGAACGCTCTTCCAGAACCTGACGCCCGTGGGCACGTGCGGATCCTTGGGCAGACCGTACCACTCCGGATGGTCGCCGTGCGACAGCACGGTGACCACGCCGGTGCCGCCCACGCCCGGGGGATCGTAGACCGCCGCCTGCGCGAAGCCGTTCGCGCGCAGCTGCTCGACCCGCGAATCGGCCAGCGCCTTCATGTCGTCCTTGGTGCCGAAGTGCAGGCAGCCGGTGGGGCACGCCTTCACGCAGGCCGGCTCCAGGCCGACGTCGACGCGGTCGACGCACAGCGTGCACTTCGCCATTTTGTCCGTGCGCGCCGAGTAGCGGGGCACGTCGAACGGGCACCCCGTCTGGCACATCTTGCAGCCGATGCAGGCGTCGGGGTTCACGTCGACGATGCCGTTCTCGTACTGGACGATGGCTCCCGGCGCCGGGCAGGCCTTGAGGCAGCCCGGGTCCGCGCAGTGCATGCACTGGTCCTTGCGCATCAGCCAGGCGAACCCGCCGTCCGGCAGGGTCTGCTCGTTGAACTTGATCAGGTTCCACAGATCGGCGTGGAGAGTGGGCACCGTCTGGTAGGAGCCGATCTGCGCGGTGTGCACGTTGCCGAGGTCGTTCCATTCCTGGCAAGCCACCTCGCACGCCTTGCACCCGATGCAGGTGGAGGTGTCGATGTACTTGGAGACGACCGGCATCTTGCGCTGGCCGCTGCCGCCTCCCAGCATCTGCGCCGATGACTGGCGGATCTGCAATCCGGGCGAGTTCATGACACCCTCTCCGCCGCCTTCTCGAGTTTGACCAGGAAGGTCTTGTACTCAGGCGTCCAGGTGTTGGCGTCCATGGCCGACGGGGTCAGCATGTTGGCCAGCGGCCCGACGTGGCCCTTGGCGCCGGCGTACCCCCAGTGGATGGGAAGCCCGATCTGCCACATCGGCTGTCCGTCGATCTTCATTTGCGAGATGCGCTTGGTCACCACAGCGGGGCCCTCGATGGACCCGCGCGCGCTCGAGACCCGCACCCGTTCTCCGTCCTTGATGCCTCTTTCCTGGGCGAGCTGCTCGGGGATCTCGAAGAAGAACCCCGGCTGCACCTCGTTGAGCCGGCCATTGACCTGATGCTGCGTCCAATAGTGGAAGTGCTCGGTGAGCCGGTACGTGGTGCAGACGATGGGGTACTCCTTCCGGTCGCCGTACTTGTCCTTGTCGGTGGTGAACTTCTTCGAGACCGGGTTCGAGGTCACCTTGGCGTGCAGCAGGTTGTCGACGGGCGCCTCGATGGCCTCGTAGTGCTCGGGGAACGGGCCGTCGTTGAGCGCCGGCGCGTACAGCCGGCCCACGCCCTCCGGCAGCATGATGAAGGCGCCGAACTGCCCGGGCGGCGAGTCGGGCTTGATGTCGGGGACGTCGCCGACCCACTTCTCGCCGTTCCACACGATACCCGGCCGGGACGGATCCCACGGACGGCCCTGCGCGTCAGCCGAGGCGCGGTTGTACATGATGCGCCGGTTGGCCGGCCACGAGAACGCCCACTCGTGGAAGTAGCCCAGGCCGGTCGGGTCGACCGGGTTGCGGCGCTTGGCGAAGTTCCCGGCCGCCGGGAACACGCCCGAGTGCAGCCAGTTCCCGCACAGCGTCGAGCCGTCGTCCTGCAGCTGGCCGAATCCGTCGAGTTGTTGTCCGGCCGCCTTGACGATCTTGGTCGGGTCCTTCGGGTCCTTGATGTCGGTGATCGCCTTGCCGTTGATCTCCTTGAGGACCTCTTCCAGGTCGGGGTTCACCGGGTTGGTGTAGTTCCAGACGACGCTGGTCACCTGCTCCGGGAGCGCCCCGCCCTCCTTCTTGTACAGGTCGCGTACCGCCAGGAAGATGCGGCTGACGATCTCCTGGTCGGTCTTCGCCTGGCCCGGAGGATCGATCGCCTTCCACTTCCACTGGATCCAGCGCGCCGAGTTGGTGAAGCAGCCGTCCTTCTCCGCGAAGCTGGAGGCGGGGAGCAAGTACACCTCAGTGGGGATCTGCGAGGCGTCGGGCGTGCCGTACTCCTTCGGCGCCTTCCAGAAGGCGGCAGTCTCGGTCTCCACGTTCTCGACCATCACCAGCCACTTCAACTTGGACAGCGCCGCCACCCACTTCGGCGAGTTGGGCCCGATGCCCACGGGGTTCATGCCGAAGGAGATGAAGCCCTCCGGCCCCGGCTCCTTGCCGCCGGCGCGCGTCGAGCTCCCCCGGTACAGGTCGTCGCAGATATACATCCACGAGTAGTTGCCGTCGGTCTTGGGCAGCCACTCGTAGCCCCAGTCGTTCTCCTTGGTCGAGGCCTTGCCGTAGATCGCCTTGAGCAGGCTCACCGTGAACTTCGGGTAGTTAGACCAGTAGTTCATCGAAGCCCACGCCTGCTTGTTGAGGGTGGTGGGCGTCACCTTGTCCAGGTACGTGGTCAGGTCCTTCAGCTCGCCGCGCGGCGTGGCCAGGTAGCCGGGCAGGATCTCGAAAGTGCCGGCCATGTCGGTTGCGCCCTGGATGTTGGAGTGGCCGCGCAAGGCGTTCACCCCGCCGCCGGGCCGCCCGACGTTGCCCAGGAGGAGCTGCAGCATCGCCGCGGTGCGGATGATCTGCACGCCGGTCGAGTGCTGCGTCCACCCCAAGGCGTACATGATGGTGCCGGCCCGCTCCGCGTTGCCGGTGGAGGTGACCACCTCGGCCACCTTGAGGAACTGCTCCTTCGGGGTGCCGCAGATCCTCTCCACCATCTCCGGCGTGTAGCGCTCGACGTGCTTCTTGAGCAGCTGGAACACGCAGCGCGGGTGCTGCAGCGTCGGATCGACCTCGTAGGCGGTGGTCTTCGGATCCGGCTCGTACGCCCACTGGGTCTTGTCGTACTCCTTCTTCGTCTCGTCGAACCCGGAGAAGAGACCCTCGTGGAACTGGTACTTCTCGCCGATGATGTACGACGCGTTGGTGTGCGCCTTGACGTAGTCCTCGTGGAACCGCTTCTTGTCGAGGGCGTACTTGATGATGCCGTGCAGGAACGCGATGTCGGTGCCCGCCCGCAGCGGCGCGTAGATGTCGGAGACCGCGGAGGTGCGCGTGTAGCGCGGATCGACGTGGATCAGCTTCGCATTGCGCGTCTTCTTGGCCTCGATCGCCCACTTGAACCCGCAGGGATGGGCCTCGGCGGAGTTCCCGCCCATGATCAGGATGACGTCGGCGTTCTTGATGTCGACCCAGCCGTTCGTCATCGCGCCCCGGCCGAACGTGGCGGCCAAACTGGCCACCGTGGGACCGTGTCAAACCCTTGCTTGTGTGTCTCGGTATGGGACTCCGAAGGCGCTGATCGCCTTCCATTGCAGGAAGTTGAACTCGTTGGTGTCGGTGCAGCCGCCGATCCAGGCGATGCCCGGCGTGCGGTTGACCGTTTCGCCCTTGGCGTTCTTGGCGACGAACGTCTTGTCCCGCGTGTCCTTGATGTGACGGGCGATTCCCTTGATCGCATCGTCCCAGCTGATTCGCTCCCACTTGTCCGATCCGGGGCGGCGCACCTGGGGAACGGTCAGGCGGTTGGCGTGGGTGATGTCGTCCTTGAGCGTGGCGCCCTTCGGACACAGCGTCCCGCGGTTGATCGGGTGATCGGGATCGCCTTCGACGTGGACGACCTGGGGAGTGACGTTCTTCGCCTTGTCCCCGAGCGTATGGATGATCACGCCGCAGGAGACCGAGCAGTAGGGACAGGTGCTGCGGGTCTCGGTGGTGCGGGCGATCTTGAATTGCCGCATCTCGGCGCGAGCGCGCGACATGTCGAAGCCGATACCGACGGCTGCGCCACCGAGCGCCGCGCCCTTCAGAAAGGTCCGCCGCTTCATGTGGGGGCCTCCAGGCTGCTTGCGGGGCGAACACTCACGCGATTACAGGAATGCTGTCAAGCCCCTCGTCGGAGGGGGTGAGGTGGGATGACCCGCTTCGGAGCGGATACAGCCACGTGCGAAGTGTTCACGTTTCGAGAAGGCTTCCTGGCGGCCGCCGGCCACGATCTAAAGCTCCGCCCCGGGAGGTTCGAAATCGAGGCGGACGGCCACTCGGTGCGCGCCCGGTTCGACGCGGCCTCCTTGCGGGTGGTGGCCGCGATGCGGGGCGGGCGGGAGGATCCGGGCGCGCTGTCCGGGCGCGATCGGCAGGAGATCGAGCGCACCTGCGCTCGCGAGGTGTTGGAAGCGGACCGGTTCCCGGAAATCGCTTTTACCTCCAACGAAATTTCCGCTGACGCGGTGCGAGGGACGCTCCGTTTGCACGGGCGCGAGCTGTCCGGTCAGTTCGCCGTCCGGCGGGACGGCGAGCGGGCCGTCGCCGAGGTGGAGATCGACGTCCGTCGCTTCGGGATCCGCCCGTACGCCGCGATGCTGGGCGCGCTGCGCGTCTCCCCTCGCGTCCGGGTGGTGGTCACCACCCCCTGGCCGGACGTATAGGGGCCGCATGTACCTGCGCCTCGAGTTCGAAGGCGACCTGCACCGGACGCTGGAGTTCATCCCGCTGGCGGTTCGGCGGAAGCTCGACCTCGCCGGGCTGAAGCTGTCCCTCAAGGCATGGACGGCGATGACGCGAGCCGAGAAGCTGGCCATCTGCCATCTGCCGGTCGACGGTCCGGGCGACCTGGACGTCTACCGCGAGGCCCTGCAGGGATTTGCCCACCGAGCCGGCCACGTCATCGAGCCGCTCGACGGCGGACCGGTCGATCCTTCGAGCTGGGCACCCGGGCGCGTTCCGCAGTCCGTGGCGGCGCGCGTTGCGGAGATGGCGGGCGGCATCTCGGACGAGCAGTGGAGCGCTTTCCCCGAGGAGGCCCGGTACGTGCTGCTCAAGCTTGCAGAGCCGCGCCGGAACGCGGAAAAGCTCGTCGCCGCACTTCGCGAGCTGCGGCTCCAGCCGCCGCCGTAATCGGCGGCGCTCTGCTTTCGCTTTTCAGGGCGCGGCGATTGTGCCATGCCTTTCGGCACATGCCCGAGGAGCTGGAACCTTCCGTCGTCACCGACTTCCAGGGACGCATGACGTACGGCGGCTACCTGCAGTTGGGCCGGCTGCTCTCGGCCCAGGTGCCGCTCTCGCAGCCGCCCCACCACGACGAGATGCTCTTCATCATCCAGCACCAGACCACCGAGCTGTGGTTCAAGCTGCTCTTGCACGAGCTGCGCGCCGCGGTGCGATTCGTGCAGGCGGACGACCTCGAGCCGTCGTTCAAGATCCTCGCCCGGGTGAAGCACATCCAGGCGCAGCTGGTGAACCAGTGGTCGGTGCTGGCGACGCTCACGCCCTCGGAGTACGGCGAGTTCCGGCACGTGCTGGGTCCCGCCAGCGGATTCCAGTCGCCCCAGTACCGGCTGGTGGAGTTCATCCTGGGGAACAAGGATCCGCGCATGCTGCAGGTGCACCGGCAGTCGCCGGAGGACTACGCGGAGCTGGAGGCGGCGCTGCGCGCCCCGTCGCTCTACGACGAGTTCCTCCGCCACCTCTCCCGGCGCGGGATGGCGATCCCGCGCGAGGTGCTGGAGCGCGATCTCACCGCGCCGCCTCCGCGCCACCCGGGCCTCGTCGCCGTGTTCAAGCAGATCTACGAGGACCCCACCCACTCCTGGGACGCGTACGAGATGTGCGAGAAGCTGGTCGACGTGGACGAGCAGTTCGCCATCTGGCGCTTCCGCCACGTCAAGGTGGTCCAAAGAATCATCGGCGCGAAGCGCGGCACCGGCGGCACCGCCGGCTACTCCTACTTGAAGCAGCTCGTCGATCTCACCTTCTTCCCCGACCTCTGGGACGTAAGGACCGAACTCCGCGGTTGAGCCTAGAAAGCGTTTCACGCGGAGGAGGGGAGGAAAGGGAGGTCGCGGAGGAGCTTTCTTTTTTCTTGGAACCAACTCGCTCCTCCCCTCCTCCCTCTCCTCCGCGCCCTCTGCGTGAAACGTATTAGCCCGCGCTCGAGCCCAGCCCGTATGGCTCGAGCAAAGGGAGGAGGCGGGAGCGGATGAGGGAGTGGGCCAGGGAATAGTCGACGGAGGAGGCGGAGCGGGCGGTGAGGGTCAGTTCGCGGAGGAGGGAGGTCTGGAGGCGGCCGGCCTCCTGGGCGATGCGGTACGGGATGCGGGTGAAAGTGACCAGTTGGTAGCGGGAGAGGTATTCGCCGGGGAAGCGGCGGGACAGTTCGGCCTCGACCTCCTTCCAGAGGAGGAAGTCGGGGTCGGCCACCTTGTCTCGCATCTCGACGAAGTTCTCCACCGCCAGGTCGGCGATCGCGTCCGCGTCGGGCTTCCGCGCCCGGGACAGCTCGGCGAAGGCGACGGACCAGTCCGGAACGCGATCGAGGATCTCCATCAGCACGGTGCAGTCCTCGAAGCCCGCGTTCATCCCCTGCCCGAAGAAGGGGACGATCGCGTGCGCGGCGTCGCCGATCAGCACCGCCTGCCCGCGCGACCAGGGCGAGCACTTCACCGTCACCATGCGCCCGAGGGGAGCCTTGGCCAGCGCCTCGCCCAGCCCCGGAATCAGCGCGAGGGCGTCCGGGAACGTCTCCGCGAAGAACCTCTCCGCCGCCGCCGGCTCTTCGATGGCGGCGAAGGAGGCCGGGCCCTCGAAGGGCAGGAAGAGCGTGCAGGTGAAGCTGCCGTCCAGGTTGGGCAGCGCGATCAGCATGAAGTTCTTGCGCGGCCAGATGTGCAGCGCGTTCTTTTCCAGGGAGAACCCGCCGCCCGGAGAGGGCGGGAGCGTCAGCTCCTTGTAGCCGAAGTCGAGCCAGCTCTGCTCCACCTCGATGGGGAGCGACCCGCGCAGCGCCGACGCGCTCCCGTCCGAACCGAAGATCACCGGTGCAAGGACCTCGCGCTCCTCGCCGCTGCGCTCGTCCCGCAGCCGCGCCCGGCCTCCCGCGTACCCGACCAGCCGCTGCTGGAATTCGATGCGCACCCGCCCGGTGCGCTCCGCCTCGGTCATCAAGAGCTCGTTCAGCTCGCCCCGCGACATGGAGTTGATGAACTCGGTGTCGTCGCGTCCGTACCGGAGGAAGCGCGGATCGCTCCCCGCCGCGTGCACCATGCGGCCGTACATCGGGATCGCCTGGCGCAGCACTTCCCCGTCGAGCCCGACCTGGTGCAGCGCGTACAGCCCGCGCGTCGAGACCGCCAGGTTGATCGAGCGGCCCGCGCCGATCCGCACCCGGCGCATGTCCGGCCGCCGCTCGAACACCCGCACCTCGTGGCCACGGCGGGCGAGGAACAGGGCGAGGAGCGATCCGACCGGCCCCGCGCCGATCACGGTCAGCGGCTCAGCCACTCCGCAGCTCCTCGCGGAGCAGCTGGGCCATGCGCTGCACGTCGGCGAAGCGCGTGTAGAGCGGCGGCGCGGAGAGGCGCAACACGTCGGGAGGGCGCGCGTCGCAGGCGACGCCGCGGGCGCGCAGGGCCGAGAGGAGCGCGGCCGCATTGCCGGGTACGCGCAAGCCCAGCATGGCCCCGCGCCGGGAAGGGTCCCGCGGCGTGAGCACGTCAGCCACGCCGCGAAGCAACCATTCGAGATAGCCGGTGAGCCGCACGCTCTTCTCGCGGAGCGCGGCGATCCCTGCCTGGTCGAACAACTCGAGGGAAGCTCGCAGCGCGGCCAGCTGGAAGATGGGCGGATTCGAGACTTGCCAGCCTTCCGCGCCGGGAATGGGAAGAAAAACCCCCGGCATGGAGAAGCGAGACTCCTTGTCGTGTCCCCACCAACCCGCGAACCGCGGAAGCACCGCGCCGGCATGGCGCTCGTGCACGAACGCGCCGCCGGGGCCGCCAGGGCCGGCATTGAGGTACTTGTAGCTGCACCAGACGGCGAAGTCGGCGTCCGAATCGTGCAGCCCGAAGACCAGGTTCCCCATCCCGTGGGCGAGATCGAAGCCGGCGACGCACCCTCGCTCGTGCGCCGCCTGGACGAGCGAGGCGAGGTCGAACGCCTCGCCGGTGAGGAAGTTCGGCGACCCGAGCAAGAGGAGCGCGACGGAGCCGTCCAGGTGCCGCCCCGGATCGTGGCCGCGCGGGACCTCGACGACCGCGCCCGGAAATCCGTGGAACGCGGCGTGGGAAGCGACGGCGTAACGGTCCGAGGGAAAGGCGTCCTGCTCGATCAGGATGCGGTGCCGGGCAGGCGTCGGCCGGTAGAACGAGACCATCAGCAGGTGCAGGTTCACCGTCAGCGAGTTCATCACCACCACTTCCCGCGGACGGGCGCCGGCCAGCCGCGCGAGCGGCGCGGCGAGCTCCTCGTGATACGGCAGCCACGGCCGCTCGCCCTCGTGGTGGCCCAGGACGGCGCGGCTTCCCCAGGCGTCCAGCTCCGCGGCGACGTATTCGCGCGCGCGCCGCGGCATCAGGCCGAGCGAGTGCCCGGCGAAATACAGCTCGACGCCGCTGGGAAAGACGAACTCGTCGCGAAAGCGGGCCAGCGGATCGGCGGCGTCCTGGGCGCGCGCCCAGGCGGGGTCGTCGCGAAACGAGGTCATGCCAGGTCCAGCTCGCTCGCCTTCAGGCCCAGCCACTCCAGCGCGTTGCGCGCCAGCAGCGCCTCGCGAGTGCGCGCGTCGAGCTCCAGCGAGCGGATCAGCGCGCCCGGCCGCTCCTCGCCGAGCGGAAAGGGGTAGTCGGTGCCCAGCGCCACGCGCCCCGGACCGAACGTCTCCATCGCCAGGCGCAGCGCCCGTGGCTCGTGCACCAGCGAGTCCACCCAGAACCGGCCCAGGTAGCGGGAGGGAGGATGCGGATTGTCCACCGCGACCAGGTCCGGACGGCTCTCGAAGCCGCGCTGGATGCGCCCGAGCGTCCCGGGAAACGCCCCGCCGCCGTGGGCGAAGCACACCCGCAGGGCAGGCAAGCGCTCCAGGACGCCGCCGAAGATCATCGAGCAGATCGCCTGCGACACTTCGGCGGGCATGCCGACCAGCCAGGGCAGCCAGTACTTGGGCATGCGCTCCTGGCCCATCATGTCCCAGGGGTGCACGAACACGGCGGCGCCCAGGTCCTCAGCCTCGGCGAAGACCGGGAACAGCTCGGCCCGGTCCAAGTTCCAGTCACGGGCGTGCGAACCGATCTGCACTCCGGCGAGGCCCAGCTCGCGAACGCAGCGCACCAGCTCCCGCGCCGCCAAATCCGGCGCCTGCAGCGGCAGCGTTCCCAACCCGACGAACCTGCGCGGGTGCGCCGCACAGACGGAAGCGAGATGGTCGTTGAGGAACCGCGCCACCTCCAGGGCATGGCGCGGCTCTCGGATCCAATAGGAGAGCATCACCGGCACGGTGGAGAGTACTTGCACGCCCACGCCCGCCTCGTCGCACTCCCGTAGCCGGGTCTCTGGATCCCAGACGTTGCTGGTCACGTCGCGGAACTGGGTCCCGTCGTCTTTCACCATGCGCGCGTGGCATGCGTCGATCTTCTCGAGCCGCACGAACCCCCCGTAGCCGAAGCGCTCGCTCCAGCGGGGCAGCTCCGGTGGCAACAGGTGGGTGTGGACGTCAACGCTTCTCATGCACGTGGCCGCACTTCTTGCAGGTGGTGTGCTTCGGGTCGCCCCAGTACCGCGCGAAGATGGGCGGCAGCTGCTGCACGAT
>DATFTN010000156.1:0-3934 GCA_035261845.1 Myxococcales bacterium | reverse complement strand
ACGTGGACGCGATCGGCCTGTCCATCATGTCCGGGGCGCACATGACGTTGTTCCCCGCGGTCATCGAGCTGCTCAAGAAGGAGGGCGCCCAGGACGTGGTGGTGTTCGGCGGCGGCATCATCCCCGACTCGGACATCCAGCCGCTCAAGGGCATGGGCGTGGCGGAGATCTTCACCCCGGGGGCCACGACCCGGTCGATCGCGGAGTGGGTGCGCACGAACGTGAGCGCCCGGAGCTGACCGTGTACCCCGCCCGCGTCACGCTCTACGAGGTGGGCCCCCGCGACGGGCTGCAGAACGAGGCGGCGCTGCTGCCGGTCGACGCCAAGGTCCGTCTGATCGCGGCGCTCGCCGCGGCGGGCGTCACGCGCATCGAAGTGGGTAGCTTCGTCCGGCCCGACTGGATCCCCCAGCTCGCCGAGACCGACCTGGTGGCTCAGCGGGCGCCGAAGCTGCCGGGCGTGCGCTACAGCGCGCTGGTCCCGAACCGCACCGGCCTCGAGCGCGCCATCGCCTCGGGCCTGAAGGAGGTCGCCGTGTTCATGTCCGCGACCGAGTCGCACAACCAGAAGAACACCAACAAGTCGGTGGCGGAGTCCCTGCAGCACTTCCGCGAGATCGTCCCCGCCGCCCGGAAGGCCGGGCTGACGGTGCGCGCGTACCTGAGCACGGTGTGGGGCTGTCCGTACGAAGGCGCGGTCGACCCGCAGCGCGCGCTGCAGATCGCGCGGCAGCTGCGCGACATGGGCTGCGGTGAGCTCTCGCTGGGCGACACCATCGGGGTGGGCAACCCGCTGCAGACGCGCCGCATCCTGGAGCTGTTCTTGAAGGAGTTCCCGCCCGAGCAGCTGGCGCTCCACCTCCACGACACGCACGGCACCGCGCTCGCCAACTGCCTGGTCGGCCTGGAGATGGGCGTCACCACCTACGACACCTCGATCGGGGGCACCGGCGGCTGCCCCTATGCTCCGGGCGCGGCGGGGAACCTCGCCACCGAGGACCTGGCCAGCATGTGCGCCGACATGGGCATCGACGCCGGCATCGACCTGGGCAAGCTCATCGAGGCCGGCGCCCTCGCGCAGGAGCTGATCGGGCACAAGCTGACCGGCCGCCGGCTCCAGGCGGCGCTCGGGCGCCGCACTCCCGGCGAGGCGCGCCCCGCCGGATCGACCTGACCATGGCCGGGCTGCGCAGCGAGGATCGCGGGCCCGTCCGCGTGCTGACCCTCGACGGGGAGGCGCGCATGAACGTGCTCTCCCGCGCGCTGGTCGCCGAGCTGGCCGCCGAGGCGCGGCGCGCGGCGGCGGACGGCGGGGTGCGCGCGGTGGTCGTCACCGGCGCTGGCAACCGCGCGTTCTCGGCCGGCGCCAACCTGAAGGAGCGCCGGGGCTGGACGGAGGACGACGTGCGGCGCTGGCTGGTCGAGCTGCACGCCGGCTTGCGCGAGGTGGAGCGCTGCCCGAAGCCCTGGATCGCCGCGGTGAACGGGCTGGCGCTCGGGGGCGGCTGCGAGCTGGCCCTGGCCTGCGACCTGCGCGTCCTCGATCCCGCTGCGCAGATGGGGCTCACCGAGGTGCGCATCGGCATCATCCCGGGCGGCGGCGGCACGGTGCGGCTCGCCCGGCTCATCGGGCTGGGGCGGGCGCGCGACCTGGTGCTGACCGCGCGCCGGGTGGACGCCGAGGAGGCGTTGCAGATCGGGCTCGCGAACCGCATCAGCGCCGCCGGCGACTCGGTCTCCGGCGCCGTCGCCCTCGGGAACGAGATCGCCACCAATGCGCCCGTCGCCGTCGCGGCTGCCAAGGCCTCGCTGGAGGAGGCCTGGGACCTGGCGCTGGACGCCGCCCTCGAGCGGGAACGCGCGCACTACGACAAGGCGTTGCGCAGCGAAGACCGCTTGGAAGGGCTGGCCGCCTTCTCGGAGAAGCGCCCGCCCCGCTGGAAAGGTCGATAGTTATTCGAGCAGCAGTGCGCCGGGCGAGAAGTAGGTGACGATCGAGAGCGCGGCCATGGTGCCGTTCGGCGGATTCCCCGGGCGGGCGCCCTCGAAACGGGCCACGAAGACGAACTCCTTGTTCGGCTCGAGGAACGGATCCGCCTCGGGGAGCTTCCCGAGGGCCTGCCGGCCGGTCGCGTGCACCACGTTCTCGTAGAAGCGCTTGGCGAATCCCGAGGTGGACGACCCGCTCGAGCTGTACCCGCTGTCGCCGCTGTAGGCGTAGCTCCCGCGGCCGCTGCCGTAGCGGGCGTTTCAGTGCCGCTGCATTATCGCGGGGACGGTCAGGACAGGGCGCCGAGCAGCCGCAGCTCGATGCGGTCGTCCTGCACGTCGGCCACCACCGTCCCGCCGCCCTGCAGGTCGCCGAAGAGGATGCGCTCCGCCAGCGGCTTCTTGAGGACCTGTTGGAGCAGCCGCGCCATCGGGCGCGCGCCGAACTGGGGGGAGAAGCCGTGGTCGGCCAGCCAGTTCCGGGCCGGTTCGGAGAGCTGCAGCTCGACGTTCTTCTCGCGCAGCTGCGCGCGCAGCTCCTCGGCCTGCTTGTCCACGACGCGCAGGATCACGTCGCGCGGCAGGCCGCTGAACGCGATCCACCCGTCGAGGCGGTTGCGGAATTCGGGGCTGAAGGTCCGCTCGATCGCCGCCTTGGCGGCTCCCGCGCCCCCCCGACCGCCATCCAGGCTCACCTGCGAGTCGCCCGCGCCGGTGCCCACCACCAGATCGGGCCGCCCGCCCGAGCCGAAGCCCATCCGGCCGGAGCTCATCTCCCGCGCCCCGGCGTTGGTGGTGAAGATCAGCACGACGTGCCGGAAGTCGGCGGCCCGACCGTTGTTGTCGGTGAGCGTCGCGTGGTCCATGACCTGAAGGAGCAGGTCGAAGAGGTCGTGGTGCGCTTTCTCGATCTCGTCGAGCAGCAGCACCGCGTGCGGCGACTTGCGGATCCCGTCGGTGAGCAGCCCGCCTTGGTCGAACCCGACGTAGCCGGGAGGCGCGCCGATCAGACGGCTGACCGTGTGCTTCTCCATGTACTCCGACATGTCGAAGCGGATCAGCGGCACGCCCAGGATCCGGGCGAGCTGCCGGGCCAGCTCGGTCTTGCCCACCCCGGTAGGCCCGCTGAAGAGGAAGCTGCCGATCGGTCTGGTGGGGCTGCCCAGGCCGCTGCGCGAGAGGAGGATGGCCGAAGCGAGCGCCTCGATGGCCGCGTCCTGGCCGTAGACGACCTTCTTCAGCTCGGGCGCCAGGCTCTTCAGCGCGGTCTTGTCGTCCGCAGACACGCTGCGGGGCGGGATGCGCGCGATCTTGGCCACCACCTGCTCGATCTCGGGCACCCCGATCACCGCCACGCGCTTGTCCTGTGGCTGCATGCGCTGCAGCGAGCCCGCCTCGTCGAGCACGTCGATGGCCTTGTCCGGCAGGTGCCGGTCGACGAGGTGCTTGGCGGACAGCTCCACCGCCGCCTTCAGCGCCTCCTCGCTGAACTTCACCCCGTGGTGCTCCTCGTAGCGGGACTTGAGGCCCTGGAGGATCTGCACCGACTCGTCGTGCGAGGGCTCGAGGATCTCGATCTTCTGGAAGCGTCGGGCGAGCGCCTTGTCCCGGTCGAAGCTGGCCTTGAACTCGTGGAAGGTGGTGGAGCCGATGCAGCGCAAGGACCCGTCCGCGAGCGCGGGCTTGAGCAGGTTCGAGGCGTCCATCGAGCCGCCGCTGGTCGCGCCGGCGCCCACCAGCATGTGGATCTCGTCGATGAAGAGGATGGCGCCGGGCTTCTGCGCGAGGGCCTTCACCACCCCCTTGAGGCGCTCCTCGAACTGGCCGCGGAACTTGGTGCCGGCGAGCAGCGCGCCCAGATCGAGCGCGTACAGGGGAGCGCCCTTGAGCACGGCCGGGACGCCGTTCTCCGCCAGCCGCAGGGCCAGGCCCTCGGCGATGGCGG
>DATFTN010000155.1:0-16304 GCA_035261845.1 Myxococcales bacterium | reverse complement strand
TTGTTGGAGCTCCAAGACGGGTTCGCCGTTCTTGAAGACGCGGACGGTTCCGGAGGATTGGGAGACGCTGACGGAGATGGCCCGGGTCTCCACGGTGATCGCCGAAGCGGCGGCGTGGCGCGCGCCCAGCCCCAGCGGCAGCTCGACGCCCTTGCCAGCGGCGGGAGCTCCAACCTGCAGGTAGCGGCCGGCGGCGAGGACCACCCCGTCCTCGCGGATGACGAAGGCCCCGTCCAGCACCGCGAAGTTCTTCAGCGCCTCGCGGATGTTGGGGTCGAGCACGTTGCGCTCCGCCTCGGAGATCCCCCCGAAGGGGTTGATGGTGAGCTGCTTGCTCTGCTCCATCACGGCCGTCGAATCCCCCAGCACGAAGATGGTCCCGATGGGGTATCCCTCGAAACCCTCGTGGCCGATGGCCATCGCCAGCGAGACCAGCGCCTCGACCACCTGGGGATTGAACTCCGCCCCGAGCCCGATGGTGTCGATGGCCGCCTTCTCCTCGAAGCCACGGCCGATCTGCAGCCGGATGAGCGTGTCCGGCATGCGCGCGCCGCTTCGTCCTGTCAGGCACAGGACGTTCTCTCCGTCGACCAGCACGTTGGCGGTCATCGCCGAGACCAGCGCGACCTTCACCTTCTCCACCCGGGAGTAGTCGTAAGGTGGCACGGTCACGCACACGTACCCCTGCCGCCGCAGGGCCTGCGCCAGGCGCTCCTCGGTGACCGCGTAGACGAGCTTCTTCTTCAGCGGCCGGCCCCGGAGGTGCTCCGCGGAGAGGGGGACGTCGGAGACCAGCAGCAGCCGGTCCACCTCCGCCTTCGCCGCCAGCGAGAGCACGGTCCGGAGGAACTCGCGGTCGAGCTTGGAATCAGCCATGCGCGGCTTGACTCGACTCTATCGTGTCCATAAACTTCCGGCTCTTTTTTCGGCCGGGAGGGACCCGGCGGCAGGGGCGGCGATGGCAAGCAGCTCGGAAGCGGCGCAGCGGCGAGGGGGCGGCAGGGTGAACCAGAAGGACTTGAAGCGCTTCAAGAAGCTCCTCGAGGAGCAGAAGCGCGCCCTTCTGCAGCAGGCGCGCAAGACCCTCACCGAGGAGGCGGCGTTCGACACCGACGACCTCCCCGACGAGATCGACCTCGCCTCCTCCGAGTACACGCAGAGCATGGTCTTCCGCCTGCGCGACCGGGAGAAGTTCCTCCTCAAGAAGATCGACGACGCCATGGCGCGCATCGAGAACGGGACCTTCGGGATGTGCGAGATCTGCGAAGAGGAGATCTCCGTGAAGCGCCTCGAGGCCCGCCCGGTCACCACCATGTGCATCCGGTGCAAGGAAGAGCAGGAGAAGCAGGAAAAATCCTACGGCTGAGCCTCAGCGGGTGGCGGTCTGGCCCCCTTTGAGGAACGACGCGATCTCCTCGAAGAAGAGGAAGCGCTGCTTCTCGAAGAGGATGAAGTGCGTCGCGTGGGGGATGGTCACGTGCTTCTTCTGCGGCGCGTTGGTCAGGTCGCGCAGTAGACCTTCCCGATCCTGCGGGAAGCTCCAGGTGTCGTCCTCGCCCGCGATGATCAGCGTCGGCACGGTAATGTTCGCGGCGTTCCACAGCCTCCGGCCGGTGGCCTGGTAGAACGAGTCCTCCAGGACGCCGTTGGGAGCGCGCAGCGCCGGCGGGTTGCGCGTGTTGCTGGTCGGATCGGTCGCCAGCGCCGCGTTGTTGAACGCCTCTTGCACGGCCGGATCGCGGTACTGGTTCTTGTCCTGGACCGGGATCTCGCCGTCCCAGCGCTTGTTGTTCGCGTCGCCGGTCCCGAGGCGGTAGGCGCCCATCGCGGGGTTGAATTCCCAGGGGACGCGCTTGTTCTGCAGCCCGCTTCCCGCGCCCAGGTTGGTGTGCAGCGGGTTGTCGTAGAGCGGCGCGTAGAGAACCAGCTTGTGCACCTTCTCCGGCCACAGCGAGGTGTAGTAGCCCGCCGTCATCGCGCCCCAGGACCAGCCGATCAGCGTCACCCGGGCCACCTTGTTCTTGGCCCGGATGTGGTCCACCACCGCGCCGATGTCGCGGATCACCAGGTAGGAGCGCGAGACCGGCTTGTTCGCCGCCGCCGGCTCGTCCATCGCCTTCTCGCGGGTGGAGAACCCGTAGTTGCGCTTGTCGAACATGTAGACGACGTACCCGTGGTTCACCATCCAGTCGGCCCACGAGTAGTCCTTGAACTGCAGGTCGAAGTCGGGCGTGGAGGGGAAGGTCGCGCCGTGGACGAAGAGCACCACGTTGTCCTCGGTCGCCTTCGCTCCCTCCGCCATCTTCTCCCGGACGAACAGCTTGATGCCGGCGTCTACCGCATCGATGTGGTAGTCGCGGGAGAGGATCTTCGGCGCGGCGGGAGCGGCGAGGGGAACGGCCAGGACCGCGAGCGCGAGCAGGGCGGACTTCATGGATGGCCTCCGGGGAAGGGGAGGCGCACGCTACCGAATTCTGCAATTCTGGGCCAGTCGCCGCCGATAGGGCGGCGCTGCGCTTTTCACGGCGCGGATATCATGGCATCGGCTCAGGCCGACGCGCGCCGGGGAGCGACGGCGCAGCTCGCCTCGGTGTACTCCGGAAGGAGCTCGCGCATCGGGTGGTCGCCGCAAGCAGGGCACTCGCGGTCCCGAGCGTACTTCACCTCGCGGAAGCGCTGCTCGAGGGCGTCGTACAGGAGCAGCCGGCCGACCAAGGGCTCGCCCTGGCCGAGGATCACCTTCACGCCTTCGACGGCTTGGATGAGCCCGATCACGCCGGGCAACACCCCCAGCACGCCGGCTTCCTGGCAGGACGGGGCCAGCTCCGCCGGGGGAGGCTCGGGGAACAGGCAGCGATAGCAGGGCCGCCCTCCGCCGGGAATGAAGGTGGTCGCCTGCCCGTCGAACCGGAAGATGGAGCCGTGCACGTTGGGCTTGCCCAAGAGCACGCAGGCGTCGTTCACCAGGTACCGGGTCCCGAAGTTGTCGCTCCCGTCGATGATCAGGTCGTACTGCCGGAACAGCTCCAGCGCGTTGTCGCGGGTCAACCGGACGCGGTGCTCGTCGACGGTCACGTCCGGGTTGAGCTTGCGGATCGTCTGGCGCGCCGACTCCGTCTTCGGCATCCCGATGCGCTCGGTGTCGTGGAGCACCTGCCGCTGGAGGTTCGACTCGTCGACCACGTCGTCGTCCACGATGCCCAGCCGGCCCACGCCCGCCGCCGCCAGGTACAGGCCAGCCGGCGAGCCCAGCCCCCCGGCGCCGATCAGGAGCACCTTCGCCTTGAGGAGCTTCGCCTGGCCCGCCTCGCCCACCTCGGGGATCAGCAAGTGCCGGCTGTACCGGTTGCGCTGCGCATCGGTGAGCCGGAACGGCACTTCCACCGGAAGCCCGCCGTCCTTCCACGCGCCGTAGCCGCCTCGCAGGCTGCGCACCTTCCGGTACCCCATCTCCTGCAGCGTCCTTCCGGCGAGCAGGCTCCGGGTCCCGCCGGCGCAATAGAGCACCACGTCCGCGTCGCGATCCGGAAGCGTCTCCTCGATGCGGAGCTCCAGATAGCCGCGCGGCACGAGCTTGGCGCCGGGCAGGATGCCCTGGTCCGTCTCCTGCTTCTCGCGCACGTCGACCAGCGCCGGCCGCCGGGACTGCAGCTCCTTGGCCAGCTCGGCCGGAGCCACCTCCGGCACTTGCGTCCGGGCGACCTTGAGCAGCTCAGCCTTGGTTTTCGCCTCTGCCATGGGACACCTGAGATGCCTTGAAACCCGGACCGATTCTAGCGCGGTCGGGCGGGCACCGCTCGCTCGGCGGTCTGCCCGGTGCGTTGCGCCGGACGCCGGGCTAACTACCTTGCCTTACGGGAGGAAGGATCCAAGTGGGAGGCGTCTGGCTCGTCCTGCATCTCGACGCGAAGAAGCGCGGGTCCATGGAGCAGCAGCTGGTCGCGCTCGCACGGCGCCTGCGGGAAGAGCGGATTCCCACCACGATGGTCTTCGCGCGGCCACCGGCGCCGTTTCCCGCCGATGCGCTGCGCGACGCCGGGGTGGGGCTGCGGCACCTGGATTTCGCCCTCCCTTCCTGGCGCATCGCCCGCCAGCTGCGGTCCTGGATGCGCGCCGAGCGTCCCTGGATCGCGCACTTCCACTTCATCGACCCGTACTCGCCGCTGGTGCTGGCCGCACGGCTCTCCGGCGCGCGCGTCTTGATCCACGACCACCTTTCCCTTGCCCGCGGGGGTCCCCTGCGCGCCGCGGGCAAGCGCCTGCGCGCGCTTCTCTTGAACCGGCTGTTCGACGAGCGCCTTGCCGTGTCTCCATTCGTCGCCCGCACGGTGCGCGAGGCGCATCGCGTTCCGCCCGGGCGGGTTTGCGTGGTGGAGAACGGAGTCGACCCTTCGCGGTTCGAGAAGGCCGACGGGCGCCGCGTCCGCGAAGAGCTGCGCCTGGGAGACGCCCCGCTGATCGCTTGCGTGTCCCGCCTCGACGACGAGAAGGGCGTCGAGTGGCTGGTGCGCGCGCTTCCCCAGGTCGGCCGGAACGCGCATCTCGCGCTGGTCGGCGAAGGTCCGGGGCTCGGGCCCTGGCGGGCGCTCAGCCAGCGCCTGGGCATCGCGGAGCGCGTCCACTTCCTCGGTCTGCGGCAAGACGTCGAGGAGATCCTCGCTGCGTCTTCCGTGGTCGTTTCTCCCTCCGTGTACGAAGAGGCCTTCGGGCTGGCCGTGCTCGAGGGGATGTCCGCGGGACGGCCCATGGTGGTGACGGAGTCCGGCGCGATGCCAGAGATCGTGCAGGGCTCCGGGCTGGTGGTCCCCAAGCGCGACGCGCCGGCGCTGGCGGCGGCGATCGATCGCCTGCTTCGCAATGACGTCCTCGCCCGCCAGCTCGGCGAAGCGGGGCGCGCGCGGGTCCGCGGCGTGTACGGCATCGATCGCTACGTCGAGAACCTGATGGCGGTGTATCGACGCCACCTGCCTGCGGCGGCGGCCGGCCGGCGCGCGGCCTGAGCGGAGCGCTTGGCTTACGCCGCGAGCGAAGTGGGCGCGGGCACCGCAGTCCGCTTCCGCGGGATCCATTCGCGCACCGGCGGCAGCTCGCCCGTGGCGCGGAGCACCGCCAGGTAGGAAAGCCCGGTCGCAAGGCCGCAGAGCAGCAGGCGCAGCAGCGAAGGTCCATGCGCGAGGCGCAAGACGATCGCGCCGACCGGCGCCGCCAGCGCCGCCGCCACCGACTGCAGGAAGAGGGTCCGCCAGGGCAGCAGCCGGCGCATCCCGCCCAGGAGCTGGCCGGCGCGGAGCAGCAGGATTGCTCGGGTGGACGTCTCGGCCGCCACCCAGCCGGCCATCGCGCCGCGCAATCCGAAGGCGTGGAAGCCGGCCACCACCAGCGGCACGGTCAGGGCGAGCTTCACCACCGACACTCCCAGCACGAAGCGGTTCTGCGCCCGGGCCCGCATCGCGCCGTCGAGCGGCAGGGCCGCCAGCGGGATGGCGAGGATGGCGAGCCGGAAGATCGGCACCGAATCGCGGTAGCGCTCGGTGAAGAGGAAGGTGAGGAGGGTAGGCCCGCAGACGTAGAGGAGCGCCATCATGGGGATGAACACGAAGGCGAGCCGGCCAACCGCCTCGCGGAACAGCCGCAAGGGCCCTTCGCGGTCGCCGTCCCGATCGTGCTCGGCGATCCCGAGCTGCAGGATCTCGGAGACGGGCGTGTAGAGCATGTCGACGATGGGCAGCTGGAAGCAGCCCACCGCGTAGATGGCGAAGACTGCAGCGCTGACGCTTGCTGCGACGAAGTACTGGTGGAACTGCTGCTGCGGGACGATGATCGCGAACGCCAGCCCGAAGGGGAGGGCATAGGCCAGCTGGCGCTTCAGGTCCTCCCGCGAGACGTGCAGCCCGTGATCGTGGAGGACCATCACCCAGCAAGCCACGGCGCGGAAGCCGGTGCCGGCGACGATGCCGGCCAGAGCGCCGGTGAGCGAGCGCGTGAGCAGCGCCCCGGTGACGATCCCCAAAGCCTGGGTCGCCTCGTAGCCGAACCGCAGGACCGCGGCGAGCTTGATGCGCCCCTGCGACATGGGGATGGAATCCATCGTGCTGCCGGACAGGAACAGCGCGCTGAAGAGCGCGACCCAGTGCATCTGCCCGGCCAGCTCGGGCTTGTGCATCGCCAGCGCGAGGCGCGGGCCGAACACGTACAGCAAGGCGCCCGCGGAGATCCCCAGCACGGTGGTCACGAGCAGCGCGTGCCCGATGAAGTAGCGGCGGCGCTCGGGCTCGCGGGGCACGAAGTAGATGAGGCTCGGCGTCAAGCCCATCGGCAGGATCACGCCGAGCGTCGTGCACCACAGCCAGGCCAGCTTGAAGGTCCCGTAGGACGCGGGCACCAGGATCCGCGCCAGGACCAACGGGGTGCCGAACGTCACCACGACGATCGCGAGGCGCGCGATCATCAGCGGCCCCGCGCGCCTCAAGATCGATGGCTGGCCGTCCACGCACACCCTCCCGTGTTGGAGGGTGGGCAGTGGACCCACTTTCCGCAACTAGCCGCTCTCGCGCCGAAAGGCGCGAGTTTGCGGCTATACACGCGGAGCGTGACCCGAGGCTGTCTCCGGAAGCGGAGACAGCCTCCTACGCTTTGCGGCGGCGGCGCAGCATCAGTAGACCCGCGAACGACAGCAGGAGCCACGCGCTCTGCGGGCCCGAGCTGGAGCAGCCGCCCGCGGGGAGCGTAGACTCCGTTTCGATCGGCGGGACCACGCCCCCGTTGGACACGTTGCCGCCCCCGCCCGTGGTGGGTGGCTGGGGCGGCGCGTCCTTGCCCATCGCGTGGAGAATCATCTGCGCCAGTTGCCCGCGGGCAGAATCGAGCGCCGCGGGACTCGTCGTCGCCTGGTACGTCACCGGGTACACGCCCTTGGCGATCTGCTTGGCCTGATCGCCCAGCCCGAGCTGCTTGGCCAGGGCGAGCAGCTCGTAGTCCTCCATGCCGTCGCGGATCATCTTCATGCGGAAGGACTCGACGGGGATCTCCGTCTGCCCGCCGATGCGGTTGGTGGTGCCGGGGTAGAAGAGGGTGCCGTCCCCGGCGCCGCCGAAGTTGATCTCGTTCACCCAAGGATCGCCGCTGAAGTAGGCCTGCGTGGTCTCGTAGTACAGCTCGCCCGAGATGTCGTAGCTGAAGCTCATCCACTCCATGGCGCGGTTGCGGGTCGCGTCGCTGTCGATGGCGTACGTCGGCCAGCCCGAGCCGCCGGTGTAGTCGTAGCCCGGCCCCACTCCCGAGCAGCCGAAGCTCATGCAGCTCTGGTACCACCAGACGACCGGCCCGTACTTCGAGCGCTGCGAGCCCGCGCGCTGGGTGCCCGGCCGGTCCTCCATGTCGTTCACCACCGGGACGAACAGGTCGATGCCGGTGACGCCGTTCTGCGCGGCCTGCGCGGTGGTGGTGGTGACCAGCGTCGGGAGGGCCGGGTCGCCCGCGCGCGAGTTCGCGATCCGCCCGGGGATCTGGTTCCACTGGCAGGTCATGGGCGGCTCGTCGCAGATGTAGTTGAAGAGCGGCTTGGTCCATCCCTTCGCCTTGAGGTGATCGGACCAGGCCTTCACCACGGCGGTCTGCGTCCCGTCGCCCACGATCTGCACGGCCGACAGCTTCGCTCCGACGAGGCGCGTGTTGGCGCTGCCGTCCAGGAACGGGCCCGCCCAGGTGTCGAAGTCGCTCCAGTCGCCGCTGCCGTCCTGGCGGATGGGCGCGCCGATCACCGGGATGGTGATGCTGATGTGGTTGTCGAGCGCCGCCTGCAGGTAGCGCGCGCGCAGCTGCTCCTCGGCGCCGTAGTTGCTGCAGCTCCCGTCGCCGTGCCCCATGCAGGGGCCGTTCCAGGTCATGCCGAAAGCGCTGCGCAGCGTCGAGGTGGACGGCACCGCGAAGTCCCACACGGTGAGCGTCACCGGAACCTGCGCGGTCGCGCCGCCGGTCACATTGAGCGTTCCCTGGTAGGCGCCGGGGGCCGCGTCCGCGGGGACGTGGATGTCGACCAGCACGGCGCGGCTCTCGCCCGCCGGCACGTCGAAGGGGAACGCGTTGCGCTTTTCGCCGGCGATCGGGTCGACGTCCGGCACCAGCGCGTCCGGCCAGATACCGGCCGCGCCGTCGCCGCCGGTCTGCTGCGGCACGTTGATCAGAGCTTCGCGGTAGAGCGTCACGTCGCGCCCGCTGATGCTGTGGCCCTTCCCGTCGCCGAGCCCTTCGAGGCTCATCGACACGCCCGTCGCGGGACCGGTCACCACGACGTGGAAGGACTCGAACTCGTTCTTGGCGGCCGCGATGGCGGCGGTTGCGTTCGCGGTCTGCGGCGGCTGCGCCTGCGGCCGGATCTTCACGGCGGCGGGGGCGGTCCAGACCTGGGCAGCTTCCGAAGCGCTGCCCGCGAGGAAGGCGACTGTGGCGGCGGCGATCTGGGAAAGCTTCATTGCTGCGTCTCCTTGGTTGGCTGCTTCCCGGAACGGCGGGTGCTTTTCGCTCCGGTCGGCCAACGAAGAGGACGTGCCGCCTCTTCCCTCCACGGTGTCCTGCAGTAGGGGGTCTTCTGTGCGTCTGTCGGGCGAACGGGGGCAAACGTCCCCGCTCGGACTACGTCCGCGCACACGCGCCTCTGCAAGGAGCACATGCGGCGGATCGCCATCTGCCGACGCTTTACGGGAGAAATCCGCGCTCTACGGGCTGCGCTGCGCCTGTAGCCCCGCTGAGCGGCCGAGGAGGCAGGCGTCCCGTCGCCCGCCGCCCCGGCGGCGGGAGGCGCCGTGCCGAGTCGCTCCTCGACACCCAGGGCGCCGCATTTCGCCCCGCCCGCTCAGTGAGCTGGTAGGCCATTCGCCCTGCTCCGCCCGTAGCTGTCGGCTGGGCGACAGCCCCGGCGGCCGGCTTCTCGCCCGGGGGCGCGTGCTTATGTTCCGGCGGTGCGCAGGGCCGCCGGCGCGGCCCCCGGAGGGGCGTGTTGCAGACGAGCGTCTCGGAACCCGTGAACCTCGCGCAGCCGGCCCGCGACTGGCAGGCGCGGCGCGTCGGCCAGTTCGCGTTCGCGGCGACGGTGCTCTTCCTGGCGCAGCTGTACCTGGCGCCCGCGCAGTGGTTCCCGGTGACCGAGCCGCTGCGGCTCGCGCTGGTGCTCTCGGTCACCGCGCTCGCGGCCATCGCCGCGCACCGCCTCCTGACCAACAAGCCGCTCTGGCTGGGATGGCGGGGAGCGCTGCTCGCGGTCTACTGCGGCGCTGCGCTGCTCTCGCCCACCTGGTCGATCGATCGCGCGCTCTCGGTCGACGGCGCGCTGGAAGTGGCCAAGCACTTCCTCTTCTTCGTCGCGGTGGTGAACACGGTCACCACGCCGCGGCGGATCCGGATCGCCATGCTGGTCTACGCCACCGCCTCCATCGTCCCGGGCTGGGGAACGTTCTGGAACTGGTGGCACGACGAGCTGCTGGTGGAAGGCTTCCGCGGCCGCTGGCTGGGAGTGATGGCCGATCCGAACCACGACTGCATGGCGCTGGTCGGGGCCGTGCCGCTCCTGCTCTACTTCGCCGCGCACGGCCCGGGGCTTTGGCGGCGGATCATCGGCGCCGGCGGTGTCACCGCGGTGCTGATGGGGATCGTCGCGACGCACTCGCGCGGCGGCTCGCTGGGTCTCGCCACCGCGGTCCTGGTCTGGGCGCTCATGTCCAAGCGCAAGGCGATCGCCGGAGGCATCGCCCTGGTGGCCGCAGCGGGCGTGCTCCTGCTCGCGCCCCACACCTTCTGGCAGCGCAACGAGACCATCAGTTCCTTCGAGGAGGACGTCTCGGTGCAGGGCCGCCTGCAGGCCTGGCAGGTCGCGGAGCGGATCTTCAAGGAGCGGCCGCTCCTGGGCGTGGGCGAGTCCGCCTTCCTCACCGCCTGGAAGCAGTACGCGCCCATCGACGATCCGGTCGAGCATCCCTACGTCGCGCACAACCTCGAGCTGGAGGTGCTGGGGCAGCTGGGCCTGATCGGCTTGTTCGGGATGATGGGGTTCATCGCCTGCGCGCTGTGGTCGGCTTGGCGGGCCCGGAACGGCGAGATGGCGCACGAATCGCGGGCGGTGTTCGCGTCGCTCGCCGGGTACCTCGTCTGCCAGCAGTTCTCGGGATACTCGCTGTCCTGGTTCCTGTACGCGCTGTGCGCGTTCGCGTCGTGCATCGACCACTATGGAGGGCGCCGCAAATTCTTCCAGGCGCAACCTGTCGGGAGCCCCGCAGCTCCCCTTCGGGCCGCCTGAGACGCAGCTTTCCAAGAGTTCCCGGGGGTGGCGTGAAGGAGCCGGTGCCCGTCCTGCAGATCGTGAACCAGTTCGCCATCGGCGGCGCCGAGGGACAATTCGTGGCCCGCGTCCGGAGGCACCCCCCGGGGTTTCGACCGGTGGTGGCTTGCATCCACCGGAAGGGACCCAGCCTGGCCGCGATCGAGGAGCTGGGCCTCCCCATCGAGGAATTCGGGCTGCGCGGCAGCCTGGCCAAGCTGAACACCGGCCATCAAATCCTGCGGCTCGCAGCGTTCATGGCGCGAGAAGGTGTGCGCCTGGTGCACGCCAACGACTTCTACGCGAACCTCCTGGCGGTGCCCGCTTCGCGGCTGGTCGGCGCGCAGGTGATCGCCAGCCGCTTCGACCTGGGCCACTGGTATTCGCGGGCGCACCACGTTCTGGAGGCGCTCGCCTCGCGCACGGCGGACGCCGTGTACACGAACGCCGAAGCGGTGCGCAACATGTGCCTCGCGCAGGAGGGCATTCCCCCGGATCGGGTGGTGGTGGTGCACAACGGGATCGATCTCGACGAGTTCGATCGCGCGCGCCGCTGGCCGCTGCTCGCGGCGGTGCCCGGGATCGAGCCCGGCGAAGACGGCCGCTCGCGGCGCCCGTCGGTGGCAATCGCAGCCAACCTGTACGCGGTGAAGGGGCACCTCGACCTGATCGAGGCGATGGAGATCGTCCGGCGGTCGGTGCCCGACGTGCTTGTCTTGTGCGCGGGCGAAGGGCCGATGCGCCCCGTGCTGGAGCAGCAGATTCGCGCCCGCGGGCTGCGCGACAACGTCGTGCTGCTCGGTCACCGCCTGGACGTCCCGGCCATCCTCCAGCGAGCGCACATCGGGTGTCTCTGTTCACGCGCGGAAGGGCTCTCCAACGCGGTGATCGAGTACATGGCCGCTTCGCTGCCGGTGGTGGCCACCGCCGTCGGCGGCAACGTCGAGCTGGTTACCGAGGCCGGCTCCGGCGCGAGCGGCCACCTCGTGCCGCCGCACCGCCCCGCCGTCCTCGCCGATCGGCTGATCGGGCTGCTGCGCGACCCCGCGCGCCGCGCCGCCCTGGGGGCCGCCGGCCGCGCCCGCGTCGAGTCGGATCTGACCCTGGACGCGATGATCGAGAAGACCGGCTCGCTCTATGAGCAGGTGCTCTCGGGGCGCAGGCCTGCCCTGCGTCTCCGGGCAGCGTGACCGTTCGACTTGTTGCGGAACAAGCTATTCAGTGTACTTTACGCGAGGCGGGGGGGGATGGCCCGGAACCGATCTGTACAGCTCGTACATGTCCGCTCGAGCCACCTCACCCGTCCGACCCGCGATTCCGTTGACTTGGGGCCCCCCTCACGGTACATCGCTCCGCCGCGCGGGCGACCCAGGCCGGCCGCTCGCTCGAAGGGCTTGGGGCATTAGCTCAGCTGGGAGAGCGCCGCAATGGCATTGCGGAGGTCGACGGTTCGATCCCGTCATGCTCCACCAACCTAATCCCCACAACACTGAGAGCTTCCGTCGGGCGGCGGCCGAGGCGCGTTTTGCGCGCGGGGCGTCTGGCTAAAGCCCGGCTAAAGCGTTCCGACGGGGACATGCCAGCGTCCTCCAACTTTGGTTGCGCCGGGCACCGATCCGCGCTCGATCCGCGCCCGCAGCGCCTTTGTTGAGATGTGAAGTTGGGCGGCGCGCTCGACCAGCGGCACCAGCCGGGTGCCCTCGCGCTCTCGCTCCTGCGCTCGGTGGTCGGCGAGGGCGGACCTGGCCTCTGCCCGGATCTCGTCGCGCACCGCCGCTCTGATCGCCGCGTCGATCGACCCCTGGGGCGGATGAAGACGGCGCTGTTTCTCGCGCTCGCCCTCGAGCGTGGCCCGCAGCCCCGCGAGCTGCTCGTGCACGGGCGCCATCTTCAGCTGCTCCTTCCCGAGCTCGGCCAGGGCGCGCCGCTCCCCCTCGGCGCGGTCGGCGGCGAGCAGCTCGCGGCCGAGGGGGAAGAAGAAGACGTCCGGGTTGTCCTTCACCATCGCGTCGAACTCATCCATCGTTTCCTCGTTGGTCATGCTGCCCGCCGCATCGCCCAGCTCTCCATCTCGGCCGCGCCGATGGTGTACGCCGCCCACCGCCTCGCCGGCCGGCGCCGGCACGCCCTGCTCCCGCACGTCCTCGACCCCGCCCGGGCGGCCAGCAGAGACCCGCAGGCGCAGAGGGCCATCTGATCCGCCAACGCGATCGCCAGTCGGTGTGGAGGGCGCTCGCGGTTCCTTGGCGCAGCCGCGGTGATACGGGCGGCGACCTTGACCGCCAACCTGGTCGGCATCGCAAGGGCTTCGAAGGCCTTGACGCGCTCGCGGACGTGCCGCGCGAGCGGAGCCAGAACCCTGGAGCGGTGTTTGCCGCAGGCCCCGTGGGTCTTCCTGTCCACCCTGGACCCCTCGCGGAAGGGTTCGCCGCACCACATGCACGTGCCGGCCGGTAGCGACCACGCCTTGATGGTCGTGAATGGTGGGCCCTTCGATCGCCGGGCGCGGCCCGTGCCCGCGCGCGGAGGCGGGGTTGGGGTTTCGCCCCGGGCAAGCGCTTGCGCGCGCTCCTACGCCGGCTGCAGCGCGCCGCAGGCCCACGCGCGATCGGGCATGGCGGGAATGCTCGGACCGGAGAGGCCGGCGCGGCGGGGACCGCGGAGGTGGTGGGCGAGCACGGCGATCAGCTCGTCGCGGCGCCCGTCCAGCGGGGTGATCTCTTGGGCTTTGGGAGAGGGCCGGTGTCTCCTCGGCCACAGGTGCCTCCATATGCGGACCAGCTTCTGCGGGTCGGAGGAGGCGGGGAGCAGCACCAGGCCGTGCAGGTGCCACTGGCCCTTCTTGTCGAGGGCGAGGAGCTGCGCGATCGCGCCCGCCCGCAGCAGGGCGGCGGGCATGAACCGCACCGCGGTCTTGACCACCAGCTGGACCAGCGGCTCAGGCCTCGCGGTCAGCGTGATCGAGTAGGCGCGCAGATTGAGATCGGGGACGGAGAGCAGCCTCTCCACCTCGGGCGCCAACACGCCTCGCGCCATCCGCTCCGCGGAGGCGCCCGGCCGCGCTGCTCCGCTACGCTCCGCAGATCCGAATGGAAGGTTCTTCGGTAAAGCATGAAGAACCTTCCTTCGGTCAAGACACGCGGGCGTGCGCGCGCTCGCGCGCGCGTTCCCTATAAGCGCGGACGCTCCGGTGGTCGCGAATGGTGGGCTTTCGGTGGCGCCGAGGGCGTGGTGCCGTCGCTCGATCGCCGTGCTATTCTTCTCGTGCATTTTGGCCGGACCTCCGATCCGGCTGCTGGCCTCGGGCGGCGTGAGGGCGCTGCCCGGGGCCGTACTTCATCAGCCCTGCTTCTGCTCCTTCATCCCCTTCACGTGCTCCGCGTTCATGCGCGACTCGGTGTTCACGGTGCTCACCCGCCCCAGCGGCGCCGCGCCCGACAGCCAGTCGAGCAGATCCCTGCGGTGGAGCATCACCCTGTGCGGGCTCAGCCGGACCCCGCGCGTCCGCATCAGCGTCCGCAGCACGCTCGACCCGATGGAGGGCGGGAGCAGCTTCCGCACCTCGGCCTCGGTAAGCAGGTCGGCTTCGGGCATCATCGAGATCACCTCCAGCGGCCCGCGGGCCGCGCCGGGTAGCTGTAAGAGCGGTGCCGCCGCGAGTCAAACAGACCGCCAAGGTTTCCACGCGCTCCGCGGCCCGGAGAGCGCCTCGAGTCGCGCCAGGCTGACACCAGCCTTTGGCGACACCCGGCGGACGATCGACGCGCGCGATCGCAAGCCCAACTGCTGACCCATCCACCCGTCCTGATTCGCCAATCCGACTGGACCGAGCCCAGGAGCGCCCGGCGCCCAGACCCCTCGTTTCCTACCTCAGTCCCGACGGGCGGACGCCGCCCGCGAAAATTCCCCCGCGGCGTTCGTCGCTCTCCCGCCGGCATCGTGGTGGTGCCCACCATGGTGAGCGCCACAAGGGTGTCCGCGCCCGCGCCCGCGATCGCCGCCAGCGTTCGTCCTGCTCGACCTCCAGCAACTACACGCGGCGTTCCGGGCGCAGCCTGTGCCGCGATCGCCGCGCCGGAAGGAACTCCTTGTGGGCGACCAGGGAGGGTCCCCCACCCCCAAAGTAGAGGCGGGCCACCATTGGTGCCCCATCCCCATCTCGACGCGATGCGATCTCGCCGCGCCCTGACGAGGACGGAATGTGCCGGGCAGGGCGGGGTTGGCCTTACACTTCGATCCGCCGGGTGCCCGGCCTGGACGTCCTCGACTGGACGCGTTCAGGCCGGGCGCGGCTCGATGCGCGGGCTCGCCACGGTCGTCGCGTGCCCGCCTCGGTCCGACCGGCCGGCGTCGCCTGGATGGCCGAGAGGCACGGTCAAACTTCCAGGACGCGCCGTTTTGCGAACGATGGAGTGGAGGTCGATATGGCGAAGGATCGAGCACCAGGAAATGCGCCGCAGCGTCCGCCCAGGATGCGCGGCGGCAAGGACGTGCGCCCGGGCGCACCGGGCACCGCGATGGGCTCCGGCAGGGCGCAGTCTGGCCTCGGCAAGGCGCGAGCTGCCATCGGGTTGCCCGACGGCGGCGCGGGTGGCCGCGGCGAGAACACGTTCGGCTCCGGACCCGCGATTTTCAAAGGCACGAGGCCGACGCCGGACAGGATCGAATGGTGCGCCAGGTGCGGGACTCCAGCGTCGATGTGCCTCGGCCACTACGCCCCGAACCCGTTGAAGCAGACCATGTCGGAGAAGCGCGACACGCAGTCAACGACGGGCTCCGGAATCGACCTCTCCGGCCTCCGCAGCTACCGCGGCAAGCCTGGGGACGAGTAAGGCTCGATGCCGAAGAAGCTGACGATGATCGAGATGCTCGATCAGTACGACAAGCTCGACAGGCACATGCAGGACCACCCCGATGCCACCGCCAGCGCGGCGTCGCTGGTGACCGGCATTGAACGCCACCGTGTCGCCGACTTGCTGAAGAGCGGGTTGCCGGACCTGCGGCGCAAGCCGATCAGCGAGGTCCTGCGAGACCGCCAGCTGGCGAAGATCAGCCTCGCCGAGCGCGACAGAGACCTGGCCGCCGCTGCTGCTGCAGAAGACAGCGAGAAGGTCGCCGTCAAAGAGGTGTTGATCGCGCGCAACGCGCGCAACTCCGCCATGGACCTGTCCGTCATGGCGGCGAAGCTCCGCAACTACGCCTTCACCCGGTTGTGGCCGCGCATCGAGCAGCTGGACCCGTCGGCGCTGCAACTCGACGAGTGCATGAGGGTGCTCTGGAAGATCGGCAGGTTCGAAGCCACGAAGGTGCAGGTCGAGCAGTCCGCCCTGGAGATCGAGCGCGAGCGTGTCGGAGCGCCCACCCGCCGGCAGGTGGACGTGAACGTGCACATCCAGGAGGAGGAGACCTTCAACCGTGAGGACGCCGCCGCGGACGCCGCGCTGTTGGTCGAGGGGCTGCGCGTCGCGAATGAGGCGCAGGCGCCGCAGAAGGCTCTGCCTCCAGCCACCGGCGCGGGTGACAAAGGCGATGGCCATCTCCCCAACTAGAGCGCCTGCGCTCGCGCAGGCCCACGCGCGGGTAGCCGACCGCGTCGCCTACCTCGCCAGGCGCGACCTCGGCGTGTTCGCGCAGTTCGTCCTGAGAAACGAGCTCGGCAGCGGCACCGGCCGTATCAGGTTGGGACAGCACCACCGGCAGTTCGTCGAGCTGGTGCAGCGCGAGCCGCGCGTCGTCTGGGAGTCGTTCGCCGGCAGCGGGAAGTCGCAGATGGCTTTGGCGTTCTTGCTCTTCAGCTTGGGGCGCAACAACAACGTCCGCTGCGTGATCGCCTCCCACACCCAGGGCCAGGCTAGCAAGATCGGCCGGGCGGCGCGACTCTACATCGAGAGGAGCGCTCCTCTCCGACGGGTCTTCCCGGGCCTGCGCCCCGGCACCGGAGTTTGGAGAGACGACGCGTTCATCGTGGAGAGGAGCGGGTTTCAGAAGGACCACT
>DATFTN010000154.1:0-6346 GCA_035261845.1 Myxococcales bacterium | reverse complement strand
GCGGCTGCGGATCGTCGGCTCCGCCTCCTGGGTGGTCGCCGGCGGGGCGGACGCGGCGGCGCGCACCACCCTCCCGCTCTCGCGCGGCCCGCTGGTACGCGCGTCTCTCGACTGGGCCGCCACACGCCTCGACACGCTGCGGCTGGAGCTGCAAGCGCTCGACTACCGGTACCTGACCGACCAGCCCGCCCACGACCGGCGCGCCAGCGTGGCGAGCTTCACGGCCACCTGGCGCACCCGGCTGGCGCGCGACGCCCAGCTCTCGCTCTCCCTCGGCCCTGGGGTCGGCCGGTCGCAGCTGCACGACCAAGCGGCCAACACGGTCGTCTACGGGGTCGGGGCGGCGGAGCTCCGCGACGCGCTCCTCCGCGACATGTCGGCGAGCATCAGCGTGGGCGTCGAGCCGCTGGGGGATCCGTTGACCGGCGAGATCATCGAGCTGGGCAGCGTGCGCGCGTCCGCCGTCTGGGGGCGCCAGGGAGGTGTGGCGCTGGCAGCCGGATTGATCGGAAGCCAGGCGCTGACGTCCGGGTCCGGCGGTCCGACCAGCGCCCAGGCGGGAGATCGTTACCTCCGCGGCGAGCTCACCGCCACGGTGCCATTGGACCCTCGCTCGAGCCTGGCAGCGGGCGCCCGGGCCGCATTCCTCAGCCGGCCAGTCTCGAACCAGCCCGGCGACCAGTGGGTTGCCTTCGTCAGCTACGTGGCGCAGGTTCCCTTGCTCAGGTAGCCATGGAAAAGCTGGTCCTGTTCTCGATCGTCGCTCTCACCATCATCGTTCCGGCGGTGGCCGCCACGGAGCGCAACGCCAGGCTTGCGCTGCAGAAAGTGCTGGCCTGGACGTTGATCGGAATCTTGGCCTACCTGGTCGCCGTGATGTTCGTCTATCCTCGGCTGCTCGGTTGACGCGAAGGAAAGCAAGAATGGCCGAAGACATCGAAGCGCACGTGATTCCCCCGCCGCCGCCGTACCCCATCTATGACGGTCCCCAAGGGGAGCTGTTCGACTGGGTCAAGGTGCGCCGCTACCTCGGCTTTTCGCTGGGGTCCATCCGGCGCCGGCCCTTCCTCTTCCTGCTCGTCGCCGCCGGCATGGCCCTGCTCGCCGCCGCGGGGCTGGCCGTGCTGCCCAAGACCTACGAGGTCGAGTCCCGTCTGCTAGCGCAGACCAATCCTGTGCTGGCGGTCCGCGCCGACTCGAGGCCGGCCGATCTGCCCACCCGGGCGGCGGCAGAGACGATCATCCGCCGCGACAACCTCCACGCGATGATCCAGCAGGCAGATCTGCTGCAGGAATGGCCGAAGCGCCGGGCGCCGATCCTGCGGGTCAAGGACTGGGTGCTGCGCGCGCTCCACAGTGCGCCGACCGAGACGGAGCTGACCGAAGGGTTGACCGGCCTCCTGGAGAAGAACCTCACGGTGTGGACCACTCTCGACGGGACGGTGGTCATCCAGCTGCACTGGCCCGATCCGCTCCTGGCCTACCGCCTGGCGGATGCCGCGCAGCAGAACTTCCTCGAGAAGCGGCACGTTCTCGAGGTGGAGACCATCGCCGAGCAGATCTCGATCCTCGAAGGGCACGCCGCGACCCTCAAGAAGAACATCGAGACGCAGGTTGCCGACTTGCAGCAGCTGCGCGAGCATACCTCGTCCAAGGCCGCCCGTGCCCCAGCCCCCCCTCCCCCGGCCAAGAGCGTGAATCCGGAGCTGCCCAAGCTCCGCGTGATGCTCGACGCCAAGCGGCGTTCCATCGCTGATCTGGAGGAGTACCGTCGGAAGCACATCCTCGAGCTGCAGACGCGGCTGGCGGAGCAGCGCGCGATCTACGCCGAGAACCACCCCATGCTCCAGGACCTGGAGCGCAGCATCGACTCGCTCCGCGTCGAGTCGCCGCAGCTCTCCGCGCTCCGGCAAGAGGAGCGCGACCTGCGCCGCCAGCTCGCCGGGTTTTCCGACGACGCCGCCGGGGCGTCGTCCAGCGCGCCGACCATTCCGGCGGACCTCTTCCGGGGTCTGGGGCCGCTCGAGGACTCGTCGGTGGAATACGCGCGCGCCCAGCTCCGGTATGCCGCCCAGGAGTACGCCGCGATGCGCGAGCGCATCGACCACGCCCGCATCGAGCTCGATACCGCGCGCGCGGCCTTCAAGTACCGCTACTCGGTGGTCACACCCCCACAAGTGCCCCGCGGACCGATCAAGCCCAAGGCGCCGCTGGTGATGGCGGCGGCGCTGATCGCGGGATTGGCGCTCGCTCTGTTCACGACCACCTTTGCCGACCTCCGCGCGGGGATCGTGCTGAAGAGGTGGCAGCTCGAGGACTTGCTCGGGTCCTCCGGAGCGATCGTCGACGTGCGGCTGCCCGCGCCGCCCGTGGGGCGCCTACCGCCCTCGGAGTCGCCGCCGCCGTGAGCCGGCTCCCGCCACGCGGCGCTGCTCCAACTCCGGCCCCGTTCACTGCGGCGGGTGGAGGGCTGCCTCTGAGGGCACCGGCGGAGGGCGTGCCGCGGACGGACCCGCTGGTGCTCGCGGCGGTCGCCGGACTGGGCCTCATCACCCTCGTCCTGGTGATCGCCGGCAATGGCAACCTCGGCCTGGCGCTGACCCCGGTGGCGCTGACGGTGATCGTCCTCCTGGTGGCGCGCGCCCCGCTGCGGCATTCGCTGCTCGTGCTCGGCGTGCTCTGCCTCACGCTGGAGAGCCCGAGCGAGGTCCCCGCCAGCGGCCTTTGGCGTTCTCCGCTCTACGTGCTCGGCTCGCTGCTCCTCGCGCACCTCAACCTCACCCTCCCCTTCAAGGCGCTCTTCTTCTCCGGCCTCGACGTAGCCCTGGTGCTCCTCGCCGCGATCTGGGTGATCCGCCGCACGATGGGCTCGGAGGTGGACGTGCGGGGGCACGTCCTGGCCGCACCGCCGCTCCGGACCGCCGCGCTGCTCTGCATCGTGTCCATCTTCTGCGTCTGGGCGCACGGGCTCCTGCGGACCGGGGTCGATTTCCGTTTCTCGCTCTGGCAGGTCTTCCGCGTCATCTACCTGCCCTGCGTTTTCCTGCTCTACTGCGCCGGCATCCGCGGGCCGGCCGACAACCGCATCTTCGGGATCGCTCTGGTGGTGGCGGCGCTCATCCGCGCCTCTCTCGCCGTCTATGTCCGGCATCTGTTTCCCGACCTCGTGCTGATGCCGCACACTACCGTGCATGCGGACTCCATGCTGTTCGCCGACGCGTTCCTCCTCCTGCTGGTGATCTTCTTCGAGCGGCCCAGCGTGCGGAACCTGCTCCTGGCGCTGGGCACGCTGCCGATCCTCACCTGGGGCATGCTCGCGAACAATCGACGCCTGGTCTGGGTCGAGCTCCTGGCTGCGTTGATCGCCCTCTACTTCATCACGCCGCTCACGCATCACAAGAAGAGGATCGCGCAGGCCGTCGCCATCTCCCTGCCGATCCTCGCCCTGTACGTGGCGGTGGGCTGGAACAGCGAATCTCGCGTGTTCGCCCCGGTCCGCACCATCCGGTCCGTGATGGATTCGGAGGCCGATGCCTCCACCCGCTGGCGCGACTTCGAGAACTACAACCTGTTCTACACGGTCAAGATGCATCCTCTGCTCGGCACGGGATTCGGGCACGGATACGACGAGGTGATCTGGCTTCCCGACATCTCCAAGGCGTACGAGCTCTACCGGTACGCCCCGCACAACTCGGTGCTCGGCCTGCTCGCCTATTCGGGGTTGATCGGGTTCGCCGGGATGTGGCTGTTCATCGCGCTCGGCGTCTTCTTTGCCGTCCGCGCCTACCGGTTCTCCACGACGCCGCGCGACCGGAGCACGGCACTGACGACCGTCGGCATCCTGGTCGCCTACCTGGTGCACTGCTATGGCGACATGGGATTGGGGACCTGGGCCTCGGTCTTCACGGTCGCCCCGGCCCTCGCGCTGGTGGCCAAGCAGGCGGTCGCCACCGGCGCCTGGCCGGTCCGCCCGCGGCGCCCAGGCCCTGCGGCCGTCGCTCCCCAGTCAACTGAACTGAGCGCTAGGGGTTGAAGCAACGCCTGCCGCCCGGCCGGATGCCCTGCCGCCCGGAGCGATCGTGCGTAGATTCCCCCTTCCGGCGGAAGCCCCCTTGAACGGACGATGCCGGAGCGCCACCCGTATTCGGTGCAAGTCCATAGAACAAGGACACTTTTCGATGTCCTACCAAAGCGAGCTCGATGAAGACCTCACCGCCTACCCCCGGGTGACCGCGCTGGTACCGCAGACGCAGTACGCCCCCCGCCGGTGGCTGGAACGGCAGCAGGCAATGCTGGAGCACCTGCACCGGGCCATGCAGCCGGCCGGGCAGCCCTGTCCGGAACTGAACTCCGTCTGGTTGCAGCTCCGGGGCGACTGGTCGTGGGTGGTGATGGTGCCGGCCGAGCCGCACGACTCCACCGCAGTCCTCGCGCGGGCCCTCACCGAGGCCGGGACGCGCCTCTCCGTCTATCCGGTCGAGTTCGTCGAAGGGACCGATCTCGATCTCGACGGCTCGTCGCGGCTCATCGCGCAGCTGGGAATGTCGGTGCGCGAGCGAGGCACCTGGTCGCCGAACGGGCCCGTCTCCTCCACGTATTCGCCGCCGATCACCAAGTCGGTCGTCGCCCTGGACAGCCCGCTCGCGAATCCACTGGCGCTCGCCATCGCGCGCGCAGCCGACGGGGTCGTGCTGTGCGTACGGCGCGGGCGCGATCGGATCGCATCGGTGCGCGACACCGTCCTGGCCGTCGGCCCGGACCGGATCCTGTGCTGCATGCTGGTGGACTAACCCCACGGCTCTAGCAGCGAGGCAACGCTCTTCGATCCGGCGCCTCCGGCGCCTCTACAAGGGGGGAGCTCGCTCCCCCCCCTCATCATCAATCACTTCTCGCTCGCGCGAGGCGGTCTGGTTCGAGGACGAATCGATGCGTTCCGAGTCGGAGGACGAACGACCGCGGGTCTCCTTTGCTTTTCAGGGGGAGTTTGTCGGAAGGCTGCGGCAGGGACGTTGGCTCATGATGAGTGCGACGGCGGCTCTGCAGCAGAACGATGGCGCGCTGTTGGCGGCCACTTCGTTGACGCACCGCGTCCCGTCCCGGGACGGGACGCGCTGCGTCACGCCTCGCGTCCTGCTCGAACAACCGCGCGGCAATCGAAGCACCGCTGGCGCGAGAGTCGAGTTTCCGCGCCGCCGCTGCGTCCGACTCGTCCCCTGAAAAGCAAACGGAGACTCACCGTCGAGTTGTCCTCGCCGTGGAGAGGGTTCGATCTCGTTGCTCCTGAAAACTGGGCTCGAAGAAGTTAAGCGGGATGTGACGAATCGTGAGGCTCCCCCCTCGACCCCCCAAGAAATCACGGTCAACTGAATCGAGCGCAAGGTTGGAACCCGCACCTCGCGGAGCTGGGTTTTGCTCCGCCAACGTCCGCAGGTAATGTGCGCGGGGATGGCCACGGGTGGGAACCGTTCCTCGAACGAGTCTCCCGGGCGTTCCGCCGCCGCGGGTCCGCCGGGCAGGTCCTCGGTCCTGGTCATCGCCGCGCGCGCGGTCCTCCTGATGCTCGCCGCAATCGCGGCGACGTCCGCCTTCGTCCTCACCAGGGAGGACGGCCGCGCGGCGGCCGGCTCGCAACGGGTGTACGCGTGTCCGATGCACCGGGAGGCGACCTCGGCCACGCCTGGCGAATGCCCGATCTGCGGCATGGCGCTTCGAGAGGTCGCCGGCCCGGCGCTGACACAGCTCCGCGAAGTCCCGGCGTTGCGGCAGCCGGGCATCCTCGACGTTCCCAAGCGGCGGATCTTCTCCCGGGAGGTGCTGGCGCCAGGCTGGCTGGAGCGCGAGGGGATCGTCCAGGCCCTCGTCTACCGCGACGAGATCGCGAGCCTCTTGCCCGGAGAGAAGGGAGTGTTCCGGCCGTCGGCAGCGCCCGGCACGCGCGTCGCCGTCCATCTCGCCGGCGGGCCGGCGGCGTGGGACGCGTCGATGTCACGGATCGACTTCCAGGTGGACGGAGCCCCGGCCCCCCGGGTCGGGACCACCGGCTGGCTGGAGCTGGCTGCCCGGGCACGCCCGGTGCTGGTCGTTCCCTCGACGGCGGTCCTCCAGTCTGGCGACGGCCCCTACGTCCTCGCCGCGTCCCCGGACGGCCGGACCTTCACCAGACGACCCGTCGAGACCGGAAGCAGCCTGTTCGGTCTCACAGTCGTCGTCTCCGGCGTGAGCGAGCAGGAGCGTATCGCCGTCCGGAGCGCCTTCTTCCTCGAGGCCGAGGCGCGCTTCGGCGCGGGGACGGAAGCGGGCATGGCGGTCGACCAGTGATCGGCCGCGCGGTGGGATGGAGCGCGCG
>DATFTN010000153.1:0-23503 GCA_035261845.1 Myxococcales bacterium | reverse complement strand
CCGATGCCCATCGTCCGCCCCAGCCCGCGCGCGGGTCCTCCGCCCGGCGTGGTGGAGCAGCACACGCACGTCCCCGTCCGCGTCGTGCCCATCGTGGAGGTGGAGTCTCGCGGGGCCGCCCGGCCGGTGAGCACTGGCGTCCTCCCAGTATGGAGGCCCCGCACGGTTCCCTACTCGCGTCCCGCCTTTCCGGTTTCGCCCGGTCAGCCGGCCCGGACGCAACCCGTGACGACCACCCCGGGCGTCGGGCCCGCCTTCCGCGGGGTACTGCCGGTGGCGCCTCGTCCGCAGGCTCCGGCGGCGCAGCCGGTGGCGCCTCGTTCCCAGGCTCCGGCGGCGCAGCCGGTGGCCCCTCGTCCCCAGGCCCCCGCGGCGCAGCAAGTGCGCCCAGCCCCGACGATCCCGGTATTCCGCCCGTCCGAGGCGCGTCCTGCGCCGGCGCCGCGGGCAGATCGCGACGAGCACCGTGCGTCGGATCGGCCACACGCCGAGCCCCGGGGTGAAGCGCGGGAGCCCGAGAAGAAGTAGATCGGGGGCGTGAGCTCCCGCCGCCGCCACCTGCTCCTCGCCGCCCGTATCGCCGCGGGGGTGGTGGTGGTCGCTTGCGTGGCTGCCTTTGCCCGCAATCTGCGCTGGCACGCCGTCCGGGAGGCTTTCCGGGCCGCCGACCCGGGGTTGCTCCTCGCCGCCATGCTGCTGTGGATGCCCTGCACGGCGCTCCAGGCGCTGCGGTGGACCTCGCTCGTGCGCGCGGTCAAGCCGGTGCCGCCCCTCACCGTCCTTTCCTGCTCCTACGTGGGCCAGGCTGCGAGCGCCCTGCTGCCGATGCGGGCCGGCGAAGCGGTGCGCACGGAGCTCCTGGCGCGCTCGGCCGAGCTGCCCCGTGCCGTGGCCCTGGGGACCGTTGCCATCGACCACACGGTCAACGGCGTCGTCATGCTCTTGATCGGCGCCACGCTGCCTCTCTTCCTCCCGGTCCCGGCGTGGACCCGAGCGGTGGTCTGGACCGGCGTCCTGCTCGCCGCGGCGCTCCTCGCCGTGATGCTCCGACTGGCCCGCACGCCTTCGCAGCGGCTGCATCCTCCCGGCAAGCTGATGGCCGGGGTGTTGCGGCTGCGCAGCGGGCTGGTCGGCCTGCGTACGCCACGGGCGGCGCTGGGAGCCTTCGCGGCGGCGATCGCCGCGTGGACGCTGGAGATCACCACCGTGGTCGTGGCGCTGGCGGCCTTCCACCTGCCCCACGGCGTCGCAACCGCGATGGCGGTGCTGGTCGGCGTCAACCTCGCCCTAGCCATTCCCGCGCCGCCCGCCAACCTGGGAAGCTTCGAGCTGGGGGCGGGCTTCGCCCTGGTCGCGCTCGGGGGCGAGAGAGATCACGCCGCCGCGTTCGCGTTGGGCTTGCACGCGATGCAGGTGCTTCCCACGCTTCTGTTGGGCGGCCTGTCCCTGCTCCGGTTCCGGCGTCGCCAGATCGCCGCCGCCGCCCATGTCGCGGCCCATCCCTCCGAGGTCGAAGAGTCGGCCGGGTTCGCGGATCGCCTTCCCGCCGAGAGCTGATTCAGCCGCCTGGAGCCACGCCGGCGTGGAAGGGGATCGGCGGAGCGCCCTCGAAGCCCGCGGGGACGAGCTCCGGCCACGTTCCCCGATGAGCGGCGATCGCGCGGGCCAGATCGCGCGATCGGGCCGGCGGATAGCTGTCGAGCACGACCAGCAAGTCGTCGCCCAGGACCGCCACGGCGCGCAGCGGAACCGGTCCCTCGTCGACGAAGGCGCCGGTGCCTCCGAATGCCTGGCGCGCGACCGCGGAAGGCAAGAGGGCCACCTGGAGCTGTCCGCTGCGCAGGAGCTGGACGACCTCCGCGCCGGTGCGGACCGTCGCGGCGACCGCCTTGGAGCCCGGCACTCCCGCGGCGATCGCCTCGGCCACCGCATGCGCCAGCGCGGCCGCTCCCCGGCGCGATTCGGCGCTGACCACCACCAGGTGCTTGGCCCGGTAGGCGTACCACTGCCGGTACGGGGAGTGGCCGACGAGCAGCAGCCCCGCCGCTCCCAAGAGCGCGATCCGGGCGATCCTCTCAATCATCGTCTTCCGGCTCGCCGAACACGTCGAGCTGCAGGAAGTTGGAGACGACGAAGTTCGGGACGTCGACGAGGTTGCTGATCTTCAGGTCGCACGCCACGCTGCAGAGGATGTAGGCCTGATCGGCATTGAGCCGGTGCGGCGACTGCGGGCCGGTGAGGAAATCGATCATCTTGAGAAGGGCGTCGCGCGCGGCGAGCGTGACGTCCTCGGACTGGTTGCTGAGGGGCCCCAGGCGGACGCCGTCGATCCAGGTCTCCTCGGCGATCACCGTCCCCGGGGACTTGACCGGCACGCCCTCTGTCGCGATGAAGTTGTCCGGCTCGAGGTCGCGGAGGACGCCGGGCGTGCTGCTCTGGAACCTCGGCCAGCCGCCGAAGGTCGCCCCCGCGCCTCTACGCACGTCCACTTTGACGGTCACGATGGCGTTCATCTCGATCGCGGTGCCGGAGACCTCGCCGTCTCCCTGGGCCCAGTGGACGTCGCCGACGGAGAGCATGCAGCCGTCGACGAAGCAGGGGAACAGCAGGGTGGTTCCCTTCACCATCTGCTTGATGTCGGTGTTGCCGCCGTTCTCTCGCGGCGGGATGGTGCGCAGGCACCGGTCGCGCGACGTTCCCTTCGTGCCGCACAGGCTCGCGGGCACCGCGTCGTTCGGCTCGGGTGGCAGCACGAACCCGCCCGCCGCCCGCAGCTGATCTTCGCGCTGGAACGCCGTCTCGATCTCGGGAAGGCCCAGCTCCACCCCGATGGTGCCGGCGAATCCGTGCAAGGGCAGCCGGACACCGGGCAGGTCCTTCGAGGTGGCGAATCGGGCGTGGTGGCTCGTGCCCACCTTGCCCAACTCCCAGTGGACGATGAAGGGATTGGGGAAGACGTCGCGGAGGAACCCGAAGCCGGGGACCGCGACCGTGTACCCGAACTGATCCGGTCCGGGCACCACGTCGATCATCGTCACGGCGAGCACGTCCCCGCGCTTGGACCCGTTCAGGAAGAGAGGTCCGGTGAGCGGGTGGATGAGGTTCAGGTTGGCGGCCGCGACCGTGGCCGGCGTCGAGGTGCGGTTGAAGGGATTGTCGAAGGCGTCCCGGGTCTCGAAGACCACCGTGTCGCCCGGATTGGCGGTGGCGGCGGACTTGATCGCCGGGTGCCAGCGGTTGTGGCACGTCCCGAGCGGCTCTTGCGCGCAGGGCACCGGCACGTTCGCCACGCGAGTGACCGGAATCCGGACCTGCTTGGCGAGGGACGGCGCGGAAAAGACCGCGACCAGCACGGAGGCCGTGAACGCTGCAGTCTTCATTGGGTCCCCTCCTGCTTGGAGTTGCGCAGGCGAGCTCGTCCCGGCGCATAGTCCTTGGCGATCGCGGATGTCAACCGAGCCCATCCGACGAACGGCCTAGGCCTCGCCGAGCACGCGCAGGTAGTTGCCGCCCAGGATGCCGCGCAGCTCGGCCGTCGTGAACCCGCGGCGCGAAAGCGCCTCGGCGACCGCGGGGTAGTGGCGCGCCTCGCGGATCCGGCGCGCGCTCCAGACGTACCCGTCGAAGTCGGTGCCGATGCCGACGTGCCGGGGTCCGGCGACCAGCGCCCCGTGCACCACCGCGTCGGCCAGGTCCTCGACGTCGGCGATCAGGCCGCGGGGGCGGAGCAGCCACGACCAGGTGATCACGCCGGCGACGCCTCCGCTGCGCGCCACGATGCGCAGCTGCTCGTCCGAGAGGTTGCGCTCGGTGTCGTGAAAGCGGCGGAACCCGGTATGGGTGGCGAGCAGGGGCCGGGTGGCGATCGAGGCGACGTCGGCGAACGACCTCTCGGAGCAGTGCGAGAGGTCCACCAGCACGCCCAACTCCTCGCACCTGCGGACGACGCGCCTGCCCAGCTCGGTCAGCCCCGGTGGCCCGCGGAACGCCGAGAACGGGCCGAGCCGCGCCGGCTGCGCCAGCCCGTTGTGCACGAAGTGGGTGAGCGTCAAATAGCGCAGCCCGCGGGCGGCGAGCCGCTCGAGGTTCTCCAGCGAGCCCTCCAGGTGATGGCCGCCCTCCGCCGCGTGGACCACTGCCAGGCGCCCGGACTCGAGCACCTCGCGCACCCGCCCGCGCTGCGCGAGGCCCGCACGGTCGGGCGCGCGGGCGCAGAGGTCCTCGACGAACTGCATCGCGCCCATCGCGGCGCGGAACGGACGGGGGAAGGGCGGCACCGTCGGCGCGTAGACGCACGCGGTGAGCACCCGCAGGCCGCCTTGCAGCATGCGGGGCAGGTCGAGCTGCTGCCGCAGCGGGTTGTAGCCGTGCGCCGGGGGCCGGTGCTCCCGGGTCAAGTCCCGCTTCAGCCAATACGCAGTCAACCCCGGATGCGCATGCAGGTCCGCCACCGGCGCCTCGCGATGGACCTCGCCCGGGTCGATGCGATCCGCTGACTCACGAAAAACGAGCATGACGTCGTCGAAAAGATCACCGCGGAGGCGCGGAGAGCGCGGAGGATTGGTTCATCAAGAAAACTCCGCGCCCTCCGCGTCTCCGCGGTGATCCTTTTTTCCTCAGTGCTGCGTCACGCGGACGGTGGTCTTCATCTGCTTGCCCGTCTCGAGGTCCTTGGCGCTCATGGTGAGGATGCCCTCGATGTTCACGTCGAAGGTGATCTCCAGCCGCGCCTTGCCGGCGGGACCGGGCTTGAGCCCGCTGAAGAGGAAGTCGCCGAGCAGCTCGTTGTGCGAGACCTGCGGCGCGTCCCCTTGGAAGATCCGCATCGCCACCTCGGCCTGGCCGTCGTAGCTGGTGGTGGCCTCGATCGCCTTGGCGTTGGGGATGGCCGCGTTGCGCGCGAACACGGTGTGGAACTCGCCGCCCGCTTTCTCCAGGCCGATGGCCATGGGAATGACGTCGAGCAGCTGCAACTTGAGATTCGAGTTGTCTTCCAGCGAGTTCGCGTACAGCGCCGCGCCGATGGCCACCGCCTCGTCCGGGTGCACGCCCTTCGACGGGGCCTTGCCGAAGATCTGCGTGAGCTTCTTCTGGACGACCGGCATCCGCGTCTGTCCTCCCACCAGGAGCAGCTCGTCGACCTTCGCAGGGTCCAGCTGCGCGTCGGTCATCACCCGGTCGAGGATCTGCAGGGTGCGATCCACCAGCGGCGCGGTCAGCTCCTCCAGGAGCTTGCGGGTGAAGACGAAGTCGATGTTGAGCGGCTGCCCCTGCGCGGTCATGGTGACGAACGGGACGTTGAAGGGGGCCTGCTCCCGCGACGAGAGGTCGATCTTCACCCGCTCGGCGAGGTCCTTGATCCGTTGCATCGCCACCGGATCGCCCGCCAGATCGATCCCGTGCTGCTTCACGAACTCCTTCAGCACGTGCTGGATCATCGCCTGGTCGAAGTCCAGGCCGCCCAGGAAGATGTCGCCGCCGGTCGCCTTGACCTCGAAGACGCGGCCGCGGATCTCGATGATCGACACGTCGAAGGTGCCGCCGCCCAGGTCGTAGATCACCACCGTCTCGTTCAGGCTCTTGCCGATCCCGTAGGCGAGCGCGGCGGCGGTGGGCTCGTTGATGATCCGCACCACCTCGAGCTGGATCATCTTGCCGGCGTCCTTGACCGCCTGCCGCTGCCGGTCGGTGAAGTAGGCGGGGACCGTGACCACCGCGCGGGTGACCTTCTCGCCCAGGTAGTCCTGCGCTACTCCCCGGATCTTGTTGAGGATCTTCGAGCTGATCTCGGCCAGCCGGAAGTTCTTGTGACCGACGTCGAGCACCACGTCGTTGCGTTCGCCCGGCTTCATCTCGTAGGCGACCGTCTTCTGCATCTCGGCGACGACGTCGCTCGAGAACGAGCGTCCCACGAGGCGCTTGGCCGCATAGACCGTGTTGCGGGGGTTGAGCTGCCACTGGCGCTTGGCCTCGTGGCCGATCAGCTCGTTACCCTTGTCGTCGATCGCAAAGATTGACGGAATGATGAAATCGCCGCCTTTGTATGGAATGAGCTTGACTTGGCTCTCCTTCTCGACGATCGCCGCGCAGCTGTTCGTGGTGCCGAGGTCGATGCCGATGATCTTGCTCATCGGGGAGGTACAGTAGCATGGTGGACTCGCTCCGCTACCTTCAGAACGTAGGCGAGCAGGTCCAGCAGACCTTCCTGCGGAACAAGACGATCCTCTCCTTCCAGGAGTACATGGAGGCGTACTTCGAGCGGCCGCGCGTGCACGCTCGCGACGCCGCCCAGTACATCCGCGACTGCTTCGATTTCTACGGCAGCGAGACCGTCCAGCGCTCGAGCGGCCCCGTCCGGCGCTTCAAGCTGTTCGACCGGCCGTTCGACCTCGGAGCCAACTCGTCACAGGAGGGAGAGGGCGGCGCCCCCATCTGCGGGCAGGAGGACGTGCAGAACGCGATCTACCGGATCCTGTCGGGATTCGTGCGCGCGGGTCGGATGAACAAGCTCATCCTGCTGCACGGCCCGAACGGCAGCGCGAAGAGCAGCATCGTGGCGGCGATCCAGCGCGCGCTGGAGGACTACTCGCGCAAGGAGGAGGGGCAGCTCTACCGCTTCAACTGGATCTTCCCTAGCGAGAAGCTGGTGAAGGGATCGATCGGCTTCGGCGAGGCCAATGCCGGGACCATGCGCGTGGAGAGCTACGCGCACCTGGAGGGCGAGCAGGTCGACGCGCGCATCCAATGCGAGCTGAAGGACTCCCCGCTCTTCCTCCTGCCCCGCAGCGAGCGCCAGCGCCTGCTCCGCGAGTCCACCAAGCCGGACGACGTGTTCCAGCTGGCGCAGGGAATCCTGGAAGGCGAGCTGTGCGCCAAGTGCCGGCAGATCTACGCGGCCTTGCTGCAGTCCTACAACGGGGACGTGCTCAAGGTGCTCCGCCACGTCCAGGTGGAGCGCTTCTACATCTCCCGCCGGTACATGGCCGGCGCGGTCACCGTCGAGCCGCAGATGGCGGTCGACGCCGACTACCGGCAGGTGACGCACGACCGCAGCCACGGCGCGCTGCCCGGGGCGCTGCAGAACCTCGCGCTCTTCGAGCCGTACGGGCCGCTGGTGGCCGGGAACCGCGGCGTGATCGAGTTCAGCGACCTGCTCAAGCGTCCGCTGGAGCACTACAAGTACCTGCTCGGCACCGTCGAGACCGGAGTGGCGCGGATGAGCCACTTCCTGCTGCACCTCGACTGCGCGCTGATCGCCTCCACCAACGAGAAGCACCTGTCCGCCTTCAAGGAGATGAGCGACTTCGCATCCTTCAAGGGGCGGATCGAGCTGGTGCGGGTGCCGTATCTGCGCGCGGTCAGCGAGGAGCGCCAGGTCTACGAGTTCCGGCTCCCGGAGACGGTGGGGAAGCACATCGCGCCGCACTCGTCCTGGGTGGCGGCGGAGTGGGCGGTGCTCACCCGTCTCAAGAAGCCGGTGACCGACCGCTACAAGGGCGACCTGCGCAAGCTGGTCGACCACCTCACTCCCCTGGAGAAGCTCAAGCTCTACGACCACGGCGAGACGCCCGACCGGCTGGGCGGCACCCATGCAAAGGAGCTGAAGAAGAACCTCCAGGAGCTGTGGAAGGAGTCCGACTCGTACCCGAACTACGAGGGACGCACCGGCGCCTCCGCCCGCGAGCTGAAGACGGTCATCACCAACGCAGCGCAGAACCCCCAGTACAAGTGCCTCACCCCCCAGGCGATCCTCGAGGAGCTCTCCTCGCTCACCAAGGACAAGTCCGTCTACGAATTCCTCCAGCAGGAGGTGGTGGACGGCTACCACGACCACGAGGAGTTCGTCCGGGCGGTGGAGAACGAGTACCTCGACGTCCTCGACGACGAAGTGCGCGACGCGATGGGCCTGGTGAGCGAGAAGCAATACCGGGAGCTGTTCGAGCGCTACGTCGGGCACGTGCTGGCGTGGACCCGGGGCGAGCGCGTGCGCAACAAGGTCACCGGCGAGATGGAGCGGCCCGACGAGGACCTGATGGTCCAGACCGAGGGGATCGTGCTCTCGGGAGGCGAGGAGCGGCGCGAGTTCCGGCGGGCGCTGATCGCGGCGATCGGAGCGCACCGCATCGATCACCCCGAGGGGGACATCGACTATTCGCAGATCTTCCCCGACCTGTTCCGGCGGCTGCGCGATCACTTCTTCGACGAGCGCAAGCGCACGCTGAGGCGCAACTCGGAGAAGATGCTCCGCTACCTGGGCGACGAGCGCGCCCTGCTCACGCCGAAGGAAGTCCAGCAGGTCGAGTCCACGTTGACCGGGATGAAGTCGCGCTTCGGCTACTGCGACCACTGCGCGAAGGACGCACTCCTCCTGCTGATCACGAAGCGATATACGGACTAAGAACGTTTCACGCAGAGCGCGCGGAGGAGGGGGAGGTCGCGGAGGAGCTTCGCTTTCAAGAAGATTCCTCTGCGACCTCCAGATCCTCTGCGCCCTCTGCGTGAAACGTTCGTAGCCTTGGTCGCGGCTAGGAGGGGAAGACGAGGTGGAAGAATTCGGCGCGGCCCGCCACGCCGAGCTTCGCGTACACCTGCGTCAGGTGCTGCTTGATGGTCTTCTCCGAGTTGCCCATCATCGCGCCGATCTCGGCGGAGGTGAGGCCCTTGAGGACCAGGCGCGCAACCTCCTCCTCCTTGCGCGTGAGGCGGGCTTTCGAGAGGGCCTTGTTGACGAGCTTGGCCAGGTCGACGTCGACGCTGGTCACCTTGTCCAGCACGCCGCGCAGCGCCTCGGTGGTGAACGGCTTCTCCAGCAGGTAGGCAGCGCCCGCGTTGAGAGCGTCCTTCACCCGCTGCTGGTCGGCGAACGCCGTCACCAACACCACCGGCGCGCGGACGTCCTCCTTGCGGAGGGCCGGGATCAGGTCGATGCCGCTCATGCGGCCTTCGCCCAACACTACGTCCGCGACCACGGCTTCCACGTAGCGAAGCTGGGGGTCCCGCAGGGCCGTCTCGACGCTGGGGTGCGCCAGGCAATTCCAGCCGAACGCCTGAAGCCGGCGCGCCAGGATGGTGCGGGCGTCGGCCTCGTCCTCGACGAGCAAGAGCATGCGCGGGCTGGGCGCCCGGGCAGGGGCTTCTGAAGTGGTCACGCGTCGATCCTTTCGGTTGTCTGACCTTGGGGCAAGCGGCGTTGGTCGGAGCCCGAACCGCCAGGGCCTTGGAAGGTAAAGCGGAAGCAGGTGTGTCCGGGCCTGGGATCGGTGCAGGTCAGCTCGCCGCCGCTCGCCCGGGCCAACGCCCGGGCAATCGCGAGGCCCAGCCCCGTGCTCTCCCGCCCGGACGCGAAGGGCACGAAGAGCCGGGTGCGCACCTCGTCCGGGATGCCGGGGCCGTCGTCCTCCACCGTCAGCTCCACGACGCCGTCCACCTGGCGCGCGCGCACCGCCAGGCGGCCGCCGGGGCCGTTCTGCTGCAGGGCCTCGAGAGCGTTGGCGACCACGTTCTCGACTGCGCTGCGCACGGCCAGGGCGTCCGCCCGGACCGCCAGGCCCCGCGGGCAATCGACCGTGATCTCCGTCCCGCTCATCCGGGCCGCGCTGGCGACGCGCTTCTGAAGCTCCTGCAAGGCGATGGCGAGGTCGACTGGCTCCGGCCACTCCTCCGGGGCGCGGCCGGCCCGGGACAGCTCGGAGACCCGGCCGGAGGCGCGGTCGACGTTCTCGCGGAGCCGCGCGATCAGCTCGGCCCGTTTCCCCGGGTCCGTCTCCTCGTCCAGCTCCTCCATCAGGAGCTGCAGGTTGTGCAGAGGGTTCTTCAGGTCGTGCGCGATCGCGGCCGCGACCACCCAGAGCGCCTGCCGCCGCTCGGTGCCGGTCAGCCTCTCGGCCAGGATCTTCGAAGCAGCGCGCTCGGCGTCGTGCAGCCTCTTGTAGCGCTGGGCGACCAGGAGCGCGGCGGCGACCAGCGTTCCGGCGAGCGGCGGCGCGGTCCAGTCGACGATCACGGCGATGACCGCGATCGGGCCCTGGGCGCCGCGAGGCGGGAACATCTTGTCGAGGGTGGCCAGCAGGAGCCCCAGCAGGAACCCGACCACGATGGTCAACGTGGATCTGTAGCGCCTCAGCACGGACCCACCGTACTGCTGTCCGGGCCCGGGCGGAAGATAGGGGACTATTCCCGGCCACCCGCACCCACATTGGGCCGATGGCTTATTTCGGAATCACCGATTCCTCGCATAGTGTTGAACGAAGCGCGGCGATGCTGCCGCGCGGGGAGAGGGAGCCGATCTTGCCGAGGTTCAGCCGCCTGCTCGTCGCTCTCGCAGCCTTCTCCGTCTGCCTGCCCGCGGCGGCGCAGGCGCGCAGCGAGAAGTCCCGCGTGGTGCAGAAGGCGCTGCGCCAGAGCGTGCGCGTCGAGGTGCAGGTGGCCGGCAAGGTGGTTCGGGCCGCCAGCGGCGTCGTGGTCGCCGCCGACGACGAGGGCAGCTACGTGCTCACCAACCAGCACGTGGTCCAGCGCGAGGGGCTGCGGGGGGCCGCCAACTTCCTGGTGGTGATCGAGCGGCCGAGGCTGCACCGGGTCGAGGCGCATCTGGTGGCCGAGGGCGAAGTGCCCGACGAAGACCTGGCGCTGCTCCACGTGGAAGAGCAGCTGGCGCCGGTGTCGCTGGCCGGCGAGGACGACGTGCAGGTCGGCGACGACGTGGTGGTCGTCGGAGCGCCCTACGGCAGGTCGCTGAGCGTCAGCTCCGGGATCGTCAGCCAGTTGGAGCTCGACGACGTCGACTCGCGCATCCAGCGCGCCATGAAGACCGACGCGCCGATCGGCTACGGAGCCTCGGGCGGCGGCGTGTTCGGCGTGCCCTCCGGCAAGCTGTTCGGGCTGGTCGAGGGCTACCGCACCGCGAAGGTCGCCTTCGGCGGCGTCGCGGGCAACGACTACTCGTTCGACGTGCCGATGCCGGGAGAGACCTTCCTGGCTCCTCCGAGCAAGCTGCGCGCGTTCGTGGTCCGGGCCGGGCTGGGCAAGCGCGCGGGAATCCATGAGCCGCTGCCGGTCGATCCGCGGACCGATCGGCGCCCCGTGGCCGCGGGGTCGCCCCGGCGCGCGGCGCTCCCGGCGCGCCCCCACTCCCCCAGGCTCTAAGCATCCTTGCGCGCTACAATCGGCCCATGCGCGCCGATTGGGACACCTATTTCATGGAGATCGCGCGGGTCGTCTCCTCGCGATCGACGTGCGACCGCAAGCACGTGGGAGCGTTGCTGGTGCGGGATCGGATGATTCTCTCCACCGGCTACAACGGATCGATCCGCGGCATGCCCCACTGCGACGACATCGGCCACCTGATGGAAGGGGGGCATTGCGTCGCGACCATCCACGCCGAAGCCAACTCGGTGTTGCAGGCCGCTCGCAACGGCGTGCGCATCGACGGAGCCGACCTGTACACGACCGCCAGCCCCTGCTGGCCTTGCTTCAAGCTGGTGACGAACGCGGGGATCAAGCGAGTCGTGTACGCCGAGTTCTACCGCGACGAACGGATCTTCGACGTAGCGCGTCGCCTGGGTATCTCCCTGGTGGATCTCTCCGGCGGATCCGAGCAGCCCGGGCCGAAAGCGGGCGAAACGCTCGCAACTTGACACTACCCCCTGGTCGGGGAAAGGTGGAAGGACATCGGAGCGCTGGGGTCCTCCCCCGGCCCGGCGAGGGGGCAAGCCGAAAATGTGCGTCAGATCGTGGGCCCTTGCGCTCTTGCTGGCGGTGTCCGCACCCACCTGGGCCCAGAACGCCCAGAAACATGTCGCCGCAGCGCGCGCCGCCGAGAAGCGCTCCGACTGGCGCAAGGCGCTGCGGGAGTGGCGGGCCGCTTACCGGCTGGAGATCAATGCCGAGTACCTGATCAGCATCGGCGACGCTTACGCGCATCTGGGCAACAAGGCCGAGGCACGTAAGCAGTACCGGGCGTACTTAGCGGATCCGCTGGCGCTCCCGGCCAACGCGGCGCGTGTGAAGGCGAAGATCGCGGCCCTCGGCGCGCCCGCCGGCGGAGCGCTCGCACTGGAGCTTCCCGCGCCGCCGGCCGATACGAAGGCCAAGCAGGCAGCTGCCGCGCCGCTGCCGCTGCCTCTCCCGGAGCTCGACGCAGGCGCGGCGAAGGCCGCGGCACCCGCGAAGACGAACGAACTGGCTCTTGCGCTTCCGACGCTTCCCGCAGCTGCGCCGACCGACGCCGGGAAGAAGCCGCCGGCGCAAACCCCGTCCGCGCCGGCGCTGGCGGCGGCAACGCCATCTGCCGGAGTCAAACCCGCCGCGGTCAAACCGCAGCCGGCTCCCGTCGACGCGATCACGGCCGAGGCGCGGCCCTCGCCGGTGGCCTCGGGCGGCGCGAAGCGAACGGTGGCCTGGGTCGCCGCGGGCGTGGCGGTCGCAGCTATCGGCGGGGGCGCGCTGGCCTACGCCAAGGCCTCGAGCACGCAGAACGATCTGACCGGCTCGGTCCACGACAGTGCGTCCGCGAAATCGATGCTCGACTCCGAGCAGCAATACAGGACGCTGAGCGCCATCGGTTTCGCTGCCGGCCTGGTGGCGGCTGGCGTGTCCGCAGCGTTGTTCGTCTTCTAATCCAAGCTTTCTGATGCCTGGCGCGGCCTTCTGGGGCACCAGCCCCGGCCGCCTGAGTGGAGCGTATGACCCGGACGCCGATCCGTAAGAGCGACATGCGAAGGCTGTACTGCGGGCTCGTGCTCGCCGCGGCGGGATTTGCCTGCAACGTGAGCGAGCTCGGGAAGATCCCGTGCAACGACACCTCGAACTGCCCGAGCGATTACCCGACCTGCAGCGCTGCCGGGTTCTGCGTGAACAGCGCTCCGGCCGGCTCGATCGTGGTGGTCTCGGGCGACGCCCAGACCGCCGTGGTCGGCACCGCGCTGGCGCAGACGCTGGTGGTCAGGGTCTTGGACACCAACGGCAACGCGGTGCCGAACTTCACGGTGACCTGGAGCGCGAGTACCGGCGGCGGCCAAGTCTCGTCCGGTTCCACGAACACCGGCCCGGATGGCAAAGCGTCGATCACGGCGAGGGTGGGAAACACCTCCGGCGGGTACACGTACACCGCTACTGGCGCTGGCCTCACCGGGTCGCCCAAGACGTTCACGGCCACGGCGATCGCCGACGTGGCGACCACGTTGGTGGTGAGTGGTCCGACCTCGACCACCGCCGGCGTCACCCAGTCGTATACGGTCACAGCGAAGGACCAGTTCGGGAACGTCGCGACCGGATATTCCGGTACGGTGCACGCCGCCACCGACAACCCCAACGCGACCGTTCCCCCGGACCACACGTTCACGCTCACGGAAGCCGGCGTCCATGCTTTCCCGATCACGCTGAAGGGGGCCGCCGACCCCCAAATCGCGACGTTCTCCATCACCGCGACAGACACGGTCACGGCAACCATTCACGGAAGCCAGGCGGGGATCGTCGTGAACCCTGCCACGGCGGTGACGCTGCAGGTCGTGGGCTTCCCGACTTCAGTCACGGCGGGTGTCGGCGGGTTCGTCATCGTCAGCGCGCTCGATGCCTTCGCCAACACCGCCAGCGGGTATCGGGGCACGGTCCTCATTACGTCGAGTGATGTAGCCGCCGCTATCCCGGCCAACCCCCACACGTACACTGCGACCGACGCCGGCGTGCACACGTTCAGCGTGACGTTGAAGACGGCCGCCAACAGCGCCTCCATCATCGCGACTGACACGGGCACGATGACAATTACGGGCAATCAGACCGGCATCCTCGTCAACCCCGGCGCGACTGCCAAGCTGCTAGTCAGCGGCTATCCAAGCTCTGCGAGCGCGGACACCGGAGGGTCCGTGACGGTGACCGCGAAAGACGCGAACAACAACACCACGCCTACGTACACCGGTACAGTGCAGTTCACCTCTATGGGTCAGCCCACCGCAACTTTGCCGGCCGACTACACTTTCACCACCGGAATCGGCCGCGACAACGGCGTACACACCTTCAGCGGGGTGGTCCTCACGAAGGCTAGCCCTCCGACGTATTCAATCACGGTCAAGGACGCGGGAAACGCGAACATAGCCGGCAGCCAAACGGGGATCACGGTCAACCCCGGCGCGACGACCAAGCTGCAGGTGGCGGGGTTCCCCAGCACGGTATTCGCAGGGACGCCCGGCTCGGTGACGGTCACCGCTCAGGACGCCAACAACAACACTACGCCGCTGTATGCCGGGACCGTCCAAATAGCCTCTTCGGATACTGCGGCGACGGACGGGACGGCAACGCCCTTGCCGCTTAGCTATACGTTCACGGCGCTCGACGCGGGCGTGCATGTCTTCACGGTCATCCTGAACACCACGAGCGGCGGCACATCGATCACCGCGACGGACACGCCGAACGCACTCACAGGCAACCAAATGGGGATTGTGGTCACCACGGGGCCGCTCGTGTTCGGCGCAACGGCGACGCTCATCGTTTCCACCCTCTCTACGAATGGGCTGATCTTCATCGCCGGAGGCAGCGCCAGCACGAATGGCGCGAGCCCATTATCGAACACGTGGTTCTACAACCCGGCGAACTCCGCTCTGACAGCCGGCCCTACGCTGGCCTCCCCGCGCTCTCTCCACACCGCAACCGCCATCGGCGGAGGGCAGGTGCTCATTGCCGGAGGCTCACCGGGTTCCCCCACCGGCTTTACGGAGTTCGAGCTCTGCAGCTTGGACGGCTTGACCCCGTCGTGCGCGGCCAGCGGCACGCTGGCCACGTTCCGCTGCAATGCCGCGGCGGCGCTCGTCAGCGCAACACAGGTGCTGATCGCCGGAGGTGACAACTGCGCGAGTGCCACGGCGTTGCAGAGCTGGGATCTGTGGGACAGCGGGGCCGCGCCCGTCAGCAGCGGTGCCTCGAACAAGCTTACGGTCGGGCGACGCTTGCTCACGGCCACGGTCGTGGGGACGGGGAAGGTCTTGCTGGCCGGCGGCAACGCCACCAGTGCAACGGCGGACGTCTTTACGCTGAACTCAGGCACACCCGCGAGCAGCATGGTTTCCCCGACAGCCAGCGCCCCGACCGCCGGGCGGCTCGGCCAGAGCGCCACGCTGCTAACTTCCGTCGGGACCGCCTGCCCGAATGCCGCCACGGCGCCCTGCGTACTCCTCGCCGGCGGCAACTCGACTGCGGGAAAGACGTGGGAAATCTACGCTGCGTTGACGGACTCGTTCCCCATCAATGCAGGCACGGGGGGACCGCCGAATCATGACTTGTTGCTCACCACGCGGCAATTCCAGGCCGCGACTGCCTTTGCCAACGGCAAGGTGCTAATCGCGGGCGGCGCCAGTGGGGGATCTGCTCAGAGCTCGACCGAGGTCTTCGATCCGGCCGCCACCCCGCTGAGCTTCACCGCTGGATCGGCACTGCAGCTGCCCCGGTTCAAGCCGGGCGCGGCGTATGCCCCTGTGCTAGACGTGCTCGCGCTGATCGGCGGCAACTCCGTCGGGCCTTCGACGGAGCAGGTCACCGCGCCCTAGCCCCTCCGCACGCGCAGAGTTGGGGAACGGAAATTTCGCGCGTAAGGACTTGACCCTACGCCCGCGGCGGCACTTCACTGCCTGCGTGGCGCCCGGTTCCCAGGCTTCACCCGCCGTGCCGGCCGAGCGGGCGCTCTTGCTCGAGCGGGCCGCGGCGGCCCTGGCTCACGAGGGCAAGAACCCGCTGCACAACATGGTGCTGCACCTGCAGCTGCTCTCGGAAAAGCTGCGCGGGAACGAGCTCGGCGGCGCGCCCGCCGAGCGGCACCTGCAGGCCCTGCGCGACGGCATCGGCAGGGTCGATGCGTTGCTCAAGGCGTTCTCGGAGCTCGCCTCGCCCGATCACCTGGCGCCGGACCTGGGCGCGGCCGTCTCGCGGGCGCAGCTCCTCTTCGGGTACGAGGCCCGCCGCGGGAGCGTGGCCGTGATGCAACGGGGACCCGCCGCGGTCCCCGTCCAGGCCAACCCGGCGTTCCTGGGCGACCTCGTCTGCCACGCCTTCCTGGCCGCGGTCGCTCTGGCCCGCGACGGGGCGCTCCACATCGTGCTGGAGACCGACGGACCACTGAACCAGCTCGACTTCCGCTCGGAGGGCGGCGCGCCTCGCCGGGACGAGGCTGCCCCGCACCTGGAAGCGGTGCGCCGCCTGACCTCCGAGGCGGGGGGCGAGCTGTCGGCCGACCTTGCGCCGGCAGCGCCCGCCCGGCTCTCGCTCACGTTCGCCCATTCGAGGTAAAGCCCCGCCCCATGCCCATCGAGACGATTCCCATCCGCAGCTTGAAGGCGCGCATCCTGGTGGTGGACGATGACGCGTCCACCCGCGAGCTCTTCGGCGAACTGCTCCAACGCTGGGGCTACGACGTCGAGCAGACGAGCGATGGGCACCATGCCCTCAAGCTCACCGCCGAGCTCCATCCCGACGTGATCATCAGCGACCTCGTGATGCCCAAGCTCGACGGCCTCGCGCTCACCCGGGCCCTGCGGGAGGAGTCGCCGGACACCCCCGTGATCATCATCACCGGCAAGGGCACCATCGACGCCGCCGTGGAGGCGGTGCGCGAAGGCGTGTTCGACTTCGTGGAGAAGCCGCTCGATCCCGCGCGGCTCAAGGTGATCCTCCAGCGCGCGCTGGAGAAGCGCCAGACCGAGCACGAGATGCAGGTCCTTCGCCGCCGCCTCGGCCAGGTGGACGCCGGCGTGGGCGTGGTCGGCCAGTCACCCGCGATGCGCAAGGTGATGGACCTGGTGGAGAAGGTGGCGCCCAGCAAGGCGAGCGTGGTGATCACCGGGCAATCCGGCACGGGCAAGGAGATGATCGCCCGCGCCATCCACCAGCTCTCGCCGCGGCGCGAGAAGCCGTTCATCGCCATCAACTGCTCCGCCATCCCCTCCGGACTGATGGAGAGCGAGATGTTCGGCCACGAGCGCGGCGCGTTCACCGGCGCCGACCAGCGCCGGCTGGGCGCCTGGGAGCTGGCCGACGCAGGAACGCTGTTCCTCGACGAGGTGGGCGAGATCCCCATCGAGCTGCAGGCGAAGTTCCTGCGCGTGCTGGAGGAAGAGCGGCTGCGCCGGCTGGGCGGCAAGAGCGAGATCAGCGTCGACGTGCGGGTGATCAGCGCCACCAACCGCGACCTCAAGGAAGAGATCAAGTCGGGCCGCTTCCGCGAGGACGTCTACTTCCGCCTGAACGTGTTCCACATCCCGCTCTCCCCGCTCAAGGAACGGCGCGACGATATCCCGCTGCTCGTCCAGCACTTCATCGACCGCTTCGGCCGCGAGGGCGGCAAGAAGCTGGCCGGAGTCACCCCGCAGGCGATGAAGGTCCTCTCCGAGTACGCCTGGCCCGGCAACATCCGCGAGCTGCGCAACACGCTCGAGCGCGCCGTCATCCTCTGCGGCGCCGCGGCCATCGACGTCGAGCACCTTCCCGCGGAGATGGCGGCCGGAGGAGGGGAGAGCGCCTATCTCAAGCTGCCCTTCGGGCTGCCCCTGCGCGAGGTGGAGAAGGAGTACATCCTCTCCAGCCTGGGCCGCATGCAGAACAACAAGGCCCGCACCGCGCAGGCGCTCGGCATCAGCGAGAAAACGCTCTACAACAAGCTGTACCGTTACTCGGGCAAGGGTCCGCGTCCGAAGGATCCCTACGCCGACGACGACGACGACGAAGACGGCGGGGACCATGCCGCCGCCGCGGCCAAGGCCACCGGCGCGGCCTGACGCATCCGGCGCCGGCGCCGATCCGGCTCAGTGGTGCACGTGCGCCACTTCGACGCGGTCGCGGCCGGACCGCTTCGCCTTGTAGAGCGCCTCGTCCGCCCGCCGGAGCAGGTCCTCGGCGGCGTCGTTCGCCCCCACTTCGTCGGGAGAGAGCGCCGCGACTCCGATCGAGGCGCGCACCGGGAGGCCAGCCGCCTGCGACACCGCCAGCAGCCGCCGGCGGAGGCGTTCGGCGAACAGCCCGGCAGCCGCCGCGCTGGTCTGCGGCAAGAGCACCACGAACTCGTCCCCGCCGTAGCGCGCCGCGAAGTCGGTGTCGCGCAGCTCTTCGCGCACGGCGTCCGCCAGGGCCAGGATGGCGCGGTTGCCGGCGCCGTGGCCGAGCCGGTCGTTGATCTGCTTGAGGCCGTCCAGGTCCACCATCGCGCACGAGAGATGGTGGGCGTAGCGATCGGCGCGCGCGACTTCCTCCTCGAGCCGCGCGTGGAAGCTGCGGAAGTTGGGGAGCCCGGTGAGCCCGTCGGTCTGCGCCAGCGCGCGGAAGTGCTCCTTCTGCGCGGTCAGCTTGAGCGTGCGGTCGACCCGCGCCATCAGCTCCTGCGCGCTGAACGGCTTGGCCAGGTAGTCCGCCGCGCCCAGCGAAAGCCCCTGGCTCTTCGTCTCGGCGTCTCCCTGGGCGGAGAGGAAGATCACCGGCACCTCGGCCGTCTTCGGGTCGCGCCGCAGCCCGGTGAGCGCGCCGAATCCGTCCAGGCCGGGCAGGAAGAGGTCGAGCAGCACCAGGTCCGGCAGGAGCTCCCGGGCGCGCTTCACCGCGCCCTCGCCGTCGCCGACCGCCTCCACGTCGTACTGATCCCGGAGCAGCTCCTGCAGGACGTCCCGGGCGTCCTCGTCGTCCTCGACCACCAGCACCAGCGGCCGCTGCCGCTTTCCGGAGCTGACGAGCGAGGGCTCGGGCGGCTCTTCGCCGGCGGACGGATCGACCAGGGCAGCCTTGCCGCGCGCCGCCCGCGGAGCACGGAGGCGGGCGGCCACGCGCCGCGCGACCTCGTCGGGGTTCCCCCCCGCGTCGTCGGCGCCGGCCTCGATCGCGCCGGCGGCATCGGTGGTCATCACCACCAGCGGACCTGTCGTCTGGGCCAGCTCGCGCATGGCGATGGCGCGGGGCAGATCGTCCACCCCGCACACGAACGCCGCGGGCGTGCCGGGACGCTCGTGCAGACCGACCCGCGCGAGCGCATCGCGCAGGGCGTCTGCGATCTCCCCCGCCCCCACCACCCGGACGTTCACAGAAGCGCTCCCTCGACAGATCTGTACCGGCAGACGACCCCACGCCAAGGTAGCGACGCGCACGTGCGCGGAAAAGTGCACGGATCGGTAATGGGAAGTGTCGGGCGAGCGCCTACCTGCGCCCCCACTTGACCTGTCGAGCACCGAACGCGCCGCCCGGGCCCTGCATCATCGGCGGCGTCTCCAGCCAGAACTGCCACCACTGTTCGCCGAAGGACTCGAGCTTCAACCGCTTGTCGTTCTGCAAGCGCGTCAGGAGCGTCTTCAGGCGGTCATCGGACTTCACCTGGGCCGCCCCACGCTGCAGGACTTCGATCGCCTTCTTGCGGTCGCCTCGCTTGTCCTCGCACCAGGCGTAGACGGCATAGAGGAGCGACTCGCCCTTGTTGGCGCGGATGGCGGCGTCGAAGACGTCCTCCATCTCCTTCCACTCCTTGCGCCGGAAGTGTTGCGCGGCGAGCATCGCCCGGGCCGGCCACATCTTCACGAACGACTTCTTGAGGTGCGGCTCCGCCTCGTCGAACTTCTTCTGGATGTAGAGCAGCGAGCCGATCTGTCCGTGCAGCTGCGAGGCGACCAGGAATTGCCAGCGAGCCATCGGGAACGAGGCCTCGAGCAAGGCGATGGCCTTTTCGATCCGGCGCGCCGCCAGCTCCTTCTGCACCTGCGCCATCAGCGCTTCGAGCTGCTTCACCGTCCGGCGGGCCAGCAGGATGTAGGCGACGATCCCGGCCACCAGGGCGGGGAAGACGCTGCCCAGGGCGTGGGCGAGCCCGCTGAAGAAGAAGGCGGAGAAGGTGACCAGCGCCGCCGCCAGGGAGAGAAGCAGGTTGATCATTCGCGAGGCTTCCGGAAGCGCCTCGGTCTATCCGGGAAAATGCCCGCCGGCAAGGCAGATGCTGGCGGTTGGGCTACCCGCGCCGCTTGCCTTGCTCGAGCGGCGGCTCCGCCCCCGCGACCGTCGGGCCGTGGCCCAGGTCGATGTGGAACGGGCGCGCATCGGCGAGGCGGAAGGGTTCCGGCGCGGGCGGCGAGCCGAGCGGCCGCGCGCCCAGGGCGCCCGCCGGCGAGGCGATGGCCGGCAATGCGTCGACCGTGGGAATCGCCTCGATCTCGCAAACGCGATCGTCCTGCATGGGAGCCCCCTGAAAACGTCGCATCGTACCGCTTTCCGGCGCCGATGGACACTCCTCGGCCGACCCTTCCCTGCACCTGCCGACACCGACCCATTTTTACCCATGCTTCCGGCATGGTTAGCGTCGCTCAAACCGCATTTGGGGGAAGCGAGATGGGAAATCGAACTGGAACGGGTCAGCACGTCGGCACCGATGCGGCAGTCAGCGGGCGCGAGGCTGCGCGCCAGGCGCGAGAGGGGCTAGGAGGAGCGCCGGCGTCGTTCGGCTTCCTGTTCGCCTCGCCGGACCTGCCCCTGGGCGACGCGTTGCGCGCGGCCCGCACCGCGGCCGGAACGCAGCAGATCATCGGCTGCACCACCGCCGGCGAAGTGACCGAGCGCGGCCTCACGCACGGGGGAGTCGCGGTCCTCCTGGTCTCGGCGCCACAAGCCGTCGCCGAGACGGCTGCCGTCCCGGGCCTGAAGGAGGACCCGAAGCGGGCCGCCGCCGATCTGTGCCGGAACTTCCGGACCGCGCAGGGCAAGGCACATGCGAAGGGCCTGGCGTTCTCCACCACCGTCGTGCTCGCCGACGGGCTCTCCGGCGTCGGCGAGGAGCTGGTCCGGCAAATCCTGGCGCAGACGCAGGCCCTGCACCAGATCGTCGGCGGCGCGGCCGGCGACGAGGGACGCTTCAAGGCCACGCTGGTGGGAGACGGGGAGCGGGCGGCGCCGGACGTGGCTGCCGCGGCGCACGTCTTCGGCGCCGGGCCCTGGGGCGTGGGCATCGGCCACGGTCTCGAGGCGACGACCGGCAAGATGGCGGTGACCAAGGCCAAGGGGAACGTCGTCTACGAGCTCGACGGCCGCCCCGCGTTCGAGGCTTACAAGGAGCACGCCCGCAAGCGGGGCGTTTCGCTGAACCCCTTCGAGCGCCGGCGAATACCTGATCGCGAACGAGCTGGGCGTGATGCTCGGCGACCGCGTGGCGCGGGCCCGCGCTCCGCTCTCGGTGGGCGCCGACGGCTCGCTCACCTGCGCCGCCGGCGTGCGGCAAGGAAGCCAGGTGGCCATCCTCGACGGCGTGCCGAAGAACATGGTGGCGGCGGCGCGTTCGGCCGCGGAGGAGGCGAAGGCCAACCTGCAAGGAGCGAAGCCCGCGGGCGTGCTGCTCTTCGACTGCGTGTGCCGGGGGATGATCCTCAAGGACCAGTTCCAGAAGGAGATCGAAGCGGTCCGCTCCGTGATGGGCGACGTCCCGGTCGGCGGCTTCCTCACGTACGGAGAGATCGCCAACTACGGCGGCAGCGTCGAGGCGTGGCACAACACCACCGCGGTGTGCGTCGCGATCCCGCAGTAACGGTCAAGTGGTGGCCCTCCCCGGAATCGAACCGGGACGCTCCGAAGAGCGGCAGATTTTGAGTCTGCTGCGTCTGCCAGTTCCGCCAGAGGGCCGACGCTCGCGCCTATAGCATCGCCCGGGCGGGCGGACCACTCCCGAGACTGGGAAAAAAAAATTAATTTTTTTTTGGCCGGGGACGACGCCACTTCTCTACGATCCGTCGCTGGGGAGAATTGGGGCGCCGGGGAGGACCTCCGCCTTGGTGAAGAGTACGCAGGCTGCCCGTGGGCCAGTCTTTCCCGCGAGTTGTCGGCTTGTAGACACGCGGCATGGCGCTTGCTCGACGGAGGTCCGAGTCGGCGGGCCTCTGCCTGCCACAACCCAAGGAGTCTGCGCATGATCCGCACGATCGCCGCTGCCCTGGCCGTATTCGCCCTCGTCGCGTTCGGCGCCCGCGCCGCCGAGGAGAAGCCGGCCGACGCAAAGGCTGAGAAGAAGGCCGACAAGAAGGCGAAGAAGAGCGAGAAGAAGGCGGAGAAGAAGGCAGCGGAGAAGCCTGCCGAGACGCCCGCCGCGGCTCCTGCCAAGTAAGCCAGCACGCCGGCGATCGGCGTGTCGTTTCGGGGCCCTGGGGCGTCCGCTCCGGGGCCTTTTTCGTCCAAGCGGGGAAATCCTCCCCGATTTTCGCGGCACGGGGATTGCTCTACCCAGAGCGACTCCGGATGGACGAATCCATTCGGAATTACACAAGGAGATCAACATGATCCGCACGATCGCCGCCGCGCTCGCAGCGTTCTGCTTCGTCTCGTTCGGGGCGTTTGCGCAGGGCAGCACCGACACCGGCACCTCGGCCAAGACCGAGACCAAGTCCGACACGAAGCCGATGAAGAAGCACAAGAAGGCCAAGAAGGCGAAGAAGGCCGACAGCGCCGCCAAGACGGATAGCAGCAGCACCGCGGCCCCGAAGTAAGGTCGCGTTACCGGCGATCGGCAGTTCATGGGCCCCTGCGCCTGGTGGCGCGGGGGCCTCGCCTTTTCGGCGCGCCCGACGTAGTCACCAGCCGCGTGCCCCGCTACGACCCTCGCGACCGGTTCTTCCAAAAGGCGAAGCTGGAGGGTCTGCGCGCGCGCTCCGCCTACAAGCTGGAGGAGATCCAGCGTCGCTTGCGCATCCTGCGCCCGGGGGCGCGAGTGCTCGACCTGGGCGCGGCGCCTGGCGCGTGGTGCCAGATCGCCGCGCGCGAAGTCGGGCCGCGAGGGCTGGTGCTCGGCATCGACCTGGAGCCGGTTCCCGGGCTTCCACCTCCTGTGCGCACTTGGGTGATGGACGCCTTCGCCCCCGAGCTGTTGGAGAAGCTCCGGGCGGAAGGAGGCGCTCCCTACGACGCAGTCCTCAGCGACCTGGCTCCCAAGACCTCCGGCGTGCGCGGCACCGACGAGGTGCGGTCGCTGGCACTGGCGGAGAGGGCCGTGGAGGTTGCCTGCCAGGTGCTCGAACCCGCTGGCAGCCTGGTGGTCAAGGTCTTCATGGGAGGGGGGTTCGAGGGCTTCCTCCGGGAGGTCAAGCAGGCGTTCTCCCGAGTGAGGGTCGTGAAGCCCGAGGCGTCGGTCGCGCGAGGGAGCAAGGAGGTGTACCTGGTCGGCCAGGGCCTGAAGAAAGCGACTGCGTCGGCGAATCCAGCTGGCCCCGAAGGAATGTGACGTCGACACGCGCGGTTGGAAGCGAACCGGCCCGGGAAGTTGACAGCCCCGAGACGGTTTGCTACACACCGCGACCCCTGCAGCTTAGGGGGTACGCGCCGGGACGGAAGGGATGCCTTCGGCGCGCAGCAGTGGCAGCGGTAGGAAGTAGCGCCCCTCGCCGGGGTGTTCGAGACGGCGGGAGGGCGAGGTCGTTGGAAGGGCGGAGCGGGAAGGGCGGGCCTGGTCGGTCTCTGAAAACTGGAGAGCAAGTCCACGAAGAAGGATTGCGGAACTTCGCAATGCTTTGAGTGCACCGTC
>DATFTN010000152.1:0-1545 GCA_035261845.1 Myxococcales bacterium | reverse complement strand
TCGCCAAGACCGAGGCGGCCGGTGAGCGCGGGCTCCTGCCCGAGGTGCTCGCGTTCACCAGCTCGCTGCCGCTCGACCGGCAGCTCCTGCGGGAGGACCTCGCGGGGAGCCTCGCTCACCTCACCATGCTGTCCCGCTGCGGAATCGTCCCGCAGAAGGCGGCGCTCGCCATCCGCGGCGAGCTGGTGAAGCTGTGGGACCTCGATCCGCTGCAGCTTCCAGCGGAAGAGGATGTGCACATGGCGGTCGAAGCGCGGCTCACGGCCGCGCTGGGCGAGACGGCGGGGATGCTGCACACGGCGCGCTCCCGCAACGATCAGGTCGCGCTCGACCTCCGGCTCCACGTCCGCGAGCAGGCCGCCCGGGCCCTCGAGGAGCTGGCGCGGCTCCTGGGCGCGCTGGTGGCGCGGGCGCGCGAGGAGAAGGACACCATCCTGCCGTCGTACACCCACCGGCAGCGCGCGCAGCCGGTGAGCCTTTCGTACCTGCTGTGCGGCTACGGCGCGATGTTCGCCCGCGACGCCGACGCGCTGCGCGGCGTGCTCGCGGCCACGGACGCGCTGCCACTCGGGGTGGGGGCGATCGCCGGCACCTCTCTCCCCATCGACCGCGAGATCACCCGGAAGCTGCTGCGCTTCGAGCGGCTCACGGAGAACGGCCTCGACACGGTTGGCGACCGGGACTTCGCGCTCGACTTCGCCTACTCCGCGGCCCGCGCGCTCCTGCACGCGTCGCGGGTCGCCACCGACGTCATCGACTTCTCCAGCGCGGAGTTCGGCTTCGCCAAGCTCGATGGCAGCATCGCCTGCGGCTCGTCGATGATGCCGCAGAAGCGGAACCCGGACGTGTTCGAGCTGATCCGCGGGAAGGCGGGGCGCGCGGTGGGCAACCTGACCGGCCTGCTCGTCACCGTGAAAGGGCTCCCCGGAGGCTACAACCGCGACCTGCAGGAGGACCGCCAGCCGGTCCTGGAGACGGGTCCCCTCCTCCAGGCGGTGTTCTCGATGCTCCGGGTCGGGCTCGAGCACGTGAAATTCGACCCGGAGCGCACCCTGCGCGCGGTGGAGTCCGACTACACGCAGGCGACCGACCTGGCCGAGGCGCTGGCGCTCAAGGGCGTCCCGTTCCGCACCGCCTACCAGCTGGTGGGCAAGCTGGTGCGGACCTGCCAGGAGCAGGGGCTGCCGCTGGCGCGCGCGACCGTGCAGCTGGCGCGGCAGGTCGACCCGCGATTCGACGACGAGGTGCTGCGCGCCGCGGATCCCCGCGCCTCGGTCGCGCGGAAGCGCAACGCGGGCGGCACCGGACCTGCGCAGGTGCAGGAGCAGATCGACGCGCTGGAGCGACAGGCTGCGCGGGCCGCCGAAGCCGCCCGCGCCGTGCCCAGGCTGCACGACCTGTTCGGGGAGCTGCGGGAGGCGGACCTGTGAAGCGCGACTTCCTGAAGCTCTCGGACTTCACCCCCGCGGAGCACGCCGCGCTGTTCCGGCGCGCGCGCGAGCTGAAGGAGGCGCGCCGCCGCGGACAGGTGGTGAGCACCCTCGC
>DATFTN010000151.1:0-2614 GCA_035261845.1 Myxococcales bacterium | reverse complement strand
AGAGCCGCAACCAGCTCGAGGGCTCGGTCTCCACCATCATCGATCGCCTCACCACGGGAAACCCCAAGAAGCTCGACGCCGAGGCGGAGCAGCTCGCCGCCCAGCGCAAGGAGCTCCTCGCCCAGCTCCGCAAGCACCGCCAGGAGCTGTTCGACGCCCGAGCGGACGAGTACCGGGAAGTGGTCTTCCTCAAGACCAAGCTCTCCCCTTGCGATGCCGCGCGGAAGGTGGCCGCCGACGCGCAGGCCCACGGCTGGGTCCCCGCTCCCGTCCAGGCCGGCGCCGCGCTGCCGCTCTCCCCGGCGGAGATGAAGGAGCTGTACGCGAGCACCCAGGCCCTGAGCGTCGAGGACGAGGCGGAGCTGGCCCGGCCCCTGCCAGAGACGAGGTCACTGCTCTCTCCGGACGAGTTCGAGAAGGCGGCGCAGGAGCACCATCGGCTCTCCAACGCGCAGCGGAAGTACCGCAAGGAGCTGTGGAGGGCGCCGCTGGACCAGCCGGCGACTGCGGCCCTGGACAAGGCGCTCTCGAAGGCGGTGAAGGCGGTCGAGGTGCTCGACCCGGAGCAGCCCTGGAAGATCGCCGCGGTGGTCGCCGGCAAGGAAGGCGGGACCCAGCGGACCGAATGGGACGGGCTGCTGGACATGATCGACCAGTTCATCGAGGAGACGGCCCGCGCGAAGGAAAGCGCCCTCAAGCACGCTCCCAAGCTCACCCAGAGCATTCCGCTGGAGGAGCAGCTGCTGGCTGTCGAGGAGATCCTTTCCCACTGCAAGCAGGGGAAGACCCTCGGGAAGCTGGCCCTGCTCACCCATGGGTCGTGGAAGCGCTTCGTGAACGAGAGCCGGGTCGCCTCCGGCGAGCCGAAGACCGTCGTTCACTTCCAGGCGCTGCGCGGGCAGATCCTCCTCGCGATCATGCGGCGGGACCTCGAGGGAAGGTGGGATCGCCAGATGATTCCCCAATCGGCCCCCGCCTGGGCGGAGCTCTCGGAAAAGTCCCAGGAGGGTGCCGCGCAGTTCGCCAAGGAGATTCGCCGGTGCCTCGCGTGGCACGCTGAAGAATGGGAGCCGATCGAGAAGGAGCTGGAGGAGGACGGATTCCTCTGGCGCGAGTTCCTCGCGGAGCAGCCGGGCGGCGGCGGCGGCGAAGGACACCTGCAACGGCTCAAGGAGGTGGTCGGCGTCCGTCTGTCGGAAGCATTCGACGTGCGCAAGGACATGGCGCGGTTTGGCCAGGTCACCGCCGAGCTCGAAGCCGTGAAGTCGGCGCTGACGATCCCGCAGGAGGGGAACCCCGCGCCGGTGCTGGCGAAGCTCCTCCGCTCGGCCGACCGGGAGGCGCCGGCCGACTACCGCGAGGCGTACCAGCGGCTTGCCGAGCTCGACCGCCACCGGAAGACCGCCTCCAGGAGACGCGAACTCCTCGCCACGCTGCACGCCGCGGCGCCGGCCTGGGCGCAGGCGATCCAGGAACGCCGCCCGCCCCACGACCAGTCCTCCCCGCCGGGCGACGCTCCGGCCGCCTGGCTGTGGCGGCAGCTTCACGACGAGCTGGAGCGGAGGGGAAAGACCTCGCTGCCCGCGCTGCAGGCACAGATCGACCGGCTCGGCCCCGAGCTGAGAAAAGTAACGGCCGAGCTGATCGAGCGCCGCGCGTGGGGAGCGCAGGTGCGGCGGACAACTTCCCAGCAGCAGCAGTCGCTGGTCGGTTGGCTCGACATGGTGCGCCGGATCGGCAAGGGGATGGGAAAGCGCGTTCCCCGCCTGATCGTCGAGGCGAGCCAGAAGATGACCGAGTGCCGCTCGGCGGTCCCGGTGTGGATCATGCCGCTGGCGCAGGCGGTGGAAACCTTCGAGCCGACCACGCGCTTCGACGTCGTGATCACCGACGAGGCGAGCCAGGCTGACGTGATGGCGCTGATCCCCTTCTACATGGCGCGCCGGGTGGTGGTGGTGGGGGACCACGAGCAGGTGAGCCCGTCCGCGGTGGGGCAGGACCTCGCCATCGTCCAGCAGCTGATCGACGAGCATCTGGAGGACATCCCCAACTCGGTGCTCTACGACGGCCAGATGTCCGTCTACGACCTCGCCCGGCAATCCTTCGGGGGCGCCATCTGCCTGACCGAGCACTTCCGCTGCGTGCCGGAGATCATCGAGTTCTCGAACCACCTCTGCTACGGGGGGAGGATCCGGCCCCTGCGCGACCCGAGCAAGGCGACCTTGAAGCCGCACGTCATCGCGCACCGGGTGGAGAAAGGCCGGTCGGCCAACGAGACCAACCCGGCGGAGGCGCTGGCGATCGCTTCGCTGATCCGGGCGGCGATCGAGCAGCCCGAATACAAGAACAAGAGCATCGGGGTCGTCTCGCTGGTGGGAGACGACCAGGCGCTGGAGATCGAGCGGCTCCTGCTGCATCACATTCCCCCGGCGGAATACGAGTCCCGCAGGGTGCTGTGCGGCAACGCCGCCCAGTTCCAGGGCGATGAACGGGACGTGATGTTCCTTTCGGTGGTGGACACCGCCGAGGGGAATCCGCTCCGCCTGCGCAGCGAGCCGATGTTCAAGCAGCGCTTCAACGTGGCGGCGAGCCGGGCGCGCGATCAGATGTGGGT
>DATFTN010000150.1:0-5372 GCA_035261845.1 Myxococcales bacterium | reverse complement strand
CAATGCGCTCTCCGAGAACCGGGAGCGGATCGCCGAGTGGCTCCGGCGGGCGCCGGTCCGCCCGGTGCTGACGCCGCATCCGGGAGAGTTCGCTCGCCTCACCGGCGAGGAAGTGGAGCGGATCGAGTCCGACCGGATCGGCGCCGCGGCGCGCGCCGCGCAGCGCTTCGGCGCTTGCATTGTGCTCAAGGGCGCGCGCACGGTGGTCGCGGATCCGGAAGGGACCACCGCGATCTGCGGGCACGGAAACGCGGGCATGGCCACGGCCGGAGCGGGCGACGTGCTCACGGGGATCGCCGGCGCGGTGCTCGCGCGCAGGTCGGGGGCCGGCGGCACGGGCGAGCGGGCGCGCCTCGCCGTCCTGCTCCACGCGCTCGCGGGAGACCTGGCGGCGCGGCGGGCGGGCCAAGCCGGCCTGGTCGCCGGCGACATCTCCCGGATCGGCCTGCCGCGCCTGTTCCGGCGCTGGAAGCGATGATCCTGGGCTCGCCGGAGGAGACGCGCGAGCTGGGCCGGCGGCTCGGAGCCCTGCTGCGGCCGGGCGACTTCATCGCGCTCATTGGCGAGCTGGGGTCGGGGAAGACGCTGCTGGTCCGCGGAGCCGTGGAGGGCGCCGGGGCGGCCGACCCGGCCAGCTCCCCGAGCTTCGCGCTGGTCAATCTCTACCGGGGGGGCCGGGTGCCGCTGCAGCACCTGGACCTCTACCGCCTGGCCGGACCGGCCGAGCTGTTCGCGTTGGGGTTCGAAGATCTGCTGGCCGAGCCCGCCGCCACGCTGTGCGAATGGGCCGACCGCGCAGGCCCCGCCCTGCCTCGGGATCGCCTCGAGATCGCGCTCGAGCCCACCGGGCGCGACGCGCGGCACGCGAAGCTCACGCCCCACGGCGAGCGCGCCCGCCAGCTGCTCGAAGAGCTGTCACAGGGCGGTATGGCAGGGCCGTAATTCCGAGTCGACGCCGACGATCGTTCCCGCGGGCACCTCCCGCCAGGGGCTGCGGCCGGGCGGGACGGGCTGGTGCAGGCGCGGGTCTTCGCTGGCCACCGCGAACCAGGCGACGCGCCCGTCGCGCTCCGCCCCGGCCGCCGAGACGTACAGCGTCCGCCCGCGCCGGCAGGCGAGCATGGTGCGTCCGTCGGTGGCGAGGAAGGTGGTCGCCGCTCCGGCGCCGCAAGCGCGGACGACGATGCCGACGGTCTCGGCCAGAGCCGCCGCTGCTTCGGCGAATCCAGCCGCGGCCGGGTCGCACCGGGCGAACAGTCTGGTGAGGAAGACCAGGAAGCAGCGCTCGCTGTCGGTCTCGCCCCGCAGCTTCTCCCGCAGGGCGGGATCGATCTCGGCCTCCACGGCGGCCCGGCTCTTCTCCCACTCGGGGACGGTGCCGTTGTGCGCGAACAGCCAGGGCCCCCACTCGAAGGGGTGCGTGTTCTCCAGCGCGACGCGCCCGATGCTGGCCTTGCGGATGTGCGCCACGATGGTGGAGGCGGTCACGAACGAGGAGACCTCCTCGAAATCCTCGTCGCCGTGCGCCGCGGTCAGGCTGCGGACCACCTGCGGCACGCGGCCCACGTACCATCCCAGGCCCCATCCGTCCGGGTGCTCGCGGCTCTGGACCCGCAGCGCGTTGGCTCCGTGCAAGAGCTCGTGCGCGACGCCGCCCGGTGCGGCGGTCCGGCAGCCGAACAGGCGGCACATGCGGCCATTGTACGGCGGCGGGACGGAGGCGAGCCTTCCTCTTTCGCGCCGTGTGGGCCGCAAGGCCGCGCGGTGGGTCGCGGTGAGCCGCCCTCCGACGTGCACCTGCACACCAAATCCTGGCGCCGGCCTGCTCGCGTGCTAGGGTCGACGCGGAGTGGGCGACCTCACCGCATCGAGGAGTCTGCTGTCGTTTGCCCGGCTCACCGGCTGCGCGCTCGCGCTCGCGGCGGCCTGCGCCCGGTACTCCGGGCCGCCCGATCCCAATTTCGCCAAGGCCCACGATCTCTACACGCAGCTGTACATCACCGAGCTCGACGAGGCGTACGGCGATTCCCGGATGGACGAGGTCGTCTCGCTGCTGCAGAGCGTGAACAGGCGCTCGGTCGACAAGCCTTCGGCCCAGGCGCTTCTCCATGCGATCGAACACGGCCGCGAGGAGCTGGCCAAGGTGCACGCCGAACGCGAGAAGCTGAGCCAGGCGGCCGCGGCAGTGGTGGCCGCCCGGAGCAGCATCGATCCGACCCACGTGCTGGAGCAGGCCGACGCCGGTCCGCCGCGGGATCCGTACGGCCCCTCCGCCTCGGTCGCCGAGATCAACAAGGACAGCGGCGGATGCCTGGTGGCGGGCGAGGCCTTCCACGAGGGCGTCACCAACCGGACCGGAACGCTCTACCGGCTGGCTCCGAACGCCGCGTGCAAGGACAAGCTTCCGGGGTTCGTCGGACAGGCGGTGATGGTCTCGGACGGCCAGATCTACCGCCGCATCCTGGATTCCCAGGTGCCCCGCCCGCCGCCTCCGGCGGCTCCGGAGACCAGGGCCGCCGCGCGCGACCGCGGACCTGCCCGTGCCGCGGCGCCCGCCGCGAACGCTGGAGTGCAGGAGTACCTGGTGGTGCCGGGCGGCCCCCTCCCGCCCCCCGAGGCGGCGACGGCCACCGCGAGCGCCGCGGACGGCGGTTACTGACTGGCGCAGCGCAGGTGGGTCTGTTAGGGAAGTCCGCCCGATGGCGGAGCTCGCCTACACCTTTCTCAAGCTGCTCCCGCGCAACACGCTCTCCCGCGCGCTGGGCGCGGCTTGCCGGATCCCCGCGCCGCGGCCGGTGATGCGCGCGGTGATCCGCGGATTCGCCCGGAGGTACGGCGTCGATGCCGCGGAGGCGGAGCGCGCGATCGAGGAGTACCCGACCTTCACCGAGTTCTTCACCCGCCGGCTCAAGCCGGGTGCGCGGCCCATCGCTCCCGGCGAACGGGTCCCGGTCTCCCCGGTGGACGGGACGGTGGGCGAAGTGGGGGACATCGTCGAAGGCCGGCTCTTGCAAGCGAAGGGCAAGCACTACACCCTGGCCGGGCTCTTCGGCGGGCCCCTCGCCGAAGAGGACGCGCAGCGGTTCGCGGGGGGGAGCTTCCTCACCATCTATCTCGCGCCTTGCGACTACCACCGCATCCACGCACCGCTGGGCGGTTCGATCACGGGCTACATCAACGTCCCCGGGACGCTGTGGCCGGTGAACCGGATTGGCGTGCGCAACGTGGAGCAGCTCTTCTGCGTCAACGAGCGTCTCACCACGTTTCTCGACACGCCGCGGGGCCCGTGCGCGGTGGTGGCGGTGGGAGCGATGAACGTAGGACGCATCCGCGCCGTCTACGACGACGTGGTGACCAACGCGCGCCGGATGCGCGCGGTGCAGCGCAAGGAGTACGAGAAGCCGATCCCCGTCGCGAAGGGCAGCGAGCTTGCCATCTTCGAGATGGGCTCCACGGTCGTGGTCGTCTTCGGTCCCGGAGTGAAGCTCGCGGGGGACGTGGTCCCCGGGCGCGCCATCAAGCTGGGCGAAAGGCTCGAGTGATGGGCCAGAAGGTACCGCCCGTGAAGGGCACGCGCGACGTGCTGCCCGGCGACACTTATCTGAAGAAGGACGATCCCTGGATCCGCACGGGGCACCTGCACCTCATCGAGCAGGCCGCGCGCGAGCTGTTCCCACTCTACGGCTATCGCGAAGCCCGCACCCCCGTGCTCGAGCGGACCGCGCTGTTCGCCCGCGGCATCGGAGACGCCACCGACATCGTGGCCAAGGAGATGTACACCTTCGAGGATCGGGACGGCACCCAGGTCTCGATGCGGCCCGAGGGCACCGCCTCGCTGGTGCGCGCCTACGTCGAGCACGCCGTCCAGCAGCAGGAGCCGGAGACGAAGTGGTGGTACGCGGGCCCGATGTTCCGGCACGAGCGGCAGCAGCGCGGCCGATATCGCCAGTTCACGCAGATCGGAGTCGAGGCGCTCGGCTCGCCGGGGCCGCGCATCGATGCCGAGCAGATCGAGATGCTCGACCGGTGGCTGCGGGCGCTGGGCGTTCCTTTCCAGATGCACGTCAACACGCTGGGCGATGCGCAGTGCCGGCCCGCGTACCGGACGGCGCTGCAGCAGTACTTGCGCGCGAACGTATCGGAGCTCTGCGAGGACTGCCGCAAGCGCGTCGAGACGAACCCGATCCGCGTGCTGGATTGCAAGAATCCGCAGTGCCAAGAGGTCGCGGCCCGGGCGCCCAAGATGGACCAGTTCCTCTGCGTTCCTTGCCGCGAGCACTTCGACGGCTTGCGCGCGTCCTTGAGCCGGCTGGGAGTGGCGCACGTGGTCGATCCCAAGCTGGTGCGCGGACTCGACTACTACACGCGCACCACGTACGAGGCGATCGCGACCAGCGGCCTGGGCTCGCAGAGCACGGTCGCCGGGGGCGGCCGCTACGACGGCCTGGTGCGGGAGCTGGGCGGAGGCGACGTGCCCGGCATCGGCTTCGCCGCCGGCGTGGAGCGGCTGGCGCTGCTCGTCGCGCAGGCGGGCCGGGAAGCGACGGTGCAGCCGCTGGTGTTCCTCGCGCCCTTGGGTCCCGAGGAAGAGGCGCGCGCCGACGCGCTGGCTCTGGAGCTGCGGAAGGCGAACGTCCCCGCCGAGGTTTCCTTCCGGCGCAGCAATCCGGGCAACCAGATGAAGCGAGCCGACGCCCTGGGAGCGCGGTACGCCCTGGTGCTGGGCGACGCGGAGCTGAAATCGGGGCGCGGGAAGCTGAAGGAGCTGAAGACCGGCGCCGAGCACGAGGTCGACCTGTCGGATCTGGTCGCGGCCCTGCGCAAGCTTCCGCGGTGACGCTGCTCGAGGGCGAGAGCTAGGGTCGCCGGCCGCTCGCCCGCAAGCGCCAGGAGAGCACCTGGAGGACGCCGATGCCAATCTCGGGGCGCTCCTGCAGGATGTCGCGGAAGTCGTCCCGGCCGATCTTGAGCAGGACGGCGTCCTGCACCACGGTCGCCGATGCGTTGCGCGGCTCTGCGTCGAGCACCGCCATCTCCCCGAACACGTCCCGCACGGCGAGCAGCGCCAGCTGCCGGTCCCCTTTGTGCACCCTCACGGCGCCCTCGATCACCAGGTAGAGCGCGTCGCCGGGCTCTCCTTCGGCGAACACGTGCTCGCCGGCGGCGAACGGTTGCTCCTCGGCGATCTCCGCGACGGTGGCCAGCTCCTCGCCGCGGAGACCCCGGAAGAGGTCCACCGACTTGAGGAAGAGGACCTTCTCGACGGCGGTGATCATGCGCTCGCCTTCCGTCCCTTGAGGAGCCCGGCGGCGGTCCTTCGCACCGAGTGGGACGGGTCCTGCAAGAGGCTGGCGAGCAGCCCGCGCGCCTCG
>DATFTN010000149.1:0-2496 GCA_035261845.1 Myxococcales bacterium | reverse complement strand
GGAACAAGCGAAAGCGGTGAGTACGAACGGTATCAATTTGGTGCGGTTCATTACCAGCCTCTGACCTGCTCGCCGAGCGAGTCCGCCTTCACCCAACTCCCCGCAGCTTTTTGATGTACTGCATCGACGTCAGGTAGCCCTCGCGGGAGCAACAAACGTTGTCAGCCCTGGCGCAGCTTGAATCGCTGGATCTTGCCGGTGGCGGTCTTCGGGAGCCCTTCGACGAACTCGACCCAGCGGGGATACTTGAACGGGGCGAGGCGTTCCTTGACGAAGCGCTGCAGCTCCTCGGAAGTCGCGCGGGCGCCGGGCTTCAGGACCACGAACGCCTTGGGCTTGTCGAGCTGGTTCTCGTCCTTGTGCGCGACCACCGCCGCCTCCAGCACCGACGGGTGCGCCACCAGGGCAGATTCCACTTCGGCCGGCGAGACCCACTGGCCGCCCGCCTTGATCATGTCGTCGGAGCGGCCGCAGTAGACGTAGTAGCCGTCCCCGTCCTGCAGGTACTTGTCCCCCGTGTACGTCCAGCGGCCGCGGAAGGCGCGCAGGCTCTTCTCGCGGTTGTTCCAGTACGCGACCGCGCTGGACGGTCCGCTCACGCGCAGCTCGCCGATCTCGCCGGGCGCCACCGGGCGGTCCTGCTCGTCGACGATCTGGATCTCGTACCCCGGCACCGGCTTGCCCGTGGTGCCGTACCGCACGTCGCCGGGCCGGAGCGAGAGGAAGATGTGCAGGAGCTCGGTCGAGCCGATGCCGTCGAGGATGTCGACGCCATGGCGCTCGCGCCAGCGCAGGCCGATGTCGCGCGGAAGCGGCTCGCCGGCGGACACGCACCAGCGCAGGCGGCCGCCCAGGTCCGTCGCGGTGGAATCGGCGAGCATGCCGGCGAAGAGCGTCGGCACCCCGAAGAAGAAGGTGGGCTTCTCCTTTTGCAAGAGCGCCACCACAGATTGCGGGGTGGGCCGATCGGCGAGCAGCACCGAGCTCGCGCCCGCCGCGAAGGGGAAGGTCATCGCATTGCCCAGGCCGTAGGCGAAGAACAGCTTGGCAGCGGAGAACACCACGTCGTCCGGGCGCAGCCCGAGGATGCCCTCGCCGTACAGGCGCGCGGTCTCGGCCAGGTCGCCGTGGAGGTGGATCGCTCCCTTGGGCTGGCCGGTGGAGCCGCTCGAGTAGAGCCAGAACGCCACGTCGTCGCGGGTGGTCGGGGCGGCATCCAGGTCGGGGCGGGCCTGCGCGAGCAGCTCTTCGAGCGCGACGTGGCCCGCCGCGGAGCCGCCCGCGACGACGACAGAGTGCAGGAACGGCTGGTCCCGCAGCGCTGGCTCGACCTTGGGCAGCAGCGGCGCGCTGACCACCAGCACGCGCGCGCGGCTGTCGCGCAGCAGGTAGTCGTAATCGGCGGTGGTGAGCAGCGTGTTGACGGGTACGGGGACCAAGCCCGCCTTCATCGCTCCCCAGAAGACGGCGGGCAGATCGGGCGTGTCCAGCATGCAGAGCAGCACGCGCTGCTCCATCTGGACGCCCAGCGCCCTGAGCGCGTTCCCGGCCCGATTGGCGCGCTCGCACAGCGCGCCGTACGTGGTGACCCTCCCGTCTTGCCGGAACACCGGCCGGTCCGGGTGGGCCAGGTTCCTCTCCAAGAGGTCCGTGGTCGCGTTGTAGGTCTCCCCCATGCCGCGAGAGCCTACTTCGAAACGCGCCAGAGTACATTCCACGACGTCCGCGCTGTGGAAGAGCGTAGCGCCGCCGAATACGGCGGCGGCTAACCTTGCACGACTCGGAGAGGCGCGGGGTGCGAGTGGTGGCGCGTCGGGTGCAGGGGATAGCCGAGGGTGCGCCAGCCGCTGATCCCGCCGCGGAGGGGGACGGCATTCTTGAAGCCGCGGTCGCGGAGACGGAGCGCCGCACGGGCGCTCGAGACCTCGTTGGGTCAATCGCAGGTGAGGATGATCTCGCGCTCGCGCGGGATGCCCTCCGCCCAGGCCAGCAGCTCGTCGATGCCGACCACGACCGCGCCGGGCAGCGAGGTGGGGTTCGCCTGCAGGTCCAGGTCGTGCCGCAGATCCACCACCAGCGGGGCCGCGTCCGAGTCCAGCCGCGCGAGCACGGCCGCCGGCTCGGCGCGGGGAAGCGCGAGGCTGCGCAGCAGCCACTGCCGCTGGGCGATCTTCCACCCCAGCCAGAGGCCGAGCGCGATGCCGCCGCCCAGCCCGAACCAGGTCCCCAGCCGCAGTGCGGCATCGAACGCCAGCGTCAGCTGCGGACCGAAGACGAATCCGAGCGTTGCGAACACCGAGGCCCAGAGCAGCGCGCCGAGCCCATCCAGCGCGAGGAAACGCCGCCAGCTCATGCCCGACATGCCGGCGAGCGGCGGCGCCACCACGGCGAGCCCCGGAACCCAGGGCGCCGCCACCAGCGCGCGCCCTCCGTGCCGCGCGAACAGGTCCTCGGTACGCCGCACGCAAGAGTCAGGCTCGATGGAGATGCGGCAGA
>DATFTN010000148.1:0-3355 GCA_035261845.1 Myxococcales bacterium | reverse complement strand
GGCACCGCCTTCCTGGCCTCGACGGCCATCGGCGAGGCGGCGCAGGAGTCCCAGGCGATCGGCGGCAGCTTCTTCACCCACCACCTGGAAGTCGCGCTGCGCGGCGCCGGCGACCTGGACGGCGACGGCCAGGTCACCCTGGCCGAGGCGTTCCGCTACACCTCCTCGCGCACGGTGGCCGGGACGGCCGGGACCGAGGCAGGCCCCCAGCACCCTACCTACGACTTCAGGATGTCCGGCCGCGGCGACGTCGTGCTCGCCGACCTGCGCCGCGCCGAGGCCAGCCTGCGCATCCCCGCGGACCAGGGCGCGACGTACCTGCTGCGCGGCCCGCGCGAGCTGCTCGCCGAGGTGCCGGCGTCGGCCGCGCCGATCATGCTGGCGCTCCCCTCGGGCCACTACGCGGTCGAGCGGCGCTCGGACCTGGGCCGCGCCACCGCGCAGCTCGACCTGATCCGCGGCGACGTGCGCGACCTGCCCCCGCTGCGCCCGACGCGGTACGAGATGGCCCGCGCCAAGGGCGGGCCCGCGCCGACGCTGGCCTTCCTGGGAGGCGGCATCGCAACGTATCCGCTGGCGCATTTCGGCGTCGCGCCGGTGGTGCGCGCGGGAGTGCGGCAGGAGCTGGGCCAGGTCGTCGCGCGGCTCCGCGTCGACCTCGCGCGGCGGCAGGTCTCCGACCAGGGGCTGCAGTACAGCTTCTCGCGCGTCGGCGGAACGATGGGGCTGCTCACGCCGGTCTGGTTCGGGCCGGTGATGATCGAGGCCGGCGGCGAGCTGGGCTATGGCTGGTCGTGGCAGGACATCGCCGGCGGGCCGAGCCGGTCGGGCGGGGACCTCTTCGCCGGACCCACGGCGACGGCGACCACGCGGCTCGGGCCGGTGCGCGTCGGGCTGGACGGATCGTTCGGGGCGCAGCTCTTCAAGCTGAACGGCGAGTCGACGCTGCGCCCGCAGGGTTCGCTGGGCGTCGTCGTGCTGTTCGGGATGGGCCGATGAAGCGCCTCCTGCCCGCCCTCCTGCTCTCGACCGCCTGCGGAGCAGGCCTGGTCGATCACTCCGGCATCGATCTGCAGACGGTGGGCGGTTTGCAATGCACCGCGCCCCAACAGGCCTGCAACAACGCGTGCGTCTCCACCGAAACGGACGTGAACAACTGCGGCGGCTGCGTGATAGTCTGCGCGAGGCCATCGCTCGCCACGAGCACCTGCATCGCGCGGAGCTGTGGCTTCACGTGCAACCCGGGGTTCTTCCTCTGCGGCGCCGGCCAGCGCTGCTGCCCAGCTAGTGCGCTCGCTGCGGGCGGCGACACGAGCTGCGCCATCGTGGAGGGCTCCGTCCAGTGCTGGGGCTCCAACGATTCCGGCCAGCTCGGCTTCAGTCCCACAGGAGCATTGTGGTCTGCGAAGCCAGTCCCCCTTCCAGGAGTCTCGGCGGCGGGCGCCGTCGCGGTCGGGCTCAAGCACGCCTGTGCCATCCTCGCCGGCACCGGCGAGGTGATGTGCTGGGGTGCGAACGGCTCCGCGCAGCTCGGAGTCGCGCTCGGAAATGGACCGGTGAAGGTGCCCGGCATTTCGGGAGCGCTGTTGCTGGCGTTGGGCGACCGGCACAGCTGCGCGGCCACGAGCACCGGGCTCCTCTGCTGGGGCGCGAACGACGTCGGCCAACTCGGACAAGGCACGATCTCCGCGACCGCCGTGCCAGGGCCCGTGACGGGCATCGTCGGTGCGACCTCGATCTCGGCAGGGACCGCGTTCACCTGCGCCGTCACCGGCAGCGAGCTGTACTGCTGGGGAACGAATTCAACGTATCAGTTCGGCGAATCCTCCCCGCCGCAGTCGTCCACGCCGGTCCTGGTTAACGTGCCGGCGCCGACCGCCGTTGCCGCAGGCGACGCCCACGCTTGCGCGATCGGGTCGGGGTCCAAGCTCTATTGCTGGGGCGCGGGTTCCTCAGGGCAGGTGGGCAACGGGAACACGAACCCGACCTCGACCCCGACCGGGGTCCTCACGTGCTCCCTCGTCTCTGCGGGCGCGAGCCACACGTGCGCGGTGTCTGGAGGCGCGGCGTTCTGCTGGGGCGCCAACAACTTCGGCCAGCTCGGGATGAGCTCGCCGAACCCGACCAAGCCTTTCCAGGTAGGGACGATCAGTGCCGTCCAGAGGATCGCGCTCGGCGCGAACCACTCCTGCGCTCAGAACGCAGACGGCGCCGTCTACTGCTGGGGCAACAATGGCAGCGGCCAGGCCGGCGCGCAGGCCGGCGGCACTCTTCTCTCGCCCCGCCCGATCGACTGACCCAAAACAAAGTTGTCCCGCGCCTGGCTGCTCCGGGGTGGGGAGGGGTGACCGAACCACTCCACTCCGGAGGTCTTCCATGCGTCGCAGTCTGTTCCTCGCCGCCGTCGTGCTCGCCGCTTGCAGCGGAGGCGCCACCTCAACCCTCTCGCTCAGCGCGCGCAACGCGGCGACGGCCGGCCAGCCGGCGGCGGCGACCGCGGGGATCGCGCTGACGCGCGTCCGCATCGCGCTGGAGAAGATCGAGCTGCGCAGCCGCAACGGCGATCGCCGCGCCGAGATCGCGCTCGGCCCCGTACTGATCGACCTCTCCGCCGCCGAGTTGGATGGCAAGGTGCACCGGGTCTTCGATTCGACCGTCCCGGCCGGCACCTACGACAAGATCGAGTTCGAGATCCACCCGCTCGAGCGCGCGACCACCGCCGCCGGCGCCGACGACCTCCTGAAGCAGCGCGCGTCCGCCATCATCGAGGGCACCATCGATGGCGAGATCTTCACCTTCACCACCGCGATCGAGGCCGAGCAGGAGTTCGAGGGCCGCTTCGTGGTGACCGACAAGTCCTCGAACGTCACCTTCGACGTGGACACCAGCAAGTGGTTCGTGAAGGACGGCGCCCGCCTCGACCCGCGCAAGCCCGAAAACCGCGCGGCCATCGAGGACAACCTGCGCAACTCGATCAATGCCTTCCAGGACGACGACGGCCTGGGCCACGAGAACCACGACGTGGACGATGGCGATGTGAACGACGACCATGGCGGCGACCGCGACGGCGGCGACGACCACGGCGATGGCGGCCAGGGCGGCGACGACGGCCCCGGCCAGCACTGAGTCAAGCCTGCTCAGGTGGTCGGTTGTGCGCAAGGTGCGGACCTTCTTCCTTGCGCCCGCCCCCGGTCGCGGCGAAGATCGATCTCTTGCACCATGGCTCTGCCTCGCAAAGATCTCGCCGAGAAGGATGCCCGCGCGCTGGCCGAGGACGTGCTGCGCGACCCGGAGATCCAGCGGCTCCTCGCCGAGCCGGAGCACCAGGGGCTCGAGCTGCCGCACTCCCGGCAGG